>NZ_JADWYS010000001.1:1580617-1918117 GCF_015831345.1 Caenimonas aquaedulcis | reverse complement strand
TTGCTGGCTTCCTCGCTCCCGACGTGGGCCTCGGGCCTCGATGCGCTCGAGAGTTTCGTCAGGAACGCGAAGTCCGGCCATTCCGACTTCACCCAGGTCGTGACGAGCCCCTCCAGGGACGGGCAGGCCGCGCGCAGCAAGACATCCTCCGGCACCTTCGACTTCTCGCGTCCCAACCGCTTTCGCTTCACCTATCGCAAGCCGTTCGAGCAAATCATCGTCGCCGACGGACAGACCTTGTGGATCCACGACGTGGACCTGAACCAGGTCACTTCGCGCAAGCAGGCGCAAGTGCTCAATTCGACGCCCGCCGCGCTGATCGCCGCCGCGCCTGACCTCGCGAGCCTGCGCAAGGACTTCAACCTCGAGGCCGCGCCGGACAAGGACGGCATGCAGTGGGTGCATGCCACGCCCAGGACGAAAGACGGCCAGCTGCACTCGGTGATGATCGGCTTTCGTGGCAACGACCTCTCGGCACTCGAGATCCTGGACAGCTTCGGCCAGCGTTCGCGGCTGACTTTCAACAAGATGGAGCTGAACGCCGCGGTGGCGCCGGACGCCTTCCAGTTCAAGCCGCCGCAGGGCGCCGACGTGGTCAAGCAGTAGCCTTCCTATACTCGGACGGTGAGCAAGACACCCGCCGCCGCGCATGCACCGCTGGCCGAACGCCTGCGTCCCCGGACGCTGGGCGAGGTCATCGGCCAGCAGCACCTGCTGGGCGAGGGCATGCCGCTGCGCATCGCGTTCGAATCGGGCCAGCCGCACAGCTGCATCCTCTGGGGGCCGCCCGGAACGGGGAAGACGACGATCGCCCGCCTGATGGCCGACGCCTTCGACGCGCAGTTCATCACCATCAGCGCGGTGCTCGGCGGCGTCAAGGACATCCGCGACGCCGTCGAGAAGGCGCAGATGGCGCAGGGCACGGCGCTGGAGAACGCTTCGGGTGCCGGAGGCAGGCGCACCATCGTGTTCGTCGACGAGGTCCACCGCTTCAACAAGAGCCAGCAGGATGCCTTCCTGCCCCACGTGGAGTCCGGCCTCTTCACCTTCATCGGCGCCACCACGGAGAACCCGTCGTTCGAAGTGAATTCCGCGCTGCTCTCACGGGCCGCGGTGTACGTGCTGCAGCCGCTGACACCGGCTGACCTCGAGCTGATCGTGGCCAAGGCGCAGGACATCGGCGCGGTGCCGCCGGTTGAAGCCAAGGCGCTCGCGCGCCTGGTCGCCTATGCCGACGGCGACGCGCGCCGGCTGCTCAACACCCTGGAAACGCTCGCCGTCGCGGCGATGCAGGAGAAGCTCGCCGGCATCGGCGACGAGTGGCTGCTGAAGGTGCTGGGCGAGCGCATGCGCCGCTACGACAAGGGCGGCGAGCAGTTCTACGACACGATCAGCGCCCTGCACAAATCAGTGCGCGGCTCGGACCCCGACGCCTCCCTTTACTGGTTGATGCGCATGCTCGATGGCGGGGCGGACCCGCGCTACATGGCGCGCCGCATGATCCGCATGGCTGTCGAGGACATCGGCCTGGCCGACCCCCGCGCGCTGCGCATGGCGCTCGACGCGTCGGAAACCTACGAGCGGCTGGGGTCGCCGGAGGGCGAACTGGCGCTGGCCGAGTGCGTGATCTACCTGGCGATGGCGCCGAAGTCGAATGCCGCCTATACCGCCTTCAACGAGGCCAAGGCCTTCATCAAGCAGGACGGCACGCGGCCCGTGCCACTGCACTTGCGCAATGCGCCGACGAAGCTGATGAAAGAGCTCGATTACGGCAAGAACTACCGCTATGCCCACGACGAGGAGGGCGGGTTCGCCGCCGGGGAGACTTATCTCCCCGACGGAATGGACAACCCGGGTTTCTACCGGCCGGTGGAGCGGGGGCTGGAGATTCGCATCGCCGAGAAACTGCGCGAGCTGCGCAACCTGAACGATCAGAAAAAATAATCGCGCAGGAATCCGCGTGACGCCCGGTGTACAACGAGGGTAAACCCCCCTCGTCCAAACGTTTTCGCCCGAGGGGGCGCTGGCTACAATCGCCCGCATGAACCCGCCCAATGCGAGACCTTGGCGGGTTTTTTGCTAGATGGTGGAGGGCACGAGGGGTTGTGCCGAGAACGGAGAAAGCGCTATGGAAACACTGCTGCAGCAGATCATCAACGGTTTGATCCTGGGCAGCATGTATGCCCTGGTGGCCCTGGGCTACACCATGGTGTACGGCATCATCAACCTGATCAACTTCGCGCACGGCGACGTGCTCATGGTGGGCGCGCTCACCAGCTGGGCGATCATCGTCAGGATGCAGGAGTCCATGCCCGGGACGCCCGGCTGGCTGATCCTCCTGATCGCCCTCCTGATTTCCTGCGTCGTCGCCGCTGTTCTCAACTTCGTGATCGAGAAGGTCGCCTACCGGCCGCTTCGCAACAGCCCCAAGCTCGCACCCCTCATCACCGCGATCGGCATGTCGATCCTTCTGCAAACGCTGGCGATGATCATCTTCAAGCCGAACTACAAACCTTACCCGATGCTGCTGCCGTCCAAGCCGTTCCAGGTCGGCGGCGCGGTGATCACGACGACGCAGATCATGATCCTGGGGCTCACCGCGGTGTCGCTCGCGGTGCTGATGTACCTCGTGAACTACACCAAGCTGGGACGCGCCATGCGCGCGACGGCGGAGAACCCCCGCGTGGCCGCCCTCATGGGGGTCAAGCCGGACATGGTGATCTCGGCGACCTTCGTCATCGGCGCGATCCTGGCCACCATCGCGGGCGTGATGTACGCATCCAATTACGGGACGGTGCAGCACACCATGGGTTTCCTGCCCGGATTGAAAGCCTTCACCGCGGCCGTGTTCGGCGGCATCGGCAACCTCGCCGGCGCGGTGGTGGGCGGGATTCTCCTCGGCCTGATCGAGTCGATCGGCTCGGGCTACATCGGCACGCTCACCGGAGGCGTCCTCGGCAGCCATTACTCGGACATCTTCGCGTTCATCGTGCTGATCATCATGCTCACGCTGCGGCCCTCGGGCCTGCTCGGCGAGCGCGTGGCGGACCGGGCCTAAAGGAACACCTTCATGTTGAACTTCATCAACCGCCAGAACCGCTATGTGCTGATGACGATCGGCGCCATCGCGCTGCTCGTGCTGCCGCTGATCCTCCAGCAAGGCGGCAACGCCTGGGTGCGCATCGCGGACGCCGCGCTCCTGTACGTGCTGCTGGCCCTGGGCCTGAACATCGTGGTGGGCTATGCCGGCCTGCTGGACCTGGGCTATGTCGCGTTCTACGCGATCGGCGCGTACATGTTCGGCCTGCTGGCCTCGCCGCACCTCACGGACACCTTCCCCGCCATCGCCGCCGCGTTCCCGAACGGGCTCCACCTTCCACTGTGGATCGTGATTCCCTCGGCCGCGGCGCTCGCGGGGATTTTCGGCATCCTGCTCGGTGCGCCGACCTTGAAGCTGCGCGGCGACTACCTGGCGATCGTGACGCTCGGCTTCGGCGAGATCATCCGCGTGTTCCTGAACAACCTGGACCATCCGGTCAACATCACGAACGGGCCCAAGGGCCTCAACCAGATCGACTCCATCCATTTCTGGGGGCTGAACCTCGGCAAGCCCCTGACCCTGTTCGGCTTCGACATCGCGTCGGTGTCGCTCTACTACTACCTGTTCCTCGGGCTCGTCCTGGTGAGCATCGTGATCTCGCACCGTCTGCAGCTCTCGCGCATCGGCCGCGCGTGGATGGCGATCCGCGAAGACGAAATCGCCGCGAAGGCCATGGGCATCAACACCCGAAACCTCAAACTGCTCGCGTTCGGCATGGGCGCGACATTCGGCGGGGTGTCGGGCTCCATGTTCGCGGCGTTCCAGGGCTTCGTGTCGCCGGAATCGTTCAGCCTGATGGAGTCGGTGATGATCGTCGCGATGGTGGTGCTGGGGGGCATCGGGCACCTGCCGGGCGTGATCCTGGGAGCGGTGCTGCTCTCCGCCTTGCCCGAGGTCCTGCGCTATGTCGCGGGGCCGCTGCAGCAGATGACGGATGGCCGGCTCGATTCCGCCATCCTGCGGCAGTTGCTGATCGCCCTGGCGATGATCACCGTGATGCTGATGCGCCCGCGGGGCCTGTGGCCCACGCCCGAGCACGGCAAATCGCTGCAGAACAACACGGCGAAATGACGGAGACGACCCCCATGGCAGAAACTGTTCTTCGCGTCGCCGGCATCTCCAAGCGCTTCGGCGGCCTGCAGGCGCTCTCGGACGTCGGCATCACCATCGAGCGCGGGCAGGTGTATGGCTTGATCGGCCCGAACGGCGCCGGAAAGACGACGTTCTTCAATGTCATCACGGGCCTGTACACGCCCGACAGCGGCACGTTCGAGCTCGCGGGTAAACCGTACGTGCCCAGTGCCGTCCACGAGGTCGCCAAGGCGGGCATCGCTCGCACCTTCCAGAACATCCGGCTCTTCGCGGAGATGACGGCGCTCGAGAACGTGATGGTCGGGCGCCACATCCGCACGCATTCCGGGCTGCTGGGCGCCATCTTCCGCACGCCGGGGTTCAAGGCGGAAGAGCTCGCGATCGCCAAGCGGGCGCAGGAGCTGCTGGAGTACGTGGGCATCGGCAAGTACGCGGACTTCAAGGCCCGCACGCTGTCGTACGGCGACCAGCGCCGCCTCGAGATTGCGCGCGCCCTGGCGACCGACCCGCAGCTCATCGCCCTCGATGAGCCGGCGGCCGGCATGAACGCCACCGAGAAAGTGCAGCTGCGCCAGTTGATCGACACGATCCGCAACGACGGCCGCACGATTCTCCTGATCGAACACGACGTGAAACTCGTGATGGGCTTGTGCGACCGCGTCACCGTGCTCGACTACGGCAAGCAGATCGCCGAAGGCACGCCGGTGGACGTGCAGCGAAACGAAAAGGTGATCGAGGCTTACCTCGGCCACAACCACACGCAGCCGGCAGCGGTGGCGGCGACCGGAGAAGCGCAATGAGCCAGACCCTGCTGAAAGTGAGCGGCCTGAAGGTCGCGTACGGCGGCATCCAGGCCGTCAAGGGCGTCGATTTCGAGGTGCGCGAAGGCGAGTTGGTCACGCTGATCGGCTCCAACGGCGCCGGCAAGACCACGACGATGAAGGCCATCACCGGCCTGCTGGCGATCAGGGAAGGCGACATCGAGTACCTGGGCCAAAGCATTCGTGGCCGCGGCGCGTGGGACCTGGTCAAGGAGGGCCTCGCGATGGTGCCGGAGGGCCGCGGTGTCTTCACCCGGATGTCCATCACGGAGAACCTCCTCATGGGCGCGCATATCCGCAACGACAAGCCCGGGATCGCGGCGGACATGGACAAGGTCTTCACGATCTTTCCCCGCCTGAAAGAACGCAAGGACCAGCTCGCCGGCACCATGTCGGGCGGCGAACAGCAGATGCTCGCGATGGGCCGCGCGCTCATGAGCCGCCCCAAGGTGCTGTTGCTGGACGAGCCTTCGATGGGGCTCTCGCCCATCATGGTGGACAAGATCTTCGAGGTGGTGCGCGAGGTGTACGCGCAGGGCGTGACGGTGCTGCTCGTGGAGCAGAACGCGAGCCGCGCGTTGCAGATCGCCGACCGGGGCTACGTGATGGAATCGGGTGTGATCACGATGTCGGGGGATGCCAGGCAGATGCTCAGCGACCCGAAAGTGCGGGCCGCGTACCTCGGGGAGTGAGGCGCAAGGCGAGGGAGTCGCTCAGTAGCGATAGCGCAGGCCCAGGCTGGTGGTGCGCTGGGGCTCGCGCGGGACGCCCGTGAACCGCAGGTCGCTGCTGCTTTCCACGTCGAGGGTGGCCGAAAGGCTCGGCGTGAATGCATAGCTCACGCCGACGGTATAGCCCTGGATACGCGGTTCACTGAGAAAGAGGCGGGGTTTGTCGACGACGCCCAGTTGCACGCCCCAGAAGCTGCCCGCCAGGCGCTCCTGCTTCACGTACAAACCTTCCGCGTGCACAGGGTGCGGCGCGCCCAAGGCAAACAGCAGTCCAGCAAGGCACAGAAGATCGCGTGTCGCTTTCATGGCCGGCTCCTCGCGCCGGAGAAAGCTCCGGCAGAGTCACTGTAGCCAGAGGTAACGAAATCCCCTGTCGGACAATTCGCACACGCGGCGTAGGACGCCCAGCAAATGCCTAGTCGACCTTGGCACCCGAAAGCTTCACTACCTTTTCGTATTTGACGAGCTCGGATTTCATGAAGGCGGCGAATTCCTCGGGGGTGGTGGCGACCGGCTCGGCCATCAGCGCCGCGAAGCGGGTCTTCGCTTCCGGGGACTGCAGCGCCGTCACGAAGGCCTGGTTGAGCTTGTGCACCACGTCGCGCTGCAAGCCGGCCGGGCCGACGAGGCCCCACCAGGTGTCGATGGCGAAACCCTTGAGCGTATCGGCCACCGGCGGAATGTCGGGGAGTGCGGGCGAGCGACTCAGCGTGGTCACCGCGATGGCCTTGAGCTTGCCGGCGCGGATGTTGGGCGCCGCGGTCGCCAGGTTGTCGAAGTTGAAGTCGACCTGCCCGGAGAGCAAGGCCAGTTGCGCGGGGTTGCCGCCGTTGTAGGGGATGTGCACGGCGAAGATGCCTGCACCCTGCTTGAACATTTCGCCCGCGAGGTGCCCCGCGCTGCCGTTGCCGCCGCTGCCGTAGTTCAGCCGGCCGGGATTCGACTTGCCGTAGGCGATCAGGTCGGCGAGCGTGCGGATGTTCAATCTTGCTGCAGTGTCCGCATTCATCACCAGCACGTTGGGCACGCGAACCATCTGCGTGATGGCGGTGAAATCCTTCACCGCGTCATAGGGCATCTTCGAGAAGAGCCACGGGTTGATCGCATGCGTGGCGACGGCGGAGATGCCGATCGTGAGCCCGTCCGGCGGCGCCTTGGCGATGACGTCGGCGCCGATGTTGCCGCCGCCCCCCGGCCGGTTCTCGATGATCACGGTGCCGAGCGAATCCTTCACGCGTTCCCCCAGCAAGCGCGCGGTCACGTCGATGGGGCCGCCGGCGGCGTAAGGCACGATGATGCGCAGCGGACGCGCCTGCGCCCGCGCGAAGGGGGAGGCGAACGCGGCGGCCGACGCGGCGGCGGAAGCGATGAGGGTGCGGCGTTTCATGGGGCGACGGGGTCCTTGTGCTTGTCGGCTTCGGTGGTGAAGGAATCGGCGTGGAATTCGTCGGGCGGCAGCTTCGCGAGGGCGGTGTATTCGGCACGCGCGGAGTCCACGACGATGGGTGCGCCGCAGGCGTACACCTGGTGGCCGGAGAGGTCGGGCAAGTCCTCCAGCACGGCCTTGTGGACGAAACCCGTGCGCCCGGTCCAGTTGTCCTCGGGCAGCGCGTTGGAGATCACGGGGACATAGCGCAGGTTGGGCATCTCCGCGAGCTTCGCCTGCACCCAGTCGTCCAGGTAGAGGTCCGCCGGCCTGCGTCCGCCCCAGTACAGCGTGGCGGGTCGGGTGATGCCCTTGAATTGCATGTGCTCGATCACCGCCTTGATCGGCGCGAAGCCGGTGCCCGAAGCGAGCAGCACCATCGGTTTGTCGGAGTCCTCGCGCAGGTAGAAGCTGCCGTAGGGCCCTTCCACGCGCAGGATTTCCTTTTCCTTCATGGCCGTGAAGACGTGGTCGGTGAACTTGCCTCCGGGCATGTGGCGGATGTGCAATTCCACGCCCGGCCCGTTGTGCGGCGCGTTGCCCATCGAGTAGCTGCGCCGCGCGCCGTCGCGCAGGATGAACTCGATGTACTGGCCCGCGTGGTAGCGCATCGTGTCGTTGGCGGGCAGTTGCAGCTTCACGATCATCACATCGTGCGACTTTTTCTCGAGCGAGGTGACGCGCGAAGGCATCTTGCGGATGGGGAATGCGCTTTCGTCGGTCACCTGCCGCGACTCGAGCACGACGTCGGTCTGGGGTACGCCGCAGCAGGTGAGGACATAGCCTGCTGCTTCTTCCTCCGCGCTCAGGGCCTTGCTCTGGTGCACGCCATGGACGACGATGCCTTCGAGCTTCTTGCACTTGCACGATCCGCAGGCGCCGTCCTTGCAGCCGTAGGGCATGCCCACGCCCTGGCGGATGGCTGCGGCGAGAATGGGTTCACCGGCATTGGCGCTGAACGCGCGGCCGCTCGGCTGCACGGTGACCAGGTGGGAGCCTTCGGGGGCCGGGGTGCTCGTCATGTTTTCAGTATCCTCGGGCTCTTTCGACTTCGTTCCGCTCCTGATTTTGCCCTCAAACCAGAACCCCCTCGGGGCATTGCCCGCGCGCTTTCGCCGTGAACGCGTCCTCATCGTCGGCTGCGGGGATGTCGGCACGCGCGTGGCCGGCCTGCTCGGCCGGGGCGTGCACACGCTCGCGCTGAGTTCGACGCCGGCGAAATTCGGCGCCCTGCGACGCCGGGGCATCACGCCGCTGGCGGGCAACCTCGACGAGCCCGGCAGCTTGTCCCGGCTCGCGGGCATCGCGCATCGCGTCATCCACCTCGCGCCACCGCCGAGCGAAGGCCACGCACAGTGGTGGCGCGACCCGCGGACCCAGGCGTTGCTGCGCGCTCTGCGCCGCCGCGGCGCGCCCCCGCGTGTCGTCTACGGCTCCACCTCGGGGGTTTACGGGGACTGTGGCGGCGCCTGGGTGGACGAGGCGAGGCCGACCAGCCCTTCGACGCCGCGCGCCCAGCGGCGAGTGGACGCGGAGGCAGCGGTCCGCCACTTCGGGCGGGCGGCGCATGCGCGCGTTTCGATCCTGCGCATCCCTGGGATCTATGCAGCCGACCGTGCAGGCGGAACGCCGCGCGAGCGTCTGGAGAAGCGCACACCGGTCCTGGATGCGCGGGACGACGTCTACACTAACCACATCCATGCGGACGACCTGGCGCGAGCGATGGTCGCCGCGCTCTGGCGCGGGCGGCCGCAGCGCATCTACAACGCCAGCGACGACAGCGAGCTGAAGATGGGCGACTACTTCGACCTGGCGGCCGACCGTTACGGCCTGCCGCGGCCGCCCAGAGTGCCGCGAAGCACGGCAGGTGACCAACTGCCGCTCATGCTGCTGAGCTTCATGGGGGAGTCGCGGCGCCTGCGCAACGACCGACTCAAGCGCGAGTTGCGCCTGCGGTTGCGCTATCCCACGGTGGCCGCGGGCCTGTAGGTCTCAGGGCAGGCGGCCGCGTTCCCGCAGCAGCTTGATAATCTGGTCGACCGATTCTTCCGGCGACAGCTTGTCGGTTTGCAGGCGCAGCTCCGCCGCTTCGGGGGCCTCGTAGCGGGAGTCGATGCCGGTGAAGTTCTTCAATTCGCCGCGCCTCGCCTTTTTGTACAGGCCCTTCACATCGCGCTGCTCGGCCACGGCGAGCGGCACGTCCACGTGGATCTCCAGGAACTCGTCCGCTTCCACCAGCGAGCGCGCCATCCGCCGCTCCGCCTGGAACGGCGAGATGAACGCGGTGAGGACGATCAGGCCTGCGTCCACCATGAGCTTGGCGACTTCGGCGACGCGGCGGATGTTCTCCACGCGATCGGTGTCGGTGAAGCCAAGGTCCTTGTTCAGGCCGTGGCGCACGTTGTCGCCATCGAGCAGGTAGGTGCGATGACCCATCGCGTGGAGCTTCTTCTCCAGCAGGTTCGCAACGGTGGATTTGCCCGAGCCCGACAGGCCGGTGAACCAGACGACGCATGACTTCTGGCGATTGAGCTCGTTGCGCGCGGCCTTGTTCACATCCACGTGCTGGACGTGGATGTTCTGGCTGCGGCGCAGCGCGAAGTGGATCAGGCCCGCCCCCATCGTGGCGTTGGTGAGCCGGTCCACCAGGATGTAGCCGCCGGTGTCGCGGTTTTCGGTGTACGGGTCGAAGCCGACGGGCCGGTCGAGGTTGAGCGTGCACACGCCGATGGAGTTCAGGCCCAGGGTCTTGGCCGCGACGTGTTCCATCGTGTTGACGTTGACCTGGTACTTCACGTCCATCACGGAGGCCGTGACGGTCTGCGTGCCCATCTTCAACAGGAAGAAGCGGCCGGGCAGGAGCGGTTCGTCGTGCATCCACACCAGCGTCGTTTCGAACTGGTCGGCCACGCCGGCGGGCGCATCCGCCTGCGAGAGCAGGTCGCCGCGCGAGATGTCCACTTCATCGGCCAGGGTGAGCGTGACGGACTGGCCGGCGACTGCTTCTTCCAGGTCGCCGTCGAAGGTCACGATGCGCGACACCGTGCTTTCCTTGCCCGAAGGCTGCACGCGGATGCGGTCACCGGGTCGTACCTTGCCGCCCGCGACGGTCCCGGAGAAGCCGCGGAAGTCCAGGTCCGGCCGGTTGACCCACTGCACCGGCATGCGGAACGGTCCGCGCTGCATGCGCTGCTCGTCGATCTCCACCGTTTCGAGGTACCCCATCAAGGTGGGGCCGTGATACCAGGAGGTCTTCTCGCTCGTGGCCGTGATGTTGTCGCCCTTGAACGCGGAGACCGGAATGTAGGTCACGTTCTCGAGGCCCACCTGCTTGGCGAAGGCGCCGTATTCGTCGACGATGCGCTGGTACACCTTCTCGCTGTAGTCGACGAGGTCCATCTTGTTGATCGCGACGACCACATGTCGGATGCCCAGCAGCGACACGAGGTAGCTGTGGCGCCGCGTCTGCGTGAGCACGCCCTTGCGCGCATCCACCATCAGCACGGCGGCGTCGGCAGTGGATGCGCCTGTGACCATGTTGCGCGTGTACTGCTCGTGCCCCGGCGTGTCGGCCACGATGAACTTGCGGCGCTCGGTCGAGAAGAAGCGGTAGGCGACGTCGATCGTGATGCCCTGCTCGCGCTCGGCGGCCAAGCCGTCCACGAGCAGTGCGAAGTCGATGTTGTCGCCCTGGGTGCCCCATTTGCGCGAGTCGGCTTCGATCGAGGCAAGCGTGTCCTCGAACAGCATCTTGGAGTCGTACAGCAGGCGGCCGATGAGGGTGCTCTTGCCGTCGTCGACGCTGCCGCAGGTGATGAAGCGCAGCAGGCTCTTGTTCTCGTGGGCCTTCAGGTAGCCCGCGATGTCGGTGGCGATGAGGTCGCTGGTGTGTGACATCAGAAATACCCTTCCTGCTTCTTCTTTTCCATGGACGCGGCGGCGTCGTGGTCGATCACGCGTCCCTGCCGCTCGGAGGTCTTCGTGAGGAGCATCTCCTGGATGATCGCGGGCAGCGTGTCCGCATCCGATTCGATCGCGCCCGTGAGGGGATAGCACCCCAGCGTGCGAAAGCGCACCTTGCGCATCATCGGCACCTCGCCCGGGGCGAGCGGCATGCGGTCGTCATCCACCATGATGAGCGTGCCGCTGCGCTCGACCACCGGACGCGTCGCGGCGTAATACAGCGGGACGATCGGGATGTTCTGCAGGTAGATGTATTGCCAGATGTCCAGCTCGGTCCAGTTGGACAGCGGGAACACGCGCAGCGATTCGCCCTTGTGCTTGCGCGTGTTGTAAAGCTTCCAGAGTTCGGGCCGCTGGTTCTTGGGGTCCCACCGGTGCTGGGCGGAGCGGAACGAGAAGATGCGCTCCTTGGCGCGCGACTTTTCCTCGTCGCGACGCGCGCCGCCGAAGGCCGCGTCGAAGCCGTACTTGTCCAGGGCCTGCTTCAATCCTTCCGTCTTCATGACATCCGTATGGATGGCCGAGCCGTGGGTGAAGGGGTTGATGTTTTTCGCGATGCCCTCGGGATTGATGTGCGTGATGAGGTCCAGTCCCAGGTCCTTCACCATCCGGTCGCGAAAGCTGTACATGTCGCGGAATTTCCAGCGCGTGTCGACGTGCAGCAGGGGGAAGGGGGGCTTGCTGGGATAGAAAGCCTTCATCGCGAGGTGCAGCATCACGGCGCTGTCCTTGCCGACGGAATACAGCATCACGGGCTTGTCGACCTCGGACACCACCTCCCGCATGATGTGGATGCTTTCGGCTTCGAGGCGTTGGAGATGGGTCAGGGGCATGGACGTCCTTTCGGCGCGCGAGGGGGGCGCGCTTCGCGTGGAGGCAGGGGATGCGATTGTGCTGGGTTCGCCGACCTGGGGGTCGACAAGTTGCAGGTCATCGCGGCGAGTGTCGAGCCATTCGCGCATTTCAGGCAAGCGCAGCAGGCGGGCGGATCCGGGAATGGCCAATTGCACGGCCCCGCGGCGCGGGGGAAGATGAGACAGCAGCGCCAGATAGTGACGCGTCTCGAGCGGACCCGCGAACGCGAGCCACTGCAGCTGGCCGCGAGCCGCTTTCACCAGCAGGAGGCCGATCTTGCCGCTGTCTGCGGGGATACCCGGCCACGCGGCGAGGTACCGTTCGAGGCCGTGGTACCGGGTGGTCCGTGCATCGACCGGCCCCGGTGGGGGAAGGGCTTCGTCATCCGCGTCCAGGTCGAGCGCAGCGCACAGGCGGTTGATCGTGCCGCTGCCCGGGCGTGAGCCCGTTCTGGCTTCCAGCCAGTCGCCGACTGCCGCACGGCTCCAAAGCCGTGGGACGGGCCCCGAGGCGGCTGGCGGACCGGCGAGCATGGCCTGTACCAGTGCTAAGAGGACCCGTGGGGGTATACCTTCGTTCTCTTTTCGGGGCCGACCTGTGCGAGGACTCACTTCGACAGCGGTCCATCCCCCCGAGCGATACGCCTTGACCGCAGCGATGACGGTCGGGGTGCTCAAACCGGTAGCCGCTGTTACAACTGTCAGCTTCTCGCCCTGCAAACGCAAGCGGACGGCGAGCCGCCGCTTTGCGTTCAGGTCGTCGACACTGACTTGATTGCCGTTCATTTGCAACTAGTTGTAGCTGTGCGATATTCTGCATTAAACATTAATGCAAAAGAACATGTTAAAGATATATTTTGAATATACCAGACTCTGTGATCGCAATGAAAAACCACCCCACCTATGCCATCGTCGGCGCCGGCTTTTCCGGCATGGCGGTGGCCATCCAGTTGCTGCGGAAACTGCCGGGACCGGCCCGCATCTGCCTGATCAACCGCTCGCTGAGCTTTGGCCGCGGGCTTGCGTACGGCACGAATTCGCCGAGCCACCTGCTCAATGTCCCGGCGGGACGGATGAGCCTGGATCCGGATCAGGATTCAGGCTTCATCGACTTCCTGCAAAGCCGGGGCCTGCCCTACAAGGGCGGCGATTTCGTGCCGCGTAGCCTGTATGGTGACTACCTGGAGAGGAGCCTTCTGAAGGCGCAGGCCGGCGCGGCGGACGGCGTCAAGCTGGAGTTGGTCGAAGCTGAAGTGCTCAGCATCGATATGGAAGGGGCCGGCGAATCGCCGACGCTGGTCTTGAACTCGGGTCGGCGCATCGAAGCCACCGAGGTGATCCTCGCGCTGGGCAACTTCACGCCGCGACCCCCTGCGACCGCAAGCAATGCCCACTGGAACGGCGGCCCCCTGGTCAACGACGTATGGTCGCACGGCGTGCTGGAGCGCCTGCAGCCTGAGGAGCATGTGTTGCTGGTGGGCACGGGCCTCACCGCATACGACGCCGTGCTGCGTCTCCTCGACCAGGGCCACAGGGGGCCGATCACGATGCTGTCGCGCCGCGCCTTGCTACCGCAGCCGCATCGCGAGCAGGAAACAGCCCCGCACGCAGGCCTGGTCGCGCCGGACTTCCTGACCGGGGAAGCGAGTGTGCGTGCGCAATTGCGCCGCGTGCGCGCCCTCGTCCGCGACGCCGCCAAGGAGGGTCACGATTGGCGCGATGTGATCGGGGGGCTGCGATCGCATACGCCCCGACTGTGGCAGCAGCTCAGCCTTGCCGGCCGCAGGCAGTTCATGCGGCACCTCATGCCCTATTGGGACACGCATCGCCATCGTGCCGCGCCGGCGATCTACAGGCGCATCCGGGCCGCAATGGACGCGGGTCAGCTGAGCGTCCAGCAGGGGAGACTGATCGATGCCAGCGTCGAAGACGGGCGTGTGCGCGTGACCTGGCGGCCAAGGGGATCGGATCGGCCAGCCACGGCGACTTATGGCGTAGTCATCAACTGCACCGGGCCTTCCAGCGACTTGAATCGAGTCAGCGATCCGCTCATCGTCCAGCTGCGCGACGCCGGGGCGTTGGCTGTGGACGAGCTGGCTCTGGGTCTCGCCGTCGATGACAGCTACCGCATCGTCGGTAGCGCCGGCCGTTCGTTGACGCACGTCCGATACGTAGGTCCCCTTCTGAAGGCTCAGCTTTGGGAGGCGACCGCCGTTCCCGAGCTGCGCACACACGCCCGCAAGGCAGTTGAAAACTTATTGTCGAGCGTTGCCTGATACAGACAGTTACATATTTTTGAGCCTCATCGGCGTGTGGGAAGTCACAAGTAGCAGTTTCCTCAGATGTATCCCTTTGCGAGAATCGTTATTCCCCGTACACTTAAGCTCATGCTGAACAAATTGGTCAGCACGCAGTACATAACAGAGCAGAAACCACACCTGGATAGGGATTACAAATGGCCGGCGCAGACTCAATCATCGGTGGTGGAACGGACCTATCCGCCATTGTCGATGAGCATTCCGTTTCCCTGATCGATCAGTTCCTGTTGGATACCGTCGGAGGTACTGCCCACACGACGGACTTGGACGGTGCAATTCTGGTTACAGGTACGGGCTCCAACGGGGAAGTGCAGGGCGTGTTGTTGCCGAACGGGGTGGCCGTTCTCGGAACCATCAACAGCGGCACATTGCATCTCGATGTATCGCTCCCGGATGGTCTTGGCTTGGTGTTTGCCGCCCATGATGGGATCAGCGTGGAGGAGGTCAGTACTTTCCTCTTCAGCATCGTTGACCAGTATCTGCCGCCTGGTACCAACGATGCTCTTCGCGCCAATCTGCTGGAGGCCGTGGATGATCTCGTGTCGAGCATCGAAGCCCTTGGTCTGCCGAGCATCACCGTCACGATGGTGGACTTCATCAATAGCACTCCGAGCACGCAGCTCTCCGGCGAGAAGTTCGGCGCTTTGCCGTCGAACGAAGTCACATTCGACCCGGGCAACTCCGGCAGCACGGACCTGTTCGCCTTCAATCTGCGCAGCCTCAGCCCCAGCGAACTGCTCCTGATCAAGAACGTCGAAAATGCGCTCGTGTCGGGCGACGGCGTGGTGAAGATCGGCGACAACAACGGCACGCTGATCACCAGTGACAGTGCCAACCAGCAGATTATTGGTGGCGGCGGCAATGACACCCTGATCGGTGGTGGTGGACATGACACGCTGACTGGCGGCGCGGGCGATGATGTCTTTGCTTTCTCGCGCGTCGGCGACTACACGATCACCGACTTTACGCCGGGGCATGACACCTTTGCGTTCAAGCTCCCGGGTGTCACGAATGTTCAGGAACTGCTGCACATGGTCACCAGTTCGGAGCAAACCACCGCAGGGGTGACGTTCCATCTGGCCAATGACACCTCCATCACGTTGGTGGGCGTCACCGCAAGCGAACTCACGGCGGATATGATCAAGTTCACCTTCTGATAAAAAGAGGGTGTGCTCCAGCAGTGTCTATCACCGCTGGTCATTCGCGGCGGCTTCGCATGGGGCTGGGCCACCGGTCCCATCAAGCCGCTCCCCGTCCACCTTTGGGTGGACGGTCGCCATGTGGCCACGGAATTCACGGGAATCGAACTGCCGGCTGACTGCCATGCGGTTTGCGGCCGGCCGCCCGAGCCGCGTTCCGGGTTCAAGTTCGCGCTTCCTTCCCCTGTCCTCGACGGATTTCCTCACGACCTCAACGTCGGCATTCGCCTCGACCACGACGACGGCGTGCATGGGGAAGTGCAAACTTGGCGCAGCGGACCGGTAAGAGGTGAGGTGCGCCAGCAGGGACGCAGCTTCAATGGAACGGTGTGGTTCGATTCGGCAAAACCGGGACGGGTCAACCTGGACGTCCGGGATGAAGCGGGCCGGCTGTTGCTCAGACATCCACTGTCGATCTCGCCCACTCCGGACCCCCAGGGCTACGCGGCCTCCTATACGGTTCCATGCGAATCCCTGCCGCCCACCCCTTTACATTTCGAGTGCCGGGGCCAGCCCTTGCGAGGCTCGCCGCTGACGCGGCGCGTGAGCGTCGTCGGCACCGTAGAAAGCATCACGGTCAGCGGGATTCGTGGATGGGCTTTCGACGGTGCGGACGCCAACAGCCCGCTCGAGTTATGCCTGCGCGTCGATGGCAGGGTTTGCGCATGGTTTAGACCCAACGCCCTGCGCCCCGAACTCGCCGCGCGCCTTGCCCATCCAACGGGTTTGATCGGTTTCTTCGTCCGGTTGCCTGAAGGTATCGCAGACGGCAAGCAGCATCGCGTCGAAGTGGTAGCCGCAGACGACGGGCAACTCCTGTCCAAGGGACAGCAATTCGTGCGGTTCGAAAGAGGCTGGATACCAGCCGCCCTTCCCCGCTTGCGGGCAAGTGCCTCGGTACGCCGGCGCGCGCCCGCGTCGCCGCTCGACAAGCCAGAAGTGACCGTGGTGATTCTCAACCGCAACGGCGCGGAGGTGCTTGATTCCATGCTGGAGTCCTGGACGCGGTACAGCAGCACAGTGGCTGCGGAAATCATCGTGATCGACCACGCGTCGGAAGACGACAGCTTGAGGATGCTCAAGCGCTGGGAGAGTGGACTGGACCTCCGCGTCGTCGCGCTCGACCACAACGCGTCGTTTTCGGCTTCGTGCAATCGCGGCGCCAAGCTGGCGCGGGCGGATACGCTATTCTTCCTCAACAACGACATCATCTGGCTGCACGATGGCTTGCCGCGTCTCCTCGAGTCGCTGCGGGACGAGCGGGTGGGCATCGTCGGCATGAAACTGATCAAGGAAGTCGGCGAGTCGCGCCATGCACTACAGCCGGCCAACGAGGTGCAGCACCTCGGAATCCGGTTCAAATTGCACAACGGCGGCTACTGGCCCTATGAGGTCGCTCCGTCGCCATTGCGCGCCGACCAGGAGCATTCACCGCAGGCCGTACCCGCAGTGACCGGCGCGGCCATGTTGTGCCGCAAGTCGGACTTCGAAGCGGTCGGCGGATTTGATCCGGCTTATTTCTATGGCTACGAGGACGTCGAGTTTTGCCTGCGCCTGTCGCAGCGATTGGGCAAGCTGGTCGTCAGCCGCAACGACGTCTGCGCCCTCCATCGGCATGGGCATACGCGACTTTCGGGGCGGGACATGTCGATCGTGGACAGGGTGCAGGCCAACGCATCTGTCCTTGCCTCGCAAACTGCCCTCTGGACGAAGCAGGCATACTGGCGCAGCCTGCTCCAGGGTGATGGTTTCATCACCAACGAGCCCTTCACGCTGGGCGTGGTTGCCGATCCCTCGCCCGGGGATGAAATGCAGCAGCTCGCCGCCCAAATCCTGTCGGAATTCCCGCACGCACGCGTGGTCTTCTTCCAACCTGGTTCCAACTGGAAGGACGCAGGGGACATCCATGTGTTGATCGTCGGGTCGCACGACTACGACATCCGCTCCCTGCACGGCGCGCGCGCGGATCTGTTGACGCTGGCGTGGATTCGCGACAAGCCAGCACGGTGGAAGGATGCGCCGTGGTGGCAGGATTTCGGCGGCTCCTTCGGCAGGGGGCAGTCGTCGGTCAACTTCGCGGGCGGGCTGCTCGATCGCACCCGCTGGCGGCTGCGCGTTGCCATCCATGTTCCGCTCGGGGCGGAGGAAGTGGCCGGCACTTCGGAGTTGGCCGAAGTTGCGCGCGCGCTGAGGCTCTCGCTGAGCGAAGCGGGCTCGCCTTGCTGGGTGGTACCCCTGGAGCATTGGTCGGACGATGCAGTCATGGCGGATGTGTGCATCACGTTGTGCGCGTTGCAAAAGTCCGGTTCTGGCCCGGTGCCGTCGCTCGCATCCGACACCTTGAACGTGATGTGGCTCGTCCAGGAGGGTTCGAGCATTCCGGAGTCTGCGAGCAAAGCAAAATGCCTGGTGACGCGGGAAGCCCCGACGTATGAGTGGCTGCAAGAAGCCATGAGAGACCGAATTGGACGTACTTTTCATCCATCCTAATTTTCCGGGCCAGTTCCGCAGGGTTGCCGCAGCCCTGGCGCGTCAGCCGGGCATGCGAGTCATCGGCATGGGCGACCAAAGCTGGATGGACCCTGCGCGCGCTATCGCGGACGTACCCGTGATTGCGTATCCGAAGCCAGGTGACTCCGCCATGGGAGCGCATGCCCACTCGCGGTCGTTCGATGCCGCCGTGCGCCGCGGGCACCAGGTGGTGACCACGTTGTCGGCGCACAAGCAGCAGGGCCTGGAGCCGGACGTGATCTTCGTCCACCCGGGCTGGGGCGACGGCTTTTACCTTCGGGATTTCTTCCCCGGCGCCAAAGTGGTCGGCCTCTTCGAGTACTACTACCACCCCAGGGGCACCGACGTAGGGTTCGACCCTGAATTTCCATCCAGTTTCGAAGACATCTTTCGGCTGCGGACGACCAACGCGACGCAGCTGCTCGCGCTCGACTCCTGCGACGAGGGCTTCAGTCCCACCGCGTGGCAGCGCAGCCTCTTTCCTGCGGCCTGGCGATACCGCCTGTCGCTGTTGCATGAAGGCGTGGAAACCGATGTCGTCGCCCCGGATCCGAATGCGCAGATCACCTTGCCCGATGGGACCGTTCTCAAGGCGGGCGACGAGGTCTTGACTTACGTCAGTCGCAATCTGGAGCCCTACCGCGGCTACCACATCTTCATGCGGGCGCTGCCGGCCATTCTTCAGGCGCGGCCGGAGTGCCACGTGGTCATCGTGGGAGGCGATGGCGTCAGTTACGGCAAAAAGCCCGAGCCCGGAACCACCTGGAAACAAAAATACCTGGACGAAGTGAAGGACGGGCTCGACCTCTCGCGCGTGCATTTCACCGATACGCTGCCGTACGAAACGTATGTCAAGGTGCTGCAGGTCTCCCGGGTGCACGTCTACCTGACCTATCCCTTCATCTTGTCGTGGTCCATGCTGGAAGCCATGTCGGCGGGGTGCCTGGTGCTGGCGTCAGGGACTCCCCCGGTGGAAGAAGTCATCAGTCACGGCGACAATGGACTGCTGTTTCCATTTCTTCAGCCGCAGCGCCTGGCAGATGCGGCCATTGAAGCCCTGGCGGATCCGGTCCGATTCTTGCCTTTGCGGGAGCAGGCGCGAAAGACGATCGAAGAGAAATTCGACTTTCACAGGGTGACCGTTCCGGGGTATCTCCGAATGATGGAAGGTTGAACACATATGGCTAAATCCCTTGCAACCCTGTTGCAGGAAGCTGGCCAGCGGCTCGAGAAATTCGACTTCGGCTCAGCCCTGCACCTCTACCAGCAGGCGATGGCTGCGGCTCCCCACAATGCCGCCGCTGCGATGGGGATGGCATTGACGCTCAATCGGACCGGGCGGCCCGCCGACGCCCTGACCTTGCTGCAGAAGATATGGGGCGCGATGAGCGTGGCGAGCCCGAAGCCCTCGCCCACGCAACAAGCTTCCGTGTTGGCGCAGATCGCGCTGGCGCACGAGCAGTTGGGAAAAATGGGCGATGCGCTGGAAGCTTATCGGCAGGCCGCGCGTCTGGTGCGGTCCGACGAATTGCGTCATCGCATCAAGCAGCTGGAGCCGCTCGTCAGCAGTTCGCCACCGGTACAGCAACTCATCTTGAATGGACGCAGGCTGCACAATGCGCGCCAGTACGAAGAAGCCGCCAAGACATTCCAGGGAGCGCTGCGTATCCAATCCGACAACGCCGAGGTGCTGCACGGCCTCGCCCTGGCGTTGCGGGCGCTCAAGCAATCCACGGAAGCGATGCCGTTGCTGCAGAAGGCGATCATCCTCGTCCCGGATCGCGCCGATTACTACAACGATCTTGGGCTCCTCTTCCAGGATCGGCTGGACTTCGCCAAGGCCGTGAGCTTCCACAAGCGGGCGATCAAGGTCGACCCCCGGTTCATCTCCGCGTGGATCAATCTGGGAGTGGCCCACAAGCGCCTCGGTCGCCTCGAAGATGCGGCGTCGGCCTATGCGAAAGCTTTGGAAATCAACCCGCGATCGCCCGAGGCTCATAACAACCTGGGCAACCTCATGCGGATCCAGGGCCAGCTCGTCGAGGCCCGCAATCACCTGCGCAGGGCGCTGGCGCTTGCGCCTACCTACGAGGACGCGAAGTCCAACCTCGCGGAAGTGACCAAAGCGATTGCGGATTCCCGCAAACCCCCTCCGCCACCCGAAGTGAAACCCAAGTCGCCGCGCAAAGTGGTCGCGAAGAAGAAGCCCGCCAAGGTGATTCGGACCGCGAAACCCGCGCGGGCTAAGAAGTAATGCACGACCGCCGGCCCCGGCCGGCCTTTCCCATCTGAAACCGAAAACGAACCATGACCAAGCGCAATATTTCGGCCCGCCCTCGACCGTTGCCAGACGCAACTACGCAGCGCACGGTGATCGACAAGGCCACCGAGAAGGGCTTGTCGGATATCCAGAAGCCGGTGGATGCACCTGCGACCCGGATCGCCAGTACGACGCCGCGCGCCGTCTACTTTTCCTTCATGCATCCGGATCTCGTGCCGGGTGGAGCGCAGACCATCGCGAAGAATCTGCACGAAGCCCACCTGCGGCGCCATGGACCGGGCACTTCCCTGTTCATCGGTGCGATGGTGGGCGGCGGGCCCAGGCGGCCCGCCGGCAGCGACATCGTACAGATGGCTCCCCAGGAATTCGTGTACATCGCGCCCAATTTCGATTTCGAATACTTCACCAACCATGACGAGCTGGGCCAGGTCGCCCTGCTCGAACTCGTGCAGTCGTTCGGACCGACCGTTCTGCACTTCCATCATTTCATGGGATTCGGCATCGACTTCGTGCAGGCCTGCCTGGCACGATTCGATGCGACTTCGGTGTTCACGATCCACGAACACATGCTCGTCTGTCATAACGATGGTCACTTGCTCCAGAACAACAACAACCACATTTGCACCGAGATCAGCTATGCACGGTGTTCGACCTGCCTGCCGCAATTCCGGTACGACTACTTTCAGCACCGGATGGCGCACTTCGCGCGCGTGATCGAGAAGTTCGACCACGTCACGGCGGTGAGCGCGTTTACTGCCGGGCTGGTGGGCACGGCCCTCGGATTGTCGAAGCCCGTGACCGTGGTCCCGAATGGCCCGATCTTCCGGGACCGGGCGGTGATCGACGACGACTTGTCCATCCTGCGAATCGCGTTCATCGGCCAGATTCACCGCACCAAAGGGGTCCACTTGCTGCTCGAAAGCGTGTTGGCTTTGTGCAAGATGAGCTCCAGTGTCGCCCGGCGATTCGACATCGGCATCTGGGGCAACTTTGTCGGAGACGACGCATACCGGGCACGGATCGAGCAGGCAGTCGCGGAACTGGCCGCGTTGCGAGTTCCCGTGGCCCTGCACGGTGCCTACGACGCGTCGGACCTGCCGGCGCTGCTCAGCGATCGCAATGTCGTGGTTATCCCTTCACTCTGGCCCGAGAGCTACTGCCTCACGGCCGATGAGGCGCTGCAACTCGGGAAGATCCTCGTCTGCAGCGAGTTCCCCGCCATCCGCGAACGGTTTGCCGCTTCCGACAGCACGCTTTACTTCCCGATGGGCAGTGCGGGGGGCCTGCGCATGCGACTACAGGAATTGCTGGCGCGACCGCCGGCGCCGCGTTCGCAAGTGGCCGCCGCCCAGAGCTTCACGTCGTTCGAAGACATCTACAACCGGTACTCCGCCATGAACGAGGTCGCACATGCAGCCCACTGAAGCCCCGCAACTGACGAAACGGCTCTCGCTATGCGGGTGGTCCGCGGTGAATTACGTTCGCATGAACCCGGATCTCGAGTCGCTGCCCGCCGATGGGCTGGCGGATCACTTCCTGACCTATGGGCTTCGCGAGCGCCGCAAGTATTCCGACTCGAAGTACGAGCATGTCCACGTGGAGAGAATCGCGTGCGCGGACAGGGACTTCGTACTTTACGGCTGGAGCGAGCACGAGAGCGGGGACCTGGGCGTCTTGCTGGTCAAGGAGGAGGGCGGGAAGGTCGAGTGGGAATTCATCGATGCGGCTGGTCTTTGGCACTGGCGAGACGATGTCGCCAAGCACCTGAACCTGCCGCCGAGGACCGAGCGCCACGGTGTGGTGATGGCAGGACGCGCAACCAGGTTCGATCCGGCGGGAGCGCAGATTTACGTCTATGCCCATAACCGGTTCATCGATTATTCCGGCGTGTTCGAACCACGCCAGTCGGCGCGCGAGCTCTACCTGGAGTGCTTCCGTCTGCTGCAGAGCCAGCAGACGCACAAGGAATTGGTGTTCCTGTTGAGCAGATATCCGGGCTTCCTCGCGCAGATCACACTTGCGCACGAGCAGATCATGGCAGAAGTCCCGGTTGCCGCGGTCTTTGAATCGGCGAACGAAAAGGCCGCGTATTCCATCTGTGCGGTGGTGCTGGGCAATCCGCAGATGCTGAAGGCATGGCTGATGGCATTGCCGGACCACCACGATCTATCGAAGTGCGAGGTCAACATCCTTTGCAATGGCTCGGACGGGTACGACAACGTGGTGAGGGCCGCGCGCTGGTTTGCCGAAGGGCTGGGAGGATTCATCCGGGTCTTTTATTCGCCCCACAACCTCGGCTTCAACATCGCGGTCAATCACCTCGTGCGGCTTTCCACGACGGAGCACGTGATGGTGACGAATATCGACGTGAAGTACCGGCGGTTCGACTACGACAAGCTCGTCACACTCTGCCAGGGAGACAAATGGATCTGCGCCGCGCGCCAATTCAATGGCATGGGCGCGCTGCAGCATCTCAGCCTGGGCATCACGGTAAAGCAGGAAATCGTGCATGGCGAGGCCTTCTCCGCGGTGGAGTCGAAACTGATCGGCCGGAACACTTTTCCTGCTGACAAGACGGGTATCGACCAGGAAGTCCAGTATTTCGGGGCCGCGTGTTTCTTCGCGAGCCGCAAGCTCCTCCACACGCTCGGCCCTTTCTCCCCGCGCTTTCTCTACGCGTATCATGAAGATTCCGATCTGGCGCTGCGAGCTCGCGCGCTGGGCGCAAAGCTGGTGGTCACTCCCGCGCTCGATCTTGTCCACTACGAGAGTTCTGGATCGACCGTGGATCTTCCGAAGAGCTTCTTTATTGCCGCAAACTCCGTGTTGCTGCTGAAATCCATGCAACAGTTGCCCGAGGCGGATCCGGGCGAGGAGCGGGCACGCACAAAATCACCTCTGGCGGCAGACCGGAAGGAATCCGTGCCGGAGACATCGAAGGCGAGTCACTTCCGCGAGAGCCTGCGGGCTTGAATGGCGATACATTCCAAGGTTGAAATGGAGAAAAATAAATGCAATTTCCCGTCTTCATCGTAGGTTCGCCGCGTTCGGGCACCAGTGCGTTGGTGGACGTGCTGCTGTCGGCCGACTATTCCGGATATCGCGAAGGCATGTTCTTCTCGGTGCTGCATGGGCTCGATGAAGTCGTGAGCCGTCACTTTGCGGCGTTCGCGCGCGGCGCGAGCGACAAGGTGCTTATCTCCGCCATCAATGAGGATCAGTTCAAGAGCGAGCTTTTCGCCGTGGTGAAAAAGCTCGGGGATGCGGCCAATGCCTCCGGGCCATGGTTCGACAAGACAGGCAACCCGGAAATGATCTGGGCGATCCCTATCATTCGAACCTTGTGGCCCGAGAGCCTCTTCATATTTGCCAAGCGCCGTGGTATCGAGAATGTCGTCTCGAGGATCAAGAAGTTCCCGGGGCACGACTTCCAGTACCACTGCCGTGACTGGGCCGCCAATATGAGTGCATGGCGGGAGACGCGTAAAAGCTTGCGTCCGGATACCTTCCTGGAAGTGGACCAGCAAGACATGATCCAGCGGCCCGAGCTCATCGCTGGGCAACTGGCGGCACTACTCAAAGTTTCCTCTCCCGAGCGAATGATCCAGACGCTTCGTTCCAACCGGCCGCAGCAGACGGACGCCACCAGCGCCGAGCGCATCATGAGCGTGGACACGCTCGGGTGGACGCAGCAGCAGCTTCTGACTTTCGGGCGGTATTGCGGGCCCGAAATGGAGGCCTATGGTTATTCTTACGATGAAAGCTATCGATCGAAGGGGGTTCAACCAGCCGCTGCCGTCGACCCGATCCCCGGCGAAATGTAGGGGGTACTCCTGATGGCGATTGAAGCGGCTTCTCCTACTGCGAGCGAGGAGTTCGTTCGTGCTCTCTTCGAGCTCGCCTTGCAGCGTCAGCCAAGGCCTGGCGAGCTTGGACCTTGGGTCGATGCGAGCCGGAAGTTGTCCCCGGCAGCCCTCCTGAACAAGATGGGGACGACTCCCGAATTCCTCCAGCGAACCAAGGTAAAGCCGTTTTTCCCCAACGGGCATTACCATTCTGCGGTCGTGGATCCCTCGACCGTGGCGGATTATGTTGCTGCGAGAAGCGGGCGCCAGACGTTCGCTGGAATCGATATAGATCGCCGACGCATGGATACATTGTGGGAGGAGATGGCGGAATCAATCCGCCACGCGCCGTTCCCCGATCAGAAGGAGCCAGGGCTCCGATTCCATTACGAAGGCGGCCCCTTTCCCTATGGCGACGCGTTGACACTGCATGGTTTGATGGGCCGCTACAAGCCGAAGAGGATCGTGGAAATCGGCTCCGGCTTCTCCACAGCATGCATGCTGGATTCAGCGGATATTCATGAAATTGATGTGCAGATTACCTGCATAGAGCCGTTTCCCCAGAGGCTCAGAAGCCTCTTGCGGCCACTGGACAGCGCCCGGATAACGCTGATCGAACAGCCGGTCCAAAGCGTTCCCGTTGAAGATGTGGTCGGGGCCCTGGAAGAAGGCGACATCCTTTTTGTTGATTCGACCCATGTGCTGAAAACAGCAAGCGATGTGCACTATGAGCTGACAGAACTCATTCCGGCGGTGAAGAAAGGAGTCCTGGTACACGTGCACGACTGCCCATATCCGTTCGAGTATCCGCAACTCTGGATCGAGCGAAACTATTCCTGGAACGAAGTCTATGCCCTTCGCGCGTTTCTGATGTTCAATTCCGCCTTCAAGATACTATTTTGGGGCGGCATGTTTAGGCGTATGCGACATCAGCAGGTTATTGAAGCGAGCGCAAAATTCGCCAAAAATGCTGGAAGTTCGATATGGCTCGTTCGGGAATCTTGAGCATCCAGACCTGATGACGCAAAGATGCCAGTGGCTTGTCGACGGCACCTTGGATTGAGCCGGCCCGTCCGAACCCTCATGTGATTGCCGCGCGTCTTGTGGCTACTTCTTGCGCGATCCGCTCCATATCTTCCAACCCATTCGTTCAGGAACGTTACTGATGGCCGAAAGTACTTCGTCCCGCCGCGCGCTCGATTTTATCGTCGTGGGTGTGGCGCGCTCCGGCACCACTGCACTTGCGCGATCGATCAACCTCGATGCGCATTTGTATTGCGCCATCGAATATTTTTCCGGCCAATGGGACGTGGATTATGGCAACCTGTCTGTGCCGGAAGCATTCTTTGACGATGCCTACCATGCCAGCGGACCAAAAAACACCGAGTTGTCCCGGCTTACGTTACGCGAAAAGCTGGCGCAGGGCGAGGTCGCGGCGTTTGGCAACAAGTTGCCGACCTATCACCTCATTCTGGATCGCGTGAATGCGCAACTTCCGGCGCTACGCAATTTGTGCATCTATCGCAGCCTCAATTTTGTCACGGACTCCGTCGACCGGCGCGCTGCGAACCCCAATGACGATTGGCCGGAGGGGCGCACGGGACTCTTCAGCCTATTCGATTGGGTGATCTTGCTAGCGCGTATTGCCGAAGCCCGGTTC
Source organism: Caenimonas aquaedulcis (assembly GCF_015831345.1). Taxonomy (NCBI): domain Bacteria; kingdom Pseudomonadati; phylum Pseudomonadota; class Betaproteobacteria; order Burkholderiales; family Comamonadaceae; genus Caenimonas; species Caenimonas aquaedulcis. The sequence continues at coordinate 1,892,316 of NZ_JADWYS010000001.1, read as the reverse complement.
GATATGAAGGTGCTTGACTATGACGCGATGTTTTTTGCGGATCCTGCAATCGCCGGACAGGTCCTGCACTACGTAGGGGGCAGGGTGCCGTCCAGCGCAGCGCTGGACCTGTTTCGGCGCAACGAGTTCGCGGGCGGGGGACGCATCATTAGCAAGTCTCCAAAGGCTACGCGCTACGACGCGTTCCTGCGAAGGATCGGCGCTCCGGAACTCGACCGCGAGATTTCCCGGGCGATGTTCGTTCCTGCCGCCGACCTGCATCCCACGTTGCGAGCTTTTGTTCAGGAGAATCTTGCAGTGACGATCGCGCACGTCGCCGACTCAGTCGTCGCAGGAGGACTCTCTTCGGAGATGAGCTGGGCGCGGCGGTGGGCTTTCATGACGTTGGCCGCATTCGACAAATTGGATTCCTGGACGTTCAGCTTGTTAGCCCCAGCGCTGATTGATTTCCAGGAAAGACTGTTTGGATCGCATTTGGCAGACGGGATGGACGACGTACTGCGCTTCTGCTCGGTCTGGCAGCGCAGGGGGCTCGACGCTGCGGCGGCTCAGAGAATTCGCCGCCTCGTACCTGGTCACGAGGCGCAGCCATCTCTGCGTGTATCCAAGGGCGATCCCGCCAAGCCTTCTCGCGGGTCCAAGATGGAAGGCCCGTCATCGCCCAGCCAGGCCGATCAGGACGCCGCCAATGCAGTCACGGAGGCGCGCAAAGCGGTTGATGCGGCACCGAATGACCGGCGAGCCCGCTTGGTCCTCGCGCAGGCGTTGTATCGCAGCGGTGCGAACGGCGAAGCCCTTAGGCTTTTGACGCAACTCATTGCCAGCGGAGCACAAGGAGGCGGCGTCTTTCTGACTTACAGCCGGGCGTTGCATCGAGAGGGTCGCGCCGCCGAAGCATTGCAGGCGGCGCAGCACGCGGTCAGGGCTTCACCCGACAGCATTCCGGCGGCCAAGTGGCTCGCTCAGCTTCAGAACGTCCACAAAGGGTGAGCGCTGACCGGCGGCGGAGCGACACTGCAAAGTCCGGACGCCTATGCTGGACGGCGAATCTTCGCAGCTGCCGCTCTTCGCTCTGCGCGGAGTTTGGCTCGGATATCGGCTTCAAGCAGTGCGAAGGAGTTCGCAAACGCGGCATAGACTTCTTCAGGAGATGGGGGCACAGTGTCACCAACTTGGATCCGGTCTGACTTGATGAGCAATTCCCCGTGGCCCTTCAGGAAGTGCTTGTTGACCGCATCCACTATGGGCTGGTTACGGCTTGCGAACGCCGCAAATTCCTGTTCGGTAACCGACGTCACGGCTGGGCCACCCGGCGGCCGGTTGAGCGTCAACCTGTCGACGAGCCGACAAAGGCGAGGGCCGTCCGGCAGGCGGGACAATTCTTGAAAGACTACCTGCTCAGCCGCAGTGGGCGACCGGTTGATGACGCCGACTGGAAGCGGCACATCAAAGGGCTTTTCTCGCAGCAACCGCAAAAATCCCGGAATGAGATCTGTCCGTTCGGTATCGTAAAGCCTCACGATTATCCGTTCGGCAGGAAGTACCTGGGCAAATTGCTCCAGGCTCACCAGGTAGGCCGTCCTCTCTCTCTCAAAGAAGGTCTTCCGATCACGCAATTTCTCGCGAGGGCCGTTGCCAATTTGTCCGCGTTTGAGATGTTGCAAGAAGGTGGCGACGGCTTGATCGAGTGCGTGGCGCACGTAATGGATGACCGTCACCTCGTAACCTGCGGACGCGAAGAAGTTGCATAGCTCCGTCATCTCGGCCGCACGCGCAAACTGCATGGCTTCACTTGAAAAAAGCAGATCACGGCCCGCCGCTTCGGCGATGCAACCGTTCAGCCAACCCATGACGGCAGGCATGTCGTACCGGGCATGTCGCTTGTTGGCATTGACGAGCCCTCCCATGGCGGCACCGTTCCCTTGGCTAACCTCGCCGCGCGCAGCCCCTTCGTCCGAGTCGTTGAAGCCAGCAGGATAGAGGATGCCGGCGGCTGCGAGTGAGGGACGTAGCATCGCAAGAGCCGCCTGGATCGCAGATGTGCCGGTCTTTCCGGCGCCGGTGTGAAGATAGACTTTCATGCGAGCAGGCTCGGCAAACAGTTTCGGAAGGATACGGTGAGCATATGCGCTGTGGAGGCGCTCGAGCGACCAATCTCCTACATATGTCGCGAGCTTCTGTGTCGAATAAAGTGCCCCCTCCCGCCCCCGGCCCAAACATGTTCCGGTAGCGATGACCAGCATCAGGCTTGCGCCAAATCAATCGATGGCGCGGAGGGGAGTGCGGGACGGCCAAACGGCCGGATGCATTACTGCTTGGCAGGCAGGGGGCGAAAGTGGATCTTTTTGACCAGGGTCTTTGCGCCGTCTTTTTCGCGCTCGACTTCCGTCGTGCGAAATGCGCCGAACCCCGGGATTCGAACCGGCTCTGATCCACCTGCTTGAATCTGCTTTCCGATTTCCGCCAGCACAGCGCGCACCAAAGCGCGGGCTTTCGGATCGGGGACCGCCTCAAACTGCTTGCCCCCGGCCGCTTTCACTTGATCGACGAGTTCATTGATAGTCATACTGGGTTTTCCTTACGTTAAGAGTTAAAAAAATACGCCGCACCGAAACCTACTCGACAAGATCCGCCTTTCTCAGAATTGCCCTCAGCTTCTGCCAGCTCTGCAGGATTTGCGGAGCCGCGTTCCTGGCGACGTCTGACGCGGCATTCTGTTCCAGCCACTTCGCCGCCAAATCGATGTTCGTGGCAAGCTCGAACACCGCCAGCTCCGTGCGCAGCGCCGTCAGGCGGTGGTGCTCTGCTATCCACTCTTCCGTCTCCGAAATCTCGGAAGGCGACAATTGGCCCCGGATCTCATCGGTCAGGATGGGATCCGTCAGCGGCATTCGGCCCACCACGCTCGCCACGGCCTTCTTCGACGTGGCGTCATAGGTATTGCGGACAAGCTGGACGACGTTCTTTCTGATTCGGAAGTGCATTTGTCGGGCATTATAATGCCCGGAAAAATAAACGCAAGCTGTGTCTGCGCGGGTTCGTTCCGCATGCAGATGAGCGCCCCGGCCGAAGTCCTGGGAAAGCCTTCCGAGCGCACCTGCCCGCCTTGCGCCGCCTGTACGGCTCCGTCCTTTCCGTATAGTGTTCCAATCCGTCACTAGGAATCCAATGAAGCGAATTTTGCTGATGCTCGCCTTTTCCGTCGGAGGCGCGATCGCACAAGGCACGGCGACGCCGGTACAGCCCGGTACGGCGGCGAGAGGGGTGGGCGGCGGGGCTGCCGCGTCCCGTCCGCTGCCGGACCCTGTCCCGGAGCGGATCAACGTGAAGGAATTCGGTGCGGTAGGCGATGCCACGACGGACAACACCAGCGCATTCGACGCGGCGGTGTCGCGTGCCAATGCGCTGCGCGCAGCCGGAACGCGTGCCTGCATCTACATTCCGTCAGGCAATTTCAAGATTCACGCGGCGTTCACCCAGTTTGCACCCGGCAACCCGGGATGCATCGTGGGCGAAGGACCTCACCAGTCGAAAATCATTCTCGATGCGGGATTTTCGGGAACGCTGTTTTCCTGGACGGAAGCCTGGTATCAGAGCAACTACGGCCCGGACACGGGCCCTTCGACAGACGATCGGGTGGGCCCTTCGGTGCGAGGCATCGGGGTCCAGGGCGACAAGCGTAGCCCTCACATCCAGAATGCATTTGTTTTCTATGACCGGAACGATGGTGTCGTCATGGAGGACGTGGCCGTCTACTTCCTGCACGGCCGCGCGTGGCATGCAGGGGTGACTCGCACGATGCCGCTGGCCTTCATGCGGGAATCGGAGTTTCGCAACCTGACATTCTGGCAATCGGGCACCGAATCCCTCCCTGTCATGGAAATCGACAGCAGCGGAACGGGCGACAGCTCCAATCAGCTGGTTTTCTATAACGTCAATATTTTGAGGTCCGTCGGCAAGGGGCTCTTCCTCCACAATTCCGCCAACACGTCCAAGGGAACCGGAAACATCCGCTTTTTCGGCCTGCGCACGGAGTCCGGGGGTGACGACCTGTTCACCATCGGGAGCGAATCTGACAGAGGCAAGGCCGTGAACAACATCTCCGTCTACGGCTTCATCGGCAACGCCTCGGCCAAAGGGTTCCATGCGATCAGGATCACGGCTCCAAACAAGTCTTTGGCGCCGTATAACATCCTCATCGACGGCACGATTACCTCCGGCGCAGGCGGGGGGATCAACATCGATGCAGCGCGAAGCATCCAGATTTCCATGCGGCAGATTTCCACGCAACAGACCCACGTGACCGTCGGCCCTTCCACGAAAGTCGGAAACAATATCAACTTCAATGCGCACGGCAACGAGCGCAATTTGACTTATCGAATCGATCCGTCCTCGCTCAAGAACTTCCTGACCCCTGCAGCCCCGAGAGTGGGAGACCCCAGCGTTGCCAACTGAACTACGTGCCCGTCGCAAAGTCGCCATGAAACGACCCGCCGTCCTGGACCCGGCCAGGCCCCGGGCCATCCCGACCTACATTCCGCCTTTCGCCGTCATCCGCAATGCCTTCGCGCTGGCCAGCAATTCCACGGGTGAGGTCGCGGCAACGATTTCCTATGACGGGCTGGTCAAGCTCGTCCAATCGCTCGTGCGGATTGCGCCGGTGGATGAGGACTGGTATCTCAAACAGTATCCGGATGTCAGGCAGGCCATCAAGTCAGGGCAGTTCCACTCGGCCCGTCACCATTTCGTGGATTGCGGGTACGTCGAGGGACGCCTGCCGGGACCGCTCAAGGTCGACGAGGACTGGTATCTGAAGGAGAACCCGGATGTCGCCGCGGCAATCCAGGCACGCAGGTACAAATCGGGTTCGCACCATTTCGTGGAGGCCGGCTACCAGGAAGGCCGCGCGCCCGCACCGCTTGACGAAGACCTGAGAGGCTCGGATGAGCCTCGATGAGGTGGCGCCCGATTCCGGGCAGCAGCGCGCTGATCGTAGCCAGGCCACGCTGCCCTTGCGGGTGGTCATCGACGCCGCGCGGTTCGACCAGGATGGCGCACTCAATTGCCTGGGGTGGGCCGTGGGCTCGCCAGAGATCATCGCCCTGACGGTCATGTCGCGAGGGCAGGAGATCGGGCGTGCGAAGTATGGATTGAAGCGCCCCGACGTGGGGGAGCGGATGGCCCGCTACCCAGGCGCCGCCGTGTCCGGGTTTTCTTTTGTAGGCTCCAGTCCACTTCTGTCCGACCTGCGTTTCATCACCCTCCAGGTGCTACAGCGCGATGGCAAGCAGACGAACGTGCTGGTTCCGCTGGCGATGCAGGCGGATTCCCCCGTCCACGTGTCGCGGACCGCATCGGTGGCGCGCGCGGTCCCCGACACGCCGCCGCAACGACCTGCCGCAGCGCTGCGGATGCATTGCGACAAGGTCACGATCCGGGCCGACGGTTCCGTCGGTGCCAGCGGCTGGGCGCTGCACAAGAGCGGCATCTCATCGATCGAGATCTTCGTTGGCGATGCGAAGGTCGGGGAGGCAACGGCGGTCCTGCCGCGTCCCGACGTGGCCGACGAGTACCCTGAAGCGGCCCAGGGGCCGAACTGCGGCTTCGAATTCCGGGGTGCCGTGGGCCGTCCGCTCGAGGGCCCGCAGCACGTCAGTGTCAGGGTGCGATCCAACAGCGGCGAAGAAGTGACGGCCAGGCGGACTGTCGAGGTCGAAGCCACGGCCCGCCCTGCCGCGGTGGCAGGTGCGTCCGCGATCCGATTGCACCTGGATGCGCCCGAATCGGCAGACGGAGTGGTGCGTGGCAAGGTGGACGACCGCCTGACGGTGATCGGCTGGGCGGTCGGCCAGGCTGCCATCGCCAGCGTGACGGTCTACTTCGACGACGAGCGCCTGGGCGACGCATATCACGGCATCCGGCGCCAGGACATCGAGCAGGCCGTCCCCGATTGGCCAAACGCGCTGCTGAGCGGCTTTGCGTTTGCGGTGCCGGCGCGCGTCCTGAGGAACGGGGATCATCGGCTGAAGGTCGTCGCCACCGATGCCGAAGGCCGCACGCAAGCGGTCGAGGTCTCGGTCGCCGTCGACCGCCAGTCCGGCAACGCGCGCCAGCCGCTGCGCACCCGCATTCCGTTCGTCGAGACCCAGACCTTGCGCAATTTGCTGGAAAGCTGGAGGCAGTCCCCGCGCTTCCTGGCGATCGTGCCCGTGCGCGAATTCGGTGAAGCTGGCGAGTCGCTGGCCGCAACTTTGAAAAGCATCTGCGCTCAGACGTATGCCGACTGGCAAGTCATCGTGCTGCACGACTTGCGGGGGGCCCAGGCGACCTCGCTCAAGAAGCGCAGCCTGGAGGCGATGGGGGAGGTGGCCGCGCGATTGTCCGTGCGCTCGCTTGGCGAAACCGGCTGGCCCGAAGCGGCCCGAGGCGCCTCCGACCTGGTCGCCGTCTTGCGGCCAGGCGACGTGTGGGCCAGTGATGCCTTCATCCGGTTCGCTCTGCGCTTCGCCTCCGGCGATCGTGGCCCGGCCGTGATTTATGCGGACGAACGTCGCCAGGACGAGCTTTCGGGTGAGTGGCAAGCATTCCACAAGCCCGGGTGGTCGCCCCAACTCGCCTGGTCCACCAACTACCTGGGCAGGGGATGGGTCGCGACGTCTCCGCTTGCGCAGGAAGAGTTTCAAACTCCCGGCGCCTACGCGTGCGCCTCTGACTACGAGCGGGTGCTTCGTATGACGGAGCGTGCGAAGGCCGTCATCCACCTGCCTCAACTCCTGACCCAGCTGGGGGGTACCGCGGACACCCCGCAGGCCGAGCGTGCCGCCCTTCAGTCCGCGATGCGCCGGCGGGGCGAGGGCGCAAAGGTGCTGCAAGGCCTGGTGCGTGGAAGCTATCGCATCAAGCCGGCGGCGGCCGTTGTCGGAAAGGTCTCCATCATCATCCCGACCATCGCGGCGCGCGGCCTTGTGGAGACCTGCGTGAGGTCGATCCGGGAGCGGTCGACTTACACCGATTTTGAAATCATCCTTGTCGACAACATCCGCGGCCCCAGTGCGAAGTGGAAACGATGGTTCAAGGCCAATGCGAATCGCGTGGTCCACGTCGACGAAGACTTCAACTGGTCGCGGCTCAACAACCTGGGGCGCAAGCAGGCGTCGGGGGACTACCTGCTTTTCCTGAATGACGACATCGAGGTCATCGAACCCGGATGGCTGGAAGCGTTGCTCGAGCAGGCTTGCAACCCGCAGGTCGGAGTCGTCGGTGCTCGACTGCTGTATCCGGACGGGAAGGTCCAGCACGCGGGGATGTTCCTGTCGAATCATGGTGTGGCGCGGCATGCCTTCAGGTTTGCGGAAGCCGACGATGCGGGCTACTTTGGCCAATCCCTGACCTTGCGCAATGTCGCTGCGGTTACCGGCGCATGCATGATGGTCAAGGCGGAGGTGTTCGACCGCCTGGGGGGCTTCGACGAGGCGCACAGCGTGATCAACAACGACATCGACTTCTGCCTGCGCGCCCAGGCGGCGGGCCTGAACGTCGTCTACACGCCATTCGCGCAGCTCCGGCATCATGAGCTTGCGAGCCGCGCCCAGGTCGCCGATGTATACGACCGGAGCGCGTTCCTGAAGCAATGGGCAGCCGCGTTCGACCATGGCGATCCGTATTTCAATCCCAACCTTCTTGCGGACGCCGACGACTTCCTCATCGACACGGAGCCGCTTCGAACGATATTCGCGGGCAGCCCGCTCTTCGACGCCGCGGCCATCAGGAGAATTCTGGTCGTCAAGCTCGACCACATCGGTGACTTCATCACCTCCATCCCGGCCATACGCAAGCTGCATGCGGCATTTCCGGAAGCGTCGCTCACGCTGCTTGTAGCTCCGGCGGTCGCGCAGCTGGCGCGGTCGCTCGAGGGCGTGAGCGAAGTGATCGAGTTTTCGTTTTTCCATGCGAGGTCGGGCAGCGGAATGGTCCCGCTCACTCCCGAGGCGCTGGATGCACTGCGGGCCCGACTGGTTGCGCGACAGTTCGACCTGGCGGCCGACCTGCGCAAGCATCCCGACACGCGCCACCTGCTGCAATGCACGGGGGCCGTCTGGCTCGCGGGTTTCGACCACCGGGGGGAATTCCCCTGGCTCGACATCGCCCTGGAGTGGGAGGGCGACCTCGCCACGCGCAACAAGCACAGCCACGTATCGGAAGACCTGGTCAATCTCGTGTCCGCCATCACCAATGCCGGAGAGGTCGATCGAAGCCTCATGCCTCGGGAGGCGTCGCTTGGGCCACTGCCCGCGAACGTCCCGGAAGAGATCTATCGCCGCCCGGTCGTGTGCATTCACCCCGCCGCCGGAAGCCCCATGCGCCAATGGCCCGCAGCACACTTCTCGCGGCTCGTCGACCTGCTGGTGCGTGCGTTGCCCGTGAACGTCGTGCTCGTCGGGGGACCGGACGAGGTGGACCTCGCCGGCGAAGTCCTGGCCGGCGTGACCGACCGGAAGCGTGTCTGGTCGCTGGTGGGAAAGACGAAGTTGTCGGAGATGCCGGCGGTGCTCCAGCGCTGCGCTCTGTTCATCGGCAACAACAGCGGGCCACAACACCTCGCGGCCGCGCTCGGCGTGCCGACCGTGGCCATTCATTCGGCCGTCATCGACTCCCGCGAGTGGGGGCCGATCGGAACGCGTGCGATCGCCCTGCGCCGCGACATGCATTGCGGCCCGTGCTACCTCGCCACGCCGGGCGACTGTTTCAGGGGCCTGGCGTGCCTCACGCAGATCACTCCCCGCAGCGTATTCGAGCGCTGCCGTGAATTTCTCCGGATACCCCAATGATCAAGACCAATCCCCTCGCCGCGGACCCGATGGCCTCGAAATACTGGGATCCCGTCACGGCCTCACTGACGGAATCCAAGAACACGTACGCCGACAAGATGGCCTCGGGTTTCTTCAAGACCTACCTCGGTGGGGATGTGGTGCTGGACATCGGCTTTCGGGGCGGCCGCGCCGACGCCGTCCCCATCCTCAGGAATGCGATAGGGATCGAGTTGGACTACCCGGGGTATGACGGCCGGCGCCTGCCGTTCGATGCCAACAGCGTCGATACCGTCTATTCCTCGCACTGCCTGGAACACATCGCAGACTACGCCGGCGCATTGATGGACTGGATGCGGGTGCTCAAGATCGGCGGTTTCATCGTGGTGGTCGTGCCCCACATGTATTTGTACGAGCGCAAGACGCACCCGCCGAGCCAGTGGAATCGGGATCACAAACGCTTCTATTCTCCCGCGCGGCTCCTGCGGGAGTTCGAGGAGAGCCTGCCGCTCTCCACGTTCCGGGTGTGCCACCTGCGCGAGAACTGGAATCCGAACTTCAATTACCAGTCCGATCTCACCAAGCACGCATCGGGGCCCTATGAAATCGAAGCTGTCGTCAAGAAGATTGAATGAGCGTCATGGCCGGTAACCTGCAGCGAAGAAAGCTGTACCTGCACGTCGGGATGCAAAAGACGGGCTCGAGCTATCTGCAGCACATGCTGCGCCTGAACGCGAAGGTGCTGGACGGACTGGGTGTGGCCTACCTGAATTATTCGGAGGAAATCGTCAGCAGCGGCAATGGGGATGCCCTGATGAAGGCGGCGGCCGGCAAGGGGCTGCCTATCCCGCTGGAGCACTACTTCGGGGCGCATCGCACTGCGATCATTTCGTCCGAACTGCTCTATTCCGTAGGCCATGATTGGGTCAAGACCTTCCAGGCCATGCGCGACCTGGACGTGGAGGTGGTGCTGATCGCTTTCTTCCGCGATCCGCTCGCCTATTTATTGAGCGCGTATTCGCAGAACGTGAGCCGTCATGGCTACCAGCACGACTTCGAGACTTTCGTCCTGCAACTGCCGGTCGATCTCTACATCGAGCCGATTCGCACCATGGTGGACGCGGCCGTGGCGACCGGAGTCAAGGTTTCCTGGAAATTGAAGAATTACGACGCTTGGGGCGACGGATTGTTCAAGGAGTTCCTGGCGCTTTGCGAACTCGATGCGCAATGCTTCCAGACAACGGGGCCAAGGTTGAATGCGTCGCTGAACGCGGACCAATTGCTCGTCCTGCGCGTCTACAACTCCCATTTTCCGCAGGACATTTCCTCCAGTTTGTCGCAATACCTGCAAGCCAATGACCTGTTTGCCGGCGGGAGGCCGCAAGCTGCGACACCCAGGGCCCGCGACATGGTGCGGGAGAAGTATTCGCTGGCGCTCCACTGGATCAATCTTCGCTTGTCGGACCCTCCGCTCGACATCGCCGAGGTGCCTTCACAAGCGCCCGTTTCGACCTTTTCCATGGGCGAAAGCGAACTTTCGAAACTCATGGGATTCTTTGCTTCGGGCGTCAACATCACGAAGACGATGGAAACTTATATCGAGCGAATGATGCGCCGCAGCAGCGAGGTCCATGTGGACGTCCTTCGAAGGTATCCGGACTTCGACCCGGTGCACTACCTCGTGTGCAACCCGGACCTCGTGATTGCCAACGTCAATCCCTTCCAGCATTTCGCTGATCACGGAGCGGCGGAAGGGCGGTCCTACAAGTTGAAGCTCGATCCCGTCGGGGATTGAACTGCTTTCCTCATGAGCAGAGCCTGCTGCGCGTGGTGCCGGAGGCCGGAATCGAACCGGCACGCCATCTCTGGCGGGGGATTTTGAGTCCCCTGCGTCTACCAATTTCACCACTCCGGCACGAAGGGAAGGGACTTGGAAATTATGGCACAGTGACAGCGATGAACTACCCCACGATCGAGGACGCGATCGGCCACACGCCGCTCGTCGCGCTGCAGCGCATCGGAGCCGATGAGAACCGCAAGAGGGGCAACGTGCTGCTCGGAAAACTCGAGGGCAACAACCCCGCAGGCTCGGTGAAGGACCGGCCCGCCCTGTCCATGATCAAGCGCGCCGAAGAGCGGGGCGAGATCAAGCCCGGCGACACGCTGATCGAGGCGACATCCGGCAATACCGGCATTGCGCTCGCGATGGCTGCGGCCATTCGCGGCTACCGCATGGTGCTCATCATGCCGGAGGACTTGTCCATCGAACGCGCGCAGACGATGAAGGCCTTCGGCGCGGAGCTGATGCTCACGCCCAAGAGCGGCGGCATGGAGTACGCGCGCGACCTGGCCGAGAACATGCAGAAGGAAGGCAAGGGGCGCGTCCTCGACCAGTTCGCCAACGCCGACAACCCGCGCATCCACTACGAGACCACCGGTCCCGAGCTGTGGGAGCAGACCGGCGGAAAGATTACCCACTTCGTCAGTGCGATGGGCACGACGGGCACCATCAGCGGCGTGTCGCGTTTCCTGAAGGAAAAGAACCCGGCGGTGTGCATCGTCGGCGCGCAGCCGAGCGAGGGCTCGCGCATCCCGGGCATCCGCAAATGGCCCGAGGAATACATGCCGAAGATCTACGACCCCAGCGCGGTGGACGAACTCGTTTCCGTCAGCCAGGACGATGCCGAAGAAATGTGCCGCCGCCTCGCGCGGGAGGAAGGCATCTTCGCCGGCATCTCGGCCGCCGGCGCGTGCTGGGTCGCGCAGCAGATCGCGAAGACGGTGGAGAAGGCGACCATCGTGTTCGTGGTGTGCGACCGCGGCGACCGATACCTCTCGACGGGCGTGTTCCCGGCCTGAAGGCATCGATGCAGCACGAATACAGGTTCTGCCCCAACTGCGCCGGCCCGCTGGCGTTCTTCGCGCAGATGGAAGACGGCGGCGAGAAGCAGCGGCTGCGCTGCGCCGCGTGCGCCTGGACGCACTGGAACAACCCGACGCCCGTGCTCGCGGCGGTGGTGCAGTATCGGGACCAGATCCTGCTCGCGCGCAACGCGGCGTGGACGCACAAGATGTATGCGCTGATCACGGGCTTCATGGAGGCGGGCGAAACGCCGCAGCAGGGCATCACGCGCGAGATCAAGGAAGAGACCAACCTGGACGCGAGCGAGGTCAACCTGATCGGCGTCTACGATTTCCAGCGCATGAACCAGGTGATCATCGCCTACCACGCGGTGGCGGATGGCGAAGTGAAGTTGTCGCCGGAGCTCGTCGACTACAAGCTGTACGACTACGACGCGGTGAAGTGCTGGCCGGCGGGGACGGGATACGCGCTCGCAGACTGGTTGCGCACGAAGGGGCTGGCCCCGCAGTTCATCGAGATGCCGCGCCGCGACTGACGCACGCCTAGAATCCGGGCATGGATATCGCCAAGGAAATCGACACGCGCGGGCTCAATTGCCCGCTGCCCATCCTGAAAGCCAAGAAGGCGCTCGCGGACCTCGCGTCCGGCCAGCTGCTGAAGGTGGTGTCCACCGACGCCGGGTCGGTGCGGGACTTCCAGGCTTTCGCCAAGCAAACGGGCAACGAGCTGATGGAGCAGTCGACGGTCGGCGGCGACTACATCCACGTGCTCAGACGCCGCTGAGCACCTCTTTCAGGTATTGCCTGAAGCCCGGGCCCACCTCGGGGTGGCGCAGGGCAAGTTCGACGGAGGCTTCCAGGAAGCCCTGTTTGCTGCCGCAGTCGTAGCGCTTGCCGCGGTACTGGAAGGCATGCACGCCCTCGGTGGCCATCAGCTTCGCGATGCCGTCCGTGAGCTGGATCTCGCCGCCCGCACCTCGCGGGTTGTTGCGGATGTGGTCGAAGACGCCCGGGGTCAGGATGTACCGGCCCGCGACGCCCATCCGCGACGGCGCATCGGCAGGCTTGGGCTTTTCGACCATGCGGTCCACCTTGGTCAGGCCTTCGCCGGCCGGTGAGCCCGCGACGATGCCGTAACGCTGCACGTGATCCGCCGGAACCTCCTGCACCGCTAACAAAGATGTCGGCAGTTTCTGGAAGACACCGACCATTTGCGTCAGCACGCCCGGTCCGCCTTCGGGTCCGCACATCAGGTCGTCCGCGAGCAGGACGGCAAAAGGCTCGTTCCCTACGAGCGGCTGTGCGCACAGGACCGCGTGGCCAAGCCCGAGGGAGCGGGGCTGCCGTACATAGGAGCAGTCCATGTCGTCGGGATGCATGGCGCGCACGATCCGCAGCAATTCCGTCTTCTGGGCGGCCTCGAGTTCGCTCTCGAGTTCGTACGCGGTGTCGAAGTGGTCTTCGATGGCACGCTTGTTGCGACCTGTCACAAAGATCATGTGGCGGATGCCGGCTTCATAGGCTTCCTCCACGGCGTACTGGATGAGGGGTTTGTCGACGACCGGCAGCATCTCCTTCGGTTGCGCCTTGGTCGCGGGCAGGAAGCGCGTTCCCAAGCCCGCCACAGGGAAAACCGCCTTGTTGATTTTCGTGATTTTGTTCATCGACTACTCTAAAATATACCGCTAAAGTTTGCCCGCTTTTGGGGCTCAGGCTCAACTATCCGGCCAAACGCTACGCATATTTGTAAGACAAGGACGCAAACGGGTGGATATCCTACTTCTCGAACGTCTGGTGCCTGAAGCCCATGCATGGCTGGAGGCTCGCCACTCCGTCGAGTCGCGTCCGGAGCTTGCAGGAGACCCGAGCGCGTTGCGAAAGGCGGTCTACAACGCGCAGGCCGTGATCCTTCCGCGCAAGGTCGTGGTAACCCGGGAATTCCTGGATTTCGCCCCGCTCCTCAAAGCCGTCGCACGCATGCACGTCGGAACCGACAACACCGACCTCGAAGCCTGCCGCGAACGCAACGTCCGCGTCATCCAGGCCACCACCGCCAACGTCCGCTCCAATGCCGAGTACCTGCTGGCCAGCCTGCTGCTGCTCTACCGCCGCGGTATCGGCTCCTCGCTCAATGGCGACCGCCACGCGGACATCCGCCTCGGCCGCGAGCTCAATGGCAGCACGATCGGCATCTTCGGCCTGGCGCCGACCGCCCACACGCTCGCGCTGATGCTGAGCGCCCTGGGCGCCAAGCTCATCGGCTACGACCCCGCCATCCACCACACGGCGCCGATCTGGGCGCGCCTGCAGATCCAGCCCGTCAGCCTGCAGGACCTCATGTCCACCGCGGACGCGGTTTCGGTGCAGGTGATGTATGCGTCGCGCTACCAGAACTTCATCAACGACAAACTGCTCGCGCATTGCAAGCCGGGGCAGATGTGGGTCGGCATCAGCCGCTCCCACCTGTTCGACCAGGAAGCGCTCGCGCGGGCGCTGACGGACGGCCGCATCGAGGCCTGCATGATCGACGGGGCGGAGTCGGGGTTCGCGTCCCGGGGATCGCCGCTGCACGAGATCGAGAACCTCTACATCACCCCGCGGCTCGGCTCGCACACGCGCGAATCGCGCCTGCGCGCGAGCTGGTATGTGGTGCACCGGATCCACGAAACCCTGACCGCGACCACCTCGCGGCTCGCGCAGCTGGACGCCATGCCCAGCGCGCCCATGGACCTCGAACCCGGCGACCCGAAGCCGCCGCCGCAGTTCATCGTCCGCTAGGGCCTAGCCCAGCCGCGCCAACTGCTCGCGAATCTTCGCAAGCGTTGCCGTGAACTCGGCGATGCGCTTACGTTCCTGCTCGATGACCGCCGGCGGGGCCTTCGCGACGAAAGCTTCATTGGCCAGCTTGTTGTTGGCCTTGGCCACTTCGCCCTCGAGGCGTGAGGCCTCCTTGGACAAGCGGGCCTTCTCCGCCGCCACGTCGATCTCCATGTAGAGGCACAGCCGTGCCTCCCCGGCCACGGCAACCGGTGCCGACTTCGCCGCCGCCGCCCACGATGCCTCGTCGTCGAAGACCTTGACCTCGCTGAGCTTGCCCAGCGCCTGCAAGGCCGGCGCGGCTTCCCGCATGAAGGCCGCGTCCCCCAGCACGTAAGCGGGCAAGCGCGTGCTCGGTGACACGTTCATCTCGCCGCGCAGGTTGCGGCAGGCATCGATCACGGCCTTCAGCTTGGCGACATGCGCTTCGGCCGCGGGGTCGATCGCCGCGCTGTTCGACTCGGGGTACGGCGCGATGCTGATCGACTCGCCCGTCTTGCCGGCGACGGGAGCGACCTTCTGCCAGAGCTCCTCGGTGATGAAGGGGATGATCGGGTGCGCGAGCCGCATGATCGCCTCCAGCACGCGGATCAGCGTGCGGCGCGTGCCGCGTTGCTGCGCGGCGTCGCCGGTCTGGACCTGCACCTTCGCGATCTCCAGGTACCAGTCGCAGAACTCGTCCCAGACGAACTGGTAGATCGCGCCGGCGGCGTTGTCCAGGCGGTATTCGGCGAAGCCCTTCGCCATCTCCGCTTCCACACGCTGCAGAAGCGACACGATCCAGCGGTCCGCCGCGGTTTGCGTCGCGCCGGCTTCCGCGAGGTCGTGGCCTTCGCAATTCATCAGCACGAAGCGCGTCGCGTTCCAGAGCTTGTTGCAGAAATTGCGGTAGCCCTCGCAGCGCTTCGCATCGAAGTTGATGCTGCGGCCCAGCGACGCGAGCGACGCGAACGTGAAGCGCAGCGCATCGGCCCCGAAAGCCGGGATGCCTTCCGGGAATTCCTTCTCGGTGTTCTTGCGCACCGTGGGCGCGGTCTCGGGCCGGCGCAGCCCGGTGGTGCGCTTGTCCAGCAGCGGCGCGAGCGCGATGCCGTCGATGAGGTCCACGGGGTCGAGCACGTTGCCCTCGGACTTGCTCATCTTCTTGCCGTGGGAATCGCGCACCAGGCCGTGGATGTAGACATGCCTGAACGGCACCTGTCCCGTGAAGTGCGTCGTCATCATGATCATCCGGGCGACCCAGAAGAAGATGATGTCGTAGCCGGTGACGAGTACCGAAGAAGGCAAGTACAGGTCCAGGTCCTTCGTCTTCGCGGGCCAGCCGAGCGTGGAGAAGGGCACGAGCGCCGACGAGTACCAGGTGTCCAGCACGTCCTCGTCCCGTCGCAGGGTCTTGCCCGGCGCCTTGGCCTGCGCCTCCGCTTCGTTGCGCGCGACGATCACGTTGCCGCCCTCGTCGTACCACGCGGGAATCTGGTGGCCCCACCAGAGTTGCCGCGAGATGCACCAGTCCTGGATGTTGTTCATCCACTGGTTGTAGGTGTTGACCCAGTTCTCGGGCACGAAGCTCACTGCGCCGGATTGCACCGCGTCGATGGCCTTCTGCGCGATCGACTTGCCCGTCGGGTCCTTGTCGCTCACCTTCGACATGGCGACGAACCACTGGTCCGTGAGCATGGGTTCGATGACCTGGCCCGTGCGCTCGCAGCGCGGCACGGTGAGTTTGTGATTCTTCGTCTCCACCAGCAGGCCCAGCGCGTCCAGGTCCGCGACGACCAGCTTGCGCGCGGCGAAGCGATCCATGCCGCGGTACTTCGCGGGCGCGTTGTCGTTGATCTTCGCATCCAGCGTCAGCACGCCGATGATCGGCAGCTGGTGGCGCTGGCCCACCGCATAGTCGTTCGCGTCGTGCGCGGGCGTGACCTTCACGACGCCGGTGCCGAATTCCTTGTCCACGTAGTCGTCCGCGATCACGGGGATGTCGCGGTCGCACAGCGGCAGCTTCACCTGCTTGCCCACGAGGTGCCTGTAGCGCTCGTCCTCCGGATGCACCATGAGCGCGACGTCGCCCAGCATGGTTTCGGGCCGCGTGGTCGCCACGACCATGGAGCCCGATCCATCGGCCAGCGGATACGCGATGTGCCAGAGGAAGCCGTCCTCCTCCTCGCTCACCACTTCCAGGTCGCTCACGGCGGTCTTGAGTTCCGGGTCCCAGTTCACCAGCCGCTTGCCGCGATAGATGAGGCCTTGCTCGTAGAGCTGCACGAAGGTCTCGGTGACGACGTGCGACAGGTCGTCGTCCATCGTGAAGTACTCGTGGCCCCAATCCACGCTGTCGCCCATGCGGCGCATCTGCGTCGTGATGGTGTTGCCGGACTTTTCCTTCCACTCCCACACGCGCGAGACGAAGTTCTTGCGGCCGAGGTCATGGCGCGACTGGCCCTGCTCCTGCAGCTGCCGCTCCACCACGATCTGCGTCGCGATGCCGGCGTGGTCCGTGCCGGGCACCCACAGCGTGTTGAAGCCGCGCATGCGGTGGTAGCGCGTGAGGCTGTCCATGATCGTCTGGTTGAACGCATGGCCCATGTGCAGCGTGCCCGTGACGTTGGGCGGCGGCAGCTGGATGGAGAACGCGGGCGCGCCGTCTTTGGGCTCCCCGGTGCCGCGGTAGCCGGCGCGGCCGTAGCCGCGCTCCTCCCATGCCGGGCCCCACCGGGCCTCGATGGCGGCGGGCTCGAAGGACTTGGACAGGCTCTGGAGGCCGGGTTGCTGGGGCGTATCGCTCATAGGAGTGGAATGCAAAACGGCACCCGCGGGTGCCGTTGGATGACCGGGTGGGGGAAGGCGCGATTTTACTTGGGGAGCGCCCGCGCCGCTTCGATGCACGCCGCCAGCACCTTCGCGTCGCCGACCTGGTTGGCCAGCAGCAGGATGAGGCGGGCGTTCAGCAGCTCGGACTCTTCCTTCGACAGGCCCTGGTGCGCATCGAGCAGCTGTTCGTAGAAACCGTCGGCATCCTGCAGGTTCAGGGCGGTCTTCATGCAGTCTCCCTGTCGGCCGCGAGCGCCCGCGCCACGGCGCGCACCAGACCCGCATCGACGCTCTCCCCGGTGGCCGCCACATAGCTGTCCGGCCGCACCAGAGCCCACGCATGGCCGAACACGTGGCAGGCACCCTGCAGGCGTCCATCGGTGTCGCGGACGAATTCCCGGGCGCCCGCTCGCTCTTCGGGTCCGGTCACCTGGACGGCGCGCAGCGGCGCCGATTCGCAGAGCGCGCGTAGCCGCTGCATGGATGAGACGCTCGCCTCGCCGAAGAGGAGCAGGAGCAATCGCCCATCGGCCCAACGCAGCAGGTCGTTGACCTTGCCGCGCGTGCCGTCCGCCCATTCGAAGCCGACGTTCTGCACCGACTGGCCGCCCGTCGAGTGGCACACGCTCGAGCGGGAGTAGGGGTTGGCGATCGCCATGCGCCCGGTGTTCACGAGGTGCCGCGCGAACACGTGCTGCCGCGCCAGGCCCAGCGCGGCCGCCCGGAAGGTTCGCTCCATGCCGTCGGCCGGCCGCAGGAAGCGCGCGGTGCGATTGGTCACCAGCACGTTCTGGCACGCCGCCTCATGCCGCTCTTCGTGGTAACTGTCGAGCAGGCCCGGCGCGGCGCGGCCCTTGATGACCGCGGCGAGCTTCCAGGCCAGGTTGTCCGCATCCGCGACGCCCGTGTTGCCGCCGCGCGCGCCGAAGGGGCTGACGACCTTGGCGGCGTCGCCCATGAAGAAGACGCGCCCGTGCCGCATGCGGTCGATGCATTCGCTGCGGTAGGCATAGGGGCCCACCCAGACGATTTCCACCGCGCAATCCGCGCCGAACTGCCGCAGCAGCCGCTCGCGCACGACGTCCTCGCGGCTCACGTATTCCGGGTCGGCGTCCGGAGGCATCTGGTAGTCGATGCGCCAGACGTTGTCACCCATCAAGTGCTGCCAGACCGCGCGGTTCTCGTTGAAGGGCGCCTCGATCCAGGTGTGCCGCTCCACCGGCGGGTGCTTCGTGAAGCGCACGTCGGCGATGCACCAGCGGTCGTCACCCTTCTTCGCCGTGACGCTCGCGCCTGCCCATGCGCGAAAGGGGCTGTGCGAGCCGGTGGCATCGATCACATGGTCGGCCCGCAGCTCGTACTCGCCGGCCGGCGTGCTCACGGTGAGCGTGGCGCATTCGGCGTCCTGGCGGAAGCCGGTCACGCGGCTGGACCAGCGCAGGTCGATGCCGCCGAGCTCATGGATACGCTCGACGAGGAAGCCTTCGATGTAGAACTGCTGGATGTTGATGAACGGCGGCTGGCTGGACAGGTGATAGCCGGGCTGCTGCTTCAGGTCGAAGGAGTACACCTCGTCGTGGCCCGCGAAGGTACGGCCGACGCTCCACTGGATGCCCTTCGCCGCGATGCGCTCGTAGAAGCCCAGCCGCTCGAAGATCTCCAGGGACTTCTGCGTGTAGCAGATGCCGCGTGAAGACGCGCCCTTCACGCCCACCGTGTTGTCTTCGTCGAGGAGGACAGCGGGCACCCGGTAGTGCGCGAGTGCGCAGGCCATCGTCAGGCCCGCGAGACCGCCGCCGACGATCACGATGGGGTGATGGCCGGGCTGGCCTGCGCGCAGCTCGGGCGGCTCGATGAAAGGGTATTCGGGCAGCTTGTAGCCGCTGCCCTGGGTGAATTCGTAGCCGTTGGTGAAGGCGCTGGACGCGAACTCGGCCACGGGCGTCACTTCCGAGCGGAGACTTCCGGCCGGTCGTTCTGCTGGGGCTTCAGTGGCGCGGCCTGCTTGCCCGCCGCGCGATCCTTGCGCCACGCTTCCTTGCGCGCCGTCCATTCGGCGAGGCGCGCATGCGCGGTCTTGCTTTCCTGCAGCATCTGGAATTCATCCGCGAGCTGCGCGGTGAGCTCGAGCCGGACGCCGTTGGGGTCGAAGAAGTAGATGCTGTGGAAGATGTGGTGGTCCGTGATGCCCAGCACTTCGATGCCATGGGCCTCCAGGCGCGTCTTCATGTCCCTGAGCGCCTGCACGGAATCCACGCGGAATGAGATGTGATTGACCCAGGCCGGCGTGTTGGGCGAAGGCTCGCAGGCCTGGTCGTCGCCCAGGTCGAAGAAAGCGATGAACGAGCCGTCCTGCAGGCGGAAGAAGAAGTGGGTGTAGGGGCAGTACTCGCCGGTACTCGGCACGTGGTCGCTCTGGATGATGTGATAGAGCGGCAGGCCCAGGATGTCTTCGTAGAAATGCCGCGTCTCTTCCGCATCCTTTGCCCGATACGCGAAATGGTGGAGCTGGTGGATGGGCGCCGGGGCGGGCAGCGGACTCGTCTGTTTCAGCACGGCGGCCATGTCGTCTCCTGATTCAACATTGCGTAATGCATTTACTATAGCGTAATCGGTCCGTGGCTGTCACCCGGGCTATGCAAGCAGCATTGCCGTGCGCGATGCTGTGGTAAGCTATCAGTGCAACCGTATCGATAGTCTATATCAATGCGGTGCATTGTCGCAGGCTATTAGACGATGCGTCGGGACGGGACTACCCTGCGGGTGTTTCGCCCCGCACCGGGCGACGCGACAACGTTCATCAACCCAACTAGGAGATTTCCAAATGGCAGCACTCAAAGGCTCCAAGACGGAAGAAAACCTGAAGGCAGCCTTCGCCGGCGAGTCCCAGGCCAACCGCCGTTACCTGTACTTCGCAAACAAGGCGGACGTGGAAGGCCAGAACGATGTGGCGGCCCTGTTCCGCTCCACCGCGGAAGGCGAGACGGGCCATGCGCACGGCCACCTGGAGTGGCTGGAGCAATGCGGAGACCCGGCCACCGGGCTGCCGATCGGCCCGACGCGCGACAACCTGAAGGCGGCGGTTGCCGGCGAGACGCACGAGTACACGGACATGTACCCGGGCATGGCCAAGACGGCCCGCGAAGAAGGCCATGACGAAGTGGCCGACTGGTTCGAGACGCTGGCGAAGGCCGAGCGCTCGCATGCGAACCGCTATACCAAGGCGTTGAACGAACTGGTGGATTGATCCGCTGAGAAAGCGGGTTCAAGGACGCAGAACCCGCGGAAGTGACGCAGAAGGAAGACAAGAACAATTCAATTGAATTTTTTTGAATTTCTTCTGCGTCATTTCTGCGCTTTCTGCGTCCAAAAAGGCTGCGGCAAATCACTCCCATCGAGAGAACAAGAATGGCATCACGCGAAGGCAACCTCGAAGCGCCGACCCGGCATCCCATCGACTGGAAGAATCCCGAGTACTACGACGAGAAGAAGACCTTCGACGAGCTCGAACGCATCTTCGACATCTGCCACGGCTGCCGCCGCTGCGTGAGCCTGTGCGGCTCGTTTCCCACGCTCTTCGACCTGGTCGACGAAAGCAAGACGCAGGAAGTCGACGGGGTCGACCGCAAGGACTACTGGAAGGTCGTCGACCAGTGCTACCTGTGCGACCTCTGCTACATGACCAAATGCCCCTACGTTCCCCCGCACGAGTGGAACGTGGATTTCCCGCACACCATGCTGCGCGCCAAGGCGATCAAGTTCAAGAACGGCGACGTGAGCTTCGGCGAGAAATTCCTGTCGTCCACCGACGTGCACGGCCAGTTCGCCGGCATTCCCATCGTGACGCAGGTCGCCAACGCGGTGAACCAGACGAAGCCGGCCCGTGCCCTCATGGAATCCGCGTTGCACGTCGACCACAATGCGTGGCTCCCCGCGCTGGCGACGCGCAAGTTCCGCTCCGGCGCGCCCAAGTCGAAGGACTTCCCCGTGAAGGAAGGCGCGAAGACGCCCGGCAAGGTCGCGATCTTCTCGACCTGCTACATCAACTACAACGAGCCCGGCATCGGCCACGACCTCCTGAAGGTGCTGGAGCACAACGAGGTGCCCTATGTCCTCGTCAACAAGGAAAAATGCTGCGGCATGCCCAAGCTGGAACTGGGCGACCTCGACTCGGTGAACGAGAGCAAGGAAGCGAACATCCCCGTCCTCGCGAAGTACGCGAAGGAGGGCTGGGCGATCCTCACGGCGGTACCGAGTTGCACGCTCATGTTCAAGCAGGAAATCCCGCTGATGTATCCCCATGACGCCGACGTGCAGGCCGTCAAGGAAGCGATGTGGGACCCGTTCGAATACCTCATGCAGCGCAAGCGCGACGGCCTGCTCAAGACCGAATTCCCGAAGTCCCTCGGCAAGGTGAGCTATCACGTGCCATGCCACACGCGCGTGCAGAACATCGGCCGCAAGACCGAGGAGATGCTCAAGATGGCGCCCGACACCCAGGTTCACACCAACGAGCGCTGCTCGGGCCACGCAGGCACCTTCGGCGTGAAGGTGCCCTACCATGAGCAGGCGATGAAGATCGGCAAGCCGCTCTTCAAGAAGATGGCGGAGCATCCCGCGGGCGGCGCGCCGGATTACATCGCCTCGGACTGCCCGTTGGGCGGCCACCACATCGACCAGGGCTTCGACGTGAACGCGCTGGGCACACCGCAGCTCGCCCATCCGCTCACGCTGGTGCGCAAGGCATACGGGTTGGACTGAACATGCAACTCACCGGACACATCACCGCCGACAGCCTCATGACGCTGGAGGCCTACAGCAAGTACCGCAAGGCGCGCAAGGGCGAAGTGATCGCGCATCGCAAGCTGCGCAGCGTCGCCCTCGGCGACCACGTCACGCTGCAGTTCGAAAGCGAGATGACCATCCGCTACCAGATCCAGGAGATGCTGCGCATCGAGAAGATCTTCGAGGAGGAGGGCATCGCCCAGGAGATCGAGGCCTATGCGCCGCTGATGCCCGACGGCAGCAACTGGAAGGCGACGATGCTCATCGAGTACCCCGACGAGAACGAGCGCCGCCGCGAACTTGCGCGCCTCATCGGCATCGAAGACCGCATGTTCGTGGAGGTCGAGGGGCACGAGCGCGTGTACGCCATTGCCGACGAAGACCTCGACCGCGAGAACGACGAGAAGACATCGGCCGTGCACTTCGTGCGTTTCGAGTTCACGCCGGCGATGGTGGCGGCGATCAAGGCGGGTGCGAGCGTGAAGCTGGGCTGCGATCACCGCAACTACCCGGCGCACACGATCATCGCGCCGGAGCCGCTCGCGTCGCTGGCCGGGGACCTCAAGTAGGCGGGAACAAATCCACGCGGTCGGTGATGATGCCGTCCGTGCCGAGGTCCACCAGGCGCTGCGCCGCCCACTCGTCGTTGACGGTGTAGCTGAGGCAGCGAAAGCCCGCGCTCTTCGCCTGCGTCACGCTGCTTGTGTCCCACAGCGCATGGTTGCAGACGATGGCGGTGCAATCCAGCGTGAGCGCGGTTTCCAGCCAGCCCTTCCAGAGCGTGTCCAGCAGCAGCCCGCGCGGCAGGTGCGGTGCCGTGGCCTGCGCGCCCTCCAGCGATTCCACCTGGAACGAAGTGAGCAGCGGCGGGATGGGCGCGTTGTTCCAGAGCCTGTCGGCGTGGCGCGCCACGACCTCGCCGGTGAAGCGTTCGACACCGGGCGTCGGCTTGATCTCGATGTTCAACAGGTGGCCGTTCGCGATGCAATAGCGCGAGATGTTCTCGAGCGTCGGCAGTGGCTCCCCGGCGTAGGCGCGCGAATGCCAGCCGCCGGCGTCGAGCTTTGCGAGTTCGCTCCAGGGATGGTCCCCGCCTGTCGCGCTGGGCGCGGGCCCGAAGATCTCGCGCACATTCGTCGTGCGCGTCAGCGTCGCGTCGTGCATGAGGAAAGGCACGCCATCCGACGACAGCTTGGCGTCGCACTCGAACATGCGATAGCCGTGGCTCGCCCCGAGCTTGAACGCGGCGAGCGTGTTTTCCGGCGCCAGCTTGCCGGCGCCGCGATGCGCGACCCAGCGCGGGTAGGGCCAGGGCTTGTCCGTCACATGCGCTTGCCGGTTTGCGCGTCGAACCAGTGCACGCGGTCTTCGCGGGGCTTGACCTGGATGGTGTCGCCCGGCGCCGGGGCGATTTCGTGCTCTTCGCTGCGCACGATGATCTGCTCCGTGCCCACTCGCGCATAGATCAGCCGCTCGGCGCCCAGCAGCTCGGTCGTCTCGACCTGCGCGCTCCATCCGCCTTCGCCGATATCCAGGTGCTCGGGGCGGATTCCCATGACCGAACGAGGACGCGCGCCCGGCGCACTCATCAGCAGGTTCATCGGCGGCGAACCGATGAAGCTCGCGACGAATGTGGTGGCCGGGTGGTGATACACCTCTTCGGGCGTTCCGAACTGCTCCATCTTGCCGGCGTTCATCACGATCATCCGCTGCGCGAGCGTCATCGCCTCGACCTGGTCGTGCGTGACGAAAAGCGAAGTGATGCCGAGTTCGCGGTGCAGCTTCTGGATCTCGATGCGCGTCTGGGCGCGCAGCTTCGCATCGAGGTTGGACAGCGGCTCGTCGAACAGGAACACCTTCGGCTGGCGCACGATGGCGCGGCCCATCGCCACGCGCTGGCGCTGCCCGCCCGAGAGCTGGCGCGGCGTGCGGTCCAAGAGGTGGCCCAGCTCCAGGATGCCGGCGGCCTTGTCCACGCGGGACTTGATCTCGGCCTCCGGCATCTTGCGGATCTTCAGGCCGTAGGCCATGTTCTGGAAGACCGACATGTGCGGATACAGCGCATAGTTCTGGAACACCATGGCGATGTCGCGATCGGCCGGTTCCAGGTCGTTGACCACGCGTCCGTCGATCTCGATGGTGCCTCCGGAGATTTCCTCCAGCCCCGCGACCATGCGCAGCAGCGTGGACTTGCCGCAGCCCGAGGGGCCGACGATCACGACGAATTCGCCGTGCCCGATTTCCGCGTTCACGCCGTGGATGACCTGCAATTCCTGCTTGCCCTTGCCGTAGCGCTTGACGACGTCGCGCAGTGCGATGCCTGACATCAGTAGGTACTCCTCATGTTCTTCATTTCCAGCTCTTTACTTTTCCGTGTCCACCAGGCCCTTGACGAACCACTTCTGCATCAGCGTGACCACCAGCGCGGGCGGCAGCATGGCGAGGATGGCGGTGGCCATCACCACGTTCCATTCGATCTGCGCGTCGCCGCCGGTGGGCATCATCTGCTTGATGCCCAGCACGACGGGGTACATGTTCTCCTGCGTCGTCACCAGGAGCGGCCACAGGTACTGGTTCCACCCGTAGATGAACTGGATGACGAAGAGGGCCGCGGTGCTGGTCGCCGACAGCGGCAGCAGCACGTCCTTGAAGAAGCGCATCGGCCCCGCGCCGTCCATGCGGGCCGCCTCGGTCAGTTCGTCCGGCACGGTCAGGAAGAACTGGCGGTACAGGAATGTCGCCGTCGCCGACGCAATGAGCGGAATCGTGAGGCCCGCATAGGAGTTGAGCATGCCGAGGTCGGAGACGACCTTGTAGGTGGGCAGGATGCGCACCTCCACCGGCAGCATGAGCGTGATGAACACGGCCCAGAAGAACGCCATCCGGAAAGGGAAGCGGAAGTACACGATGGCGAAGGCCGACAGCAGCGAGATCGCGATCTTGCCCACGGCGATGGCCACGGCCATGATGAGGCTGACGGTCATCATGCGTGCAACCGGCGCATGCGAGCCGCCGCCGCTGCGCTCGCCCATCAGGGCGGCGCGGTAGTTGTCGGCCAGGTGCGTACCCGGCGTGAGCGGCATGGGCACCTGCAGGATGTCCTGCGTGGTGTGCGTGGACGCCACGAACGTGAGGTAGACCGGGAACGCCACGATCAGGACGCCGATGATCAGCACCGCGTGGGTGATGAAGGTGAGGATGCGGCTGCGCTCGACCATCAGTAATTCACCTTCTTTTCCACGAAGCGGAACTGGATCACGGTGAGGGCAATGACAATCACCATCAGCACCGCCGATTGGGCCGCGGAGCCGCCGAGGTCCAGCGCCTTGAAGCCGTCGAAGTACACCTTGTAGACCAGGATCGACGTGTCCTTGCCCGGTCCACCGTGCGTGGCGGCGTCGATGATGCCGAAAGTGTCGAAGAACGCGTAGACCACGTTGATCACCAGCAGGAAGAAGGTCGTGGGCGACAGCAGCGGAAACTGGATCGACCAGAAGCGGCGCCACGGCCCGGCGCCGTCGATGGCGGCCGCCTCGATCAACGAGCGCGGGATGCTTTGCAACCCGGCGACGAAGAAAAGGAAGTTATAGGAAAGCTGCTTCCATACCGCCGCCATGATGACCAGAGCCATCGCGTGGTTGCCGTTGAGCAGGGGGTCCCAGGGCAGGCCCGCGTTGTGCAGCCAGTAGGCGATCACGCCGATGCTGCCGGAAAACAGGAACAGCCACACCACGCCCGCGACGGCCGGCGCCACCGCATAGGGCCAGATCAGGAGCGTGCGGTAGAAGAGCGTGCCTCGCGTGACGCGGTCGGCGAAGTAGGCGAGGAACAGCGACAGGGAGATGCCGAAGAACGCCACGAACAGCGAGAACATCGCCGTGGTCTTGAACGATTCGAGGTAAGTCGCGTCGTTGAAAAGATTGCGGTAGTTCTCCAGCCCGGCCCACTGCACGGAGGTGCCGAAGGCGTCCTGTTGCTGGAACGACTGGAGCAGCGCCTGGGCCGCGGGCCAGAAGAAAAAGACGCCGATGATGACCGCCTGCGGCGCGAGCAGCAGCCAGGGCAGCCATGACGATTTGAAAGTGACCCGCTTCTCCATTGCATTCCCATTGTGTCACCGCGTGGCGCGGAAAAGAAAGCGGCCCGCAGGCCGCTCCTTGCGATGGCCCCCCGACGGGGCCGGGTCCTCAGGAACCCTTGTTCGCCTTCTCGAAGCGCTCGAGCAGTTCGTTGCCGCGCTTCACGATGGAGTCTAGGGCTTCCTTGGCGGTCTTCTTGCCGGCCCACACCTGCTCGAGCTCTTCGTCCTCGATGGTGCGGATCTGCACGTAGTTGCCCAGGCGGATGCCGCGCGACTTGTCGGTGGTCTTGCGCACCATCTGGTTCACCGCCGTGTCCGTACCGGGGTTCTGCTTGTAGAAGCCCGAGTCTTCCGTCAGCTTGTACGACGCGAGCGTAACGGGCAGGTAGCCCGTGCGCTTGTGGCTGGCCGATTGCACTTCAGGGTTGGACAGGTACTCGAAGAAGGCGGCGACGCCCTTGTATTCCTCCGGCTTCTTGCCGGCCATGACCCACAGGCTCGCGCCGCCGATCACGGTGTTCTGCGGTGCGCCTGCGACGTCGGGGTAGAAGGGCAGGGGCGCCACGGTGAACTTGAATTTCGCGTTCTTGGCCACGTTGCCGTAGAAGCCCGACGAGGTCGTGATCATCGCGCACTCGCCCGAGACGAACGAACCTTCGGCGGTGTTGTTGCGGCCCTTGTAGACGAAGAGGCCGGTTTTGGCCATGTTGCCCAGGTTCTCGATGTGGCGCACGTGCAGCGGCGAGTTGCCGACGAGCCGCGCGTCCATGCCGTCGAGGCCGTTGCGTTTGGTGGCGAGCAGCGTGTTGTGCCAGGTGGAGAAGCTCTCCAGCTGCGTCCAGCCCTGCCAGCCGATGGTCAGCGGGCACTTGTGGCCGCTCGCCTTGAGCTTGGCCGCGGCGAGCGCCACTTCGGGCCAGGTCGCGGGCAGCTTGTTGGTGTCCAGGCCCGCCTTGTCGAACGCGTCCTTGTTGATGTAGAAGACCGTGGTCGAGCTGTTGAACGGGAAGCTCATCATCTGGCCGTTGGGCGCGGTGTAGTAGCTCGCGACCGCCGGGATGTACACCGAGGCGTCGAACTTCTTGCCGGCGTCGTTCATCACCTTGGTGACGGGCACGATGGCGTTCTTGCTGGCCATCATCGTGGCGGTGCCCACTTCGAACACCTGGAGGATGTTGGGTGCGTTGCCGGCGCGGAAGGCCGCGATCGCCGCTGTCATGGATTCGTCGTAGCTGCCCTTGTAGACGGGCACGACCTTGTAGTCTTTCTGGCGTGCGTTGAATTCTTTTGCCAGGTCGTTGACCCATTCGCCGTTCACGGCAGTCATGGAATGCCACCACTGGATTTCGGTCTGGGCGTGCGCTGCGAACGATGCGGCCGCGGCCAGCACGAGCGCGGTCAATTTCTGTTTCATGAGTACTCCTGTATGAAAGTGCGTCCGGTGGTCCGGAAGGGGGCGACTGTACCGCCCATTTGTGACCGCCGATTAAACATTGCGCGCGGGACACGCCACAAGCGGGTTTCCCATGAGCCAAAGTGCAGTTCGCCCTCCGCCCGCGCAGCATGCTGCACTGCGGTAACATCAATCCACCCCCCCATGAACGCACCCACAACGCTCAATCACCTCATGGACGCGGCCCGGGACGACGTCCCCCGCCTGCGCGAGATTCCGTACAACTACACCTCGTTCTCCGATCGCGAAATCGTGATCCGCCTGCTCGGTCCCCGGGCCTGGGACGTGCTGAACGAGCTGCGCGACGAGCGCCGCACGGGGCGCTCCGCCCGGATGCTGTACGAGGTGCTGGGCGACATCTGGGTCGTGCAGCGTAATCCCTACCTGCAGGACGACCTGCTGGACAACCCGAAGCGCCGCGGCCAGCTGGTCGAGGCCCTGCACCACCGCCTGGCCGAAGTGCAGAAGCGGCGGGAGTCGGCGGGCGACGCGGGGCGCGACGGCCTCGTGGCCGAACTGCTGCAGGCGGCGGGCAAGGCGGTGGAAGCCTTCGACGAGAGCTTCCGCGAGATGGGCGCCCTGCGCAAACAGGCGGCGCGCGCCCTGCGCCGCTACACCGCGAAGGACAACATCAAGTACGACGGCCTGTCGCGCGTCTCCCACGTGACGGACGCGACCGACTGGCGCGTGGAATACCCCTTCGTGGTGCTCACGCCCGATACGGAAGAAGAGATGGCCGGCCTGGTGAAGGGCTGCATCGACCTGGGCCTGACGATCATCCCGCGCGGCGGCGGCACCGGCTACACCGGCGGCGCGGTGCCGCTGACCTGGAAGAGCGCGGTCATCAATACTGAAAAGCTCGAGGCCATGACCGAAGTCGAGATGATCGACATTCCCGGCCACACCGAAAAGCGCCCGACGATCTGGACCGAAGCCGGCGTCGTCACGCAACGCGTCGCGGACGCGGCCGAGCGCGGCGGCTTCGTCTTCGCCGTGGACCCGACGTCCGCGGAAGCCTCGTGCATTGGCGGCAACGTCGCGATGAACGCGGGCGGCAAGAAGGCCGTGCTCTGGGGCACCGCGCTGGACAACCTCCTGTCGTGGCGCATGGTGACGCCGCAGGCGCAATGGCTGGAAGTGGTGCGCCTGGACCATAACCTCGGCAAGATCCACGACGCGGACGTCGCGACCTTCGAGCTGCGCTACTTCCAGGCCGACGGCAAGACCCCGATCCGCACGACGCGGCTCGAGATCCCGGGCCACACCTTCCGCAAGGAGGGCCTGGGCAAGGACGTCACGGACAAGTTCCTCTCCGGCCTGCCCGGCATCCAGAAGGAAGGCTGCGACGGCCTCATCACCAGCGCGCGCTGGATCGTGCACCGCATGCCCAGCCACACCCGCACGGTGTGCCTCGAATTCTTCGGCAATGCGAAGGACGCGGTGCCCAGCATCGTGGATATCAAGGACTACATGTTCGCGGAGCAGCAGCGCTCCGGCGTCCTGCTCGCGGGGCTGGAGCACCTCGATGACCGCTACCTGCGAGCGGTGGGCTACTCCACGAAGTCCAAGCGGGCGATCCTGCCGAAGATGGTGCTGTTCGGCGACATCTCCGGCGACAACGCCGACGACGTGGCGCGGGTGACCTCTGAGGTGGTGCGCATCGCCAATTCACGCAGCGGCGAAGGCTTCATCGCGATCAGCCCGGAAGCGCGCAAGAAGTTCTGGCTCGACAGGAAGCGCACCGCCGCGATCAGCAAGCACACCAACGCCTTCAAGATCAACGAGGACGTCGTGATTCCGCTGCCGCGCATGGCGGAGTACACGGACGGCATCGAGCGGATCAACATCGAGCTGTCGCTTGCCAACAAGATCAAGCTGGCCGACGAGCTCGAGGCCTTCTTCGCCCGGGGCAACCTGCCGCTGGGCAAGCAGGACGACGCGAGCGAAATTCCCTCTGCAGAACTGCTGGAGGACCGAGTCGGCCAGGCGCTGGAACTCGTGCGCGACGTGCGCGCCCTCTGGCGCGGCTGGCTCGCCAAGGTCGACACGCTGTTCCCGGAGCTGCAGGACCACTCCCTGCGCGCCAGCTGGAAGACGCAGATCCGCGCGCCGCTGCAGACGATCTTCGCGGGCGAACCCTTCGCCGCGATCCTCGCGGAGTGCAACGCCATCCACCAGCGAGTGCTCAAGGGCCGCGTGTGGGTCGCGCTGCACATGCACGCGGGCGACGGCAACGTGCACACCAACATCCCCGTCAACAGCGACGACTACGAGATGCTGCAGTCGGCGCACGCCGCGGTGAAGCGCATCATGGTCCTCGCGCGTTCGCTCAATGGCGTGATCTCGGGCGAACACGGCATCGGCATCACCAAGCTGGAATTCCTCACCGACGAGGAGCTCAAGCCTTTCGCGGACTACAAGCAGGAAGTCGATCCGGAGGGGCGCTTCAACAAGGGCAAGCTGCTGCGGCACGCCCAGCAGGATTCGCCGACGTCCGTCTATGCGGACCTCACGAACGCCTACACGCCCAGCTTCGGGCTGATGGGGCACGAATCGCTCATCATGCAGCAGAGCGACATCGGCGCGATCAGCGACAGCATCAAGGACTGCCTGCGGTGCGGCAAGTGCAAGCCGGTCTGCGCGACGCACGTGCCTCGCGCGAACCTGCTGTACAGCCCGCGCAACAAGATCCTCGCGACCTCGCTGCTGGTCGAGGCCTTCCTCTACGAGGAGCAGACCCGGCGCGGCGTATCCATCAAGCACTGGGAGGAGTTCGAGGACGTCTCCGACCACTGCACCGTGTGCCACAAGTGCCTGTCGCCCTGCCCGGTGAAGATCGACTTCGGTGACGTGTCCATGAACATGCGCAACCTGCTGCGCAAGATGGGCAAGAAGAGTTTCCGGCCCGGGAATGCGGCAGCCATGCTGATGCTGAACGCGACGAACCCGGAAACGATCAAGCTCATTCGCGGCGCGATGGTGGGCATCGGCTTCAAGGTCCAGCGCCTGGCCAACGACCTGCTGCGCGGGTTTGCCCACTTCCAGGTGAGAAAGCCCCCGGCGACGCACGACCGCGCGCCGATCAAGGAGCAGATCGTCCACTTCGTGAACAAGAAGCTCCCGGGTAATTTGCCCAAGAAAACGGCGCGTGCGCTGCTGGACATCGAGGACAAGGATTACGTCCCGATCATCCGCGACCCGAAGGCGACGAATGCGGAGACGGAAGCGGTCTTCTACTTTCCGGGATGCGGTTCGGAGCGCCTGTTTTCGCAGGTGGGCCTCGCCACGCAGGCGATGCTCTGGCACGCGGGCGTGCAGACGGTGCTGCCCCCGGGCTACCTCTGCTGCGGCTACCCGCAGCGCGGCTCGGGCCAGTACGACAAGGCCGAGAAGATCATCACCGACAACCGCGTGCTGTTCCACCGGGTGGCCAACACGTTGAACTACCTGGACATCAAAACGGTGGTGGTGAGCTGCGGCACGTGCTACGACCAGCTGCAGGGCTACGAGTTCGACAAGATCTTCCCGGGCTGTCGCATCATCGACATCCACGAGTACCTGCTGGAAAAAGGCATCACGCTCGACGCGTCGAATTCGGCGGGAGCGTACATGTACCACGACCCCTGCCACACGCCGATGAAGCTGCAGGACCCGATGAAGACGGTGAAGGCGCTCGTCGGCGACACCGTGCGCAAGTCGGATCGCTGCTGCGGCGAGTCGGGGACCTTCGCCGTGACCCGGCCGGACATCTCCACGCAGGTGCGCTTCCGCAAGGAAGAGGAACTTCGCAAGGACGAGGCCGCGCTGCGCGAAACGGGCAAGCTCGGCGCGAAGGAGAACATCAAGATCCTCACGAGCTGCCCGAGCTGCCTGCAGGGCCTGAACCGCTACAGCCACGACCTGCAGAACGGCCTGCTGGAAGCCGACTACATCGTGGTCGAGATGGCCAACCGCATCCTGGGCGACAACTGGATGCCCGAGTACGTCGCCGCGGCGAACAACGGCGGCATCGAGCGGGTGCTGGTCTGATGGCCGTGCCCGGCTGCCCGCTGTGCGAGGGGCCAGGAGGAACGGTCATTTTTTCCGGCCCGAAGTTCCGGGTCGTCCGTGCCGCGGAGGAGGGCTTCCCGGCGTTCTACCGGGTGATCTGGACAGCGCACGTGGCGGAGTTCTCGCAACTGTCGCCGGAGGATCGCGAAACCTGCATGGCGGCGGTCGTCTGCGTCGAAGAGGCGCTGCGCGAGCACCTGCAGCCGACCAAGATCAACCTCGCGGCCCTCGGCAACATGGTCCCGCACCTGCACTGGCACGTGATTGCACGCTTCGACTGGGATAGCCGCTTTCCCGATCCGGTGTGGTCGCCGGCGCGCAGGCAGGTCCCGTCGGAGCGAGTCGCCGACGTCGAGGCGCTTCGACCCGGCCTCGAAGCACGGATTTCTGCGCGCCTCGTAAACTCTCCCCCATGGCCGGCCTGAACCCCCAATCCCCTACGCCCCGCGACCTCACCGTGCACGGCCAGTCGCGCGTGCTCGAGGTCGAGTTCTCGGACGGCGCGCATTTCCGAATTCCCTTCGAGCTCATGCGCATCTACTCCCCGTCGGCCGAGGTGCAGGGCCACGGCCCCGGCCAGGAAGTGTTGCAGACCGGCAAGCGCGACGTCACGCTCACGGCGCTCGAACCCATCGGCAACTATGCCGTGCAGCCCACCTTTTCCGATGGGCACGACACGGGCATCTTCTCCTGGGAATATCTCTACTTCCTCGGTTCCGAGCAGGAGCGGCTCTGGGCCGATTACGCCAAGCGCCTTGCTGCCGCCGGCGTCGACCGTGACTCGCCCATGCCGGACAAACCCGGCCACGCCTGCGCGCACTGATGTGCTTTCGCGACGCCGGCCCCGGCCTATTCCCGGTCGGTCCGCGGGGTTGTGCGCACACCTCGCGTGAATGCCCTAGCATCGAGCCATGAGTTCCACGCATTTCGGGTTCGAGACGGTCGAGGAGACGGAGAAGGCGCGCCGCGTGCGCGGCGTTTTCGACTCCGTCGCGCCGCGCTACGACCTCATGAACGACCTCATGTCCGCGGGCCTGCACCGCGCATGGAAGGCGTTCACCGTGCTCACCGCGAACGTAAAGCCGGGCGACCGCGTCCTGGACATCGCGGGCGGCACCGGCGACATGGCGCTGGCCTTCGCGAAGAAGGCCGGCCCCACCGGCCGTGTGGTGCACACCGACATCAACGAGGCGATGCTGCGCAGCGGGCGCGACCGCCTGCTCGACGCGGGCGTCGCCCTGCCGACGCTCGTGTGCGACGCCGAGAAGCTGCCGTTCCCCACGGATTCGTTCGACGTGGCGTGCGTGGCCTTCGGCCTGCGCAACATGACGCACAAGGACGCGGCGCTGGCCGAGATGAACCGCGTGCTCAAGCCCGGCGGCAAGCTGCTCGTGCTGGAGTTCTCCAGGGTCGCCAAGCCGCTGGGGAAGGCCTACGACTGGTATTCGTTCAAGGTGCTGCCGCAACTGGGCAAGCTGGTGGCGGGCGACGATGCGAGCTATCGCTACCTCGCCGAATCCATCCGGATGCACCCCGGGCAGGAAGAATTGAAGGCGCTGATGAAGTCGGCCGGTTTCGGGCATGTGGACTACCACAACTTGACGGGCGGCATCGCGGCACTACATGTGGGTATCAAGTGTTAGGGCGCGCCTGCGCCATGGAGTCGAAATGAAAATCTGGTCCTGGTTATTCGTCCTCATCCTCTCGTTCGCGAGCTTCGAATCCGAGGCGGCGCGCCGCCTGGGCGGCGGCTCGTCGGTCGGCAGGCAATCGAGCAACGTCACGCAGCGCGAGGCGACGCGCAGCCCGAACACGGCGCCCACCAACTCCCAGCAGAACCAGGCCGCTCCCGCGCCCGCGCCCGCCGCACCTCCGGCGGCGGCGGCCCCGCGCCGGCCGTGGGGCGCGATGCTCGGCGGTCTCGCCGCCGGCCTGGGCCTCGCGTGGCTGGCCCACAGCCTGGGCCTGGGCGGCGCGTTCGGCTCGATCATCATGTTCGCGCTGCTCGCGTTCGTGGCGATGGCCCTGATCGGCTGGTTCATGCGTTCGCGCCGTCCGCAGCAGGGCGGCCTCGCCTACCAGGGCGCGGGCGCAGCGGCCGATTCCGCGGTGCCCCCGCGCCAGTACAGCCCGGACAAGGTCGGCAACGACGCCTCCGCCCGCCCGTGGGAGCGCAGCAGCATGGCTTTCGAAGCCGCCAAGTACGCGCCGCAGGGCAGCGGCGTGCAGATCGGTTCGGCGCTGGCCGGTTCGCAGTCCTGGGGCATCCCCGCGGGCTTCGACGCCGACGGGTTCATCACGGCCGCCAAGCGCAACTTCGTGACGCTGCAGGACGCCTGGGACCGCTCCGACATCGCCACCCTGCGCTCGATGATGACGGACGAGATGCTGGGCGAGATTCGCTCGCAGCTCGCCGAGCGCGAAACGCACACCGCGGGCCAGCCGAACCGCACGGAAGTCGTGATGCTCGAGGCGCAGCTGCTGGGCATCGAGGACCTGGGCAACGACTACATGGCCAGCGTGGAGTTCTCGGGGATGATCCGCGAGGAGCCGTCCGCCGGGCCGAGCCCGTTCCGCGAAGTGTGGAACATGACCAAGCCCAAGAGCGGCGCGAGCGGCTGGCTGGTGGCGGGCGTGCAGGCACTGCAGTAGTCCGCGCATCGCAGGCGCCCGAAGGCTCCCGCGAGGGAGTCATCATGAATAATGGGGGACTATGGCGACACAGTCCCCCTTTCCATTCCTGGACACCTTCTTCAACCGCATCGGGCAGGGGCTGCAGCCACCCGTCTGGATGGTCGAGGAAGTCCAGCGGCGCATCGTCCTGCTGCTCAACCACGTGCTGATGCAGGAACCCGAAGCGCAGGCGCGGCTGAAGCGCCAGGTGGGGCGGGTGGTGGAGGCGCACTGGCGCGTGTTCAACATGCGGCTCGCGGCCACGCCCGCGGGCCTGCTCGAACTCTCGACGACGGCCGTTCCTGCCGATCTGTCGCTGACGCTGACGGAAGAATCCCCCTGGGAGTTGCTCCAGTCCGCGCTGCGAGGCGACAAACCGCCGGTGCGCATCGTCGGTGACGTGCAGTTCGCGGCGGAGATCAACTGGCTGGTGGATCACGTCCGCTGGGACCTGGAAGAGGACCTCTCGCGCATCGTGGGCGACGCGCCTGCGCATGCCATGGGCGAGGGCGCGCGCCGCATGGTGGAGGCGCTGCGCGGGTTCGCACGACCCGCTTCCGCGCCGCAGACCCCCACCCCGCCCGCGGCGACGCCCACGCCGGGCACGGGCGCGTGACGCGGTTTATGCGCGGCTTCTTCATCATGTGGGTCGTGCTGCGGTACGGCCTCGACGAGCTGGTGCTCACCAGCTTCCGGCGGCCGTGGCTCAGCACCGCGGCGCGCGTGATGTCGTTCGGCCGGGACCTGCGCGCGCCGCGCGGGCAGCGCCTGCGCCAGGCGCTGGAGCACCTGGGGCCGATCTTCGTGAAGTTCGGGCAGGTCCTGTCCACCCGGCGCGACCTGCTGCCGGTGGACATCGCCGACGAGCTCGCGCAGTTGCAGGACAACGTGCCTCCTTTCCCGACGTCCGTGGCGATCGCCACCATCGAGCGCGCTTTCCGCCGCCCCGTGGATTCCATCTTCACGAGCTTCGAGCGCGAGCCCGTGGCGAGCGCATCGATCGCGCAGGTGCACTTCGCGACGCTGGTGGACAAGCACGGCAGGACGCGCGATGTCGCGGTCAAGGTGCTGCGCCCCGGCATGCTGCCGGTGATCGAGAAAGACCTGCACCTGATGCGCACGATGGCCGGGTGGGTGGAGCGCCTCTCCGACGACGGCCGGCGCCTGAAGGTGCGCGAGGTCGTGGGCGAATTCGACAAGTACCTGCACGACGAACTCGATCTCGTCCGCGAAGCCGCCGCCGCCGCACAGCTGCGCCGCAACATGGACGGCCTGAACCTCGTGATGATCCCCGAGATGCTCTGGGACTTCTGCCATTCCGACGTGATGGTGATGGAGCGGATGTACGGCGTGCCGATCAGCCAGATCGACCGGCTGCGCGATGCCGGCGTCGACGTGAAGAAGCTCGCGCGCGACGGCGTGACGATCTTCTTCACGCAGGTGTTCCGCGACGGCTTCTTCCACGCCGACATGCACCCGGGCAACATCCAGGTGAGCCTCGCGCCGGAGACCTTCGGGCGCTACATCTCGCTGGACTTCGGCATCATCGGCACGCTCACCGAGTCCGACAAGGAATACCTCGCGCAGAACTTCGCCGCGTTCTTCCGCCGCGACTACAAGCGTGTCGCGCAGCTGCACATCGAATCGGGCTGGGTGCCGCCCGGCACGCGCGTCGACGAACTGGAAGCCGCGGTGCGCACCGTCTGCGAGCCGTATTTCGACCGCCCGCTCAAGGAGATCTCGCTGGGCCTGCTGCTGATGCGCCTGTTCCAGACCTCGCGCCGCTTCCAGGTGGAGATCCAGCCTCAGCTCGTGCTCCTGCAAAAGACGCTGCTGAACATCGAAGGGCTCGGCCGCCAGCTCGACCCGGATCTTGACCTGTGGAGCACCGCCAAGCCTTTCCTGGAGAAGTGGATGCTGGAGCAGGTCGGCCCGCAGAAGCTGATCGACGAATTGCGCGACCAGGCGCCGCGGTACGCGAAGATGCTGCCCGACCTGCCGCGCCTGCTGCACGACTTCCTGCACCACCGGCCTGCGGACCACCGGCGCGACCTCGAAGACCTGCTCATCGAACAGAGGCGCACCAACCGGCTGCTGCAGCGCATCGTCTACGGTGGCGTGGGATTTGCATTGGGCCTGGTGGCCATGCAGCTGCTGAACGCGCGACTGCACCTCTTCTGAGCGCGGGCCCGTCGGGCATAATTTCGCTGCCCAAAACCGGGGTGGGGAACAACGATGAACTACACGCTGATCACCTTCGTGGTGCTGTATCTCGTGGGGACGCTCGGCATCGGCGTCTGGGCCGGCACGCGCATCAAGAACACCACGGACTTCGCCATCGCGGGGCGCAGCCTGCCGCTCGTCATGGTGGTGACGACGACCTTCGCCACCTGGTTCGGGGCGGAGACGGTGATGGGCATCCCTGCCAAGTTCGTGCAGGGCGGTCTGAACGCCATCGTCGAGGACCCGTTCGGGGCCGGCACCTGCCTGATCCTGGTGGGGCTGTTCTTCGCGTCGCGGCTCTACCGCATGAACCTGCTGACCATCGGCGACTTCTACCGCCAGCGCTTCGGCCGCGGGATCGAGGTGTTCTGCTCGGTGGCGATCATCCTGAGCTACCTCGGCTGGGTGGCCGCGCAGATCACGGCGTTGGGCCTGGTGTTCTCGGTGCTCACGAACGGCGCCATGTCCGAGACGAGCGGCATGATCGTCGGCACGCTGGCGGTGCTCGTCTACGTCGTGATCGGCGGCTTCCTGGCCGTGGCCTGGACCGACTTCATCCAGATGATCGTGCTGGTGATCGGCCTGTCCGTGATCGCCTTCTTCGCGAGCGACCTCGCGGGCGGCTCGGACAAGGTGCTCACCATGGTGGGATCGAAGGACCTGTGGAACTTCCTGCCGCCGCCCACCTTCACCGACATCGCGTTCTTCATCGGCGCGGGCCTCACCATGATGCTCGGGAGCATCCCGCAGCAGGACGTCTTCCAGCGCGTGATGTCCGCGAAGGACGAGAAGACCGCGCGGCGCGGCGCCGTGATCGGCGGGGTGAGCTACATCCTCTTCGCCTTCGTGCCGATGTTCATCGTGGCGAGCGCCGTGGTGGTGATGGGCGAGAGCGCCGTGGAGCTCGCCAAGAACGACTACCAGCGCCTGCTGCCGACCTTCGTGCTGACCAAGATGCCCCTGGTGATGCAGATCCTCTTCTTCGGCGCGCTGCTGTCCGCCATCAAGAGCACGTCCTCGGCCACGCTGCTCGCGCCCTCGACCAGTTTCGTGGAAAACATCCTGAAGAACCTGCGCCCCGGCATGACCGACAAGCAGCAGCTCTTCGCGATGCGCGCCACCATCGTCGTGTTCACCGCGTCCGTCCTCGCGTATGCCGTCGCCATGAAGGGCACGCCCATCTACGACCTCGTCTCCAGCGCCTACCAGGTCACACTGGTCGGCGCCTTCGTGCCCTTGGTGATGGGCCTTTACTGGAAGCGCGCGACCACGCAAGGCGCGATCGTGTCGCTGGCCGCCGGCATCGCCGCCTGGGTGCTCTTTTTCCCCCAGGTCGGCGGGGAGGCGCTCAGCAAGATGTTCCCGGGCCAGCTAGCGGGCCTCGTGGCCGCTTTCCTGGGCATGGTGGTCGGCTCGCTCGCGCCGCAGGTGCTGCGCAACCGCCACGAGCCGCGCAAGCCGCTGGCGGGCATGGTGCCCCACTGAGGGGCTTGGGAAACCCCCCTCCGCCTATAATTGAAGGCTTTGCACCCTCGCCGGGGTGCGCCCAACCCTTTCCGACTGCCATGCCCATCTACGCTTACAAATGCGGATCCTGCGGACATGCCAAGGACGTGCTGCAGAAGATCTCCGACGCCCCGCTGACCGTTTGCCCGGCCTGCGGCGCCGCCGCGTTCACCAAGCAGGTCACCGCGGCGGGCTTCCAGCTCAAGGGCTCGGGCTGGTACGCGACCGACTTCAAGGGCGGTTCCACCTCCGCGCCGGCCCCCGCGACCGACTCCAAGCCGCCCGAGGGCGGCAAGACCGAAGGCGCGAAGACTGAAAGCGCGACCAAGCCTTCCGAAGGCTCGGCCCCCACTTCCACCAAGACCGACACCCCGTCGGCATCGGCCTGAGTCGCACCATGTCGGCCCTGCGCAAATGGTTCGTGGCCGGCTTGCTGGTGATCGTCCCGGTGGCGATCACCATCGGCGTTCTCCAGTGGATCATCGGCACGCTGGACCAGACGCTCCTGATCCTGCCGGAAGCCTGGCAGCCCGATCGCCTGATCGGCGTTCACATCCCCGGCTTCGGCGTGCTCCTCACGCTGGGCATCCTGCTGGTCACCGGCGCGGTGGTGAGCAACTTCCTGGGCAAGAAGCTCGTGCGCTGGGGCGACCAGCTCGTGAGCCGCATCCCGGTGGTCCGCTCGATCTATTCGAGCGTCAAGCAGGTGTCCGACACCCTGTTCTCCCCCGGCGGCAATGCGTTCCGCACCGCGGTGCTGGTCCAGTGGCCGCGCCCCGACGTGTGGACCATCGCCTTCGTCACCGGCGCGCCCGGCGGCGAAGTCGTCGAGCACCTGAAGGGCGACTACGTCAGCGTCTATGTGCCCACCACCCCCAATCCCACGGGCGGCTATTTCGTCATGCTGCCCCGGCGCGACTGCATCGAGCTGCGCATGAGCGTCGACGATGCGCTCAAGTACGTCATCTCCATGGGTGTGGTCGTCCCCCACGCCGCGCTCCACACCAATCCCCGGTAACGCGCGGCCCCTCCCGCCCGCGCGTCATCCTTCAACCGAAGAGCACCTGCCATGTCCCAACAGAAAATGCGAACGACCTATTGCGGTCTCGTGACCGAAGCCCTCCTGGGCCAGACCGTGACCCTGTGCGGCTGGGTGAACCGCAGGCGCGACCACGGCGGCGTGATCTTCGTGGACCTGCGCGACCGTGAAGGCTATGTCCAGGTCGTCTGCGACCCGGACCGCGCCGAGATGTTCAAGACGGCCGAGGGCCTGCGCAACGAATTCTGCGTGCAGGTCACGGGCCTCGTGCGCGCGCGCCCCGAGGGCACGACCAACGACAACCTCAAGAGCGGCAAGATCGAACTGCTGTGCCAGGAATTGACGGTCCTCAACCCCTCGGTGACGCCGCCGTTCCAGCTCGACGACGAGAACCTGTCGGAGACCACGCGCCTCATGCACCGCGTGCTGGACCTGCGCCGCCCGTACATGCAGAACAACCTGATGCTGCGCTACAAGGTGACGATGGAGGTTCGCAAGTTCCTCGACGCCAACGGCTTCATCGACATCGAGACGCCGATGCTCACCAAGAGCACGCCCGAGGGCGCGCGCGACTACCTCGTGCCCAGCCGCGTGCACGACGGCATGTTCTTCGCGCTGCCGCAGTCGCCGCAGCTGTTCAAGCAGCTGCTGATGGTGGCCGGCTACGACCGCTACTACCAGATCACCAAGTGCTTCCGCGACGAGGACCTGCGCGCCGACCGCCAGCCGGAATTCACGCAGATCGACGTGGAAACCTCCTTCCTCACCGAAGAGGAAATCCGCGAGATGTTCGAAGGCATGATCCGCAGCACCTTCAAGAACGTGAAGGGCATCGACATCGGCGCCTTCCCCGTGATGAAGCACGCGGACGCGATGCGCCTCTACGGCTCGGACAAGCCGGACCTGCGCGTGAAGCTCGAATTCACCGAACTCACCGACGTGATGAAGGACGTGGACTTCAAGGTGTTCTCCGGCCCGGCCAACGCCGAGGACGGCCGCGTGGTGGCGCTGCGCGTGCCCGGCGGCGCCGGCATGAGCCGCGGCGACATCGACCAGTTCGGCGAATTCGTGAAGATCTACGGCGCCAAGGGCCTGGCGTGGATCAAGGTCAACGAAGTGGCGAAGGGACGCGAGGGCCTGCAGTCGCCGATCGTGAAGAACATCCACGACGCCGCCGTCGCCGAGATCCTGAAACGCTCGGGCGCCAAGGACGGCGACATCATCTTTTTCGGCGCGGACAAGGCGAAGGTGGTGAACGACGCGATCGGCGCGCTGCGCGTGAAGGTCGGCCACAGCGAATTCGGCAAGGCCAACGGCCTGGTCGAAGGCGAGTGGAAGCCGCTGTGGGTCATCGACTTCCCGATGTTCGAATACGACGACGACGGCCAGCGCTGGAACGCGGTGCACCACCCGTTCACCTCGCCGAAGGACGGCCATGAGGACCTCCTCGAAACCGACCCGGGCAAGGCGGTCGCCAAGGCCTACGACGCGGTGCTCAACGGCATCGAACTCGGCGGGGGGTCGGTGCGTATCCACCGCGAGGACGTGCAGAGCAAGGTGTTCCGCGCGCTCAAGATCGACGCGGAAGAAGCGAAGCTGAAGTTCGGCTTCCTGCTCGACGCCCTGCAATACGGTGCGCCTCCGCACGGCGGCATCGCGATCGGCCTGGACCGCTTCGTCATGCTGATGACGGGCGCGGAAAGCCTGCGCGACGTGATCGCCTTCCCGAAGACCCAGCGCGCGCAGGACCTGCTCACGCAGGCGCCGGGGCCGGTGGACGAGAAGCAGCTCCGCGAGCTGCATATCCGGTTGAGGAATACCGCGGCAGCGTGATACAGGCTTCTTGTGGGTGCTCCACTGTTTGGCTAAAATGGCCAACAAGGAGACACGCCCATGCAAATCACCGCGACTGAAGCCAAGAACCGGTTCGGCTATTTCTGCAGCCAGGCCAAGGGCGAGCCGGTCATCGTGGAAAAGGATGGCCGGCCAGACACGGTGTTGTTGGGCTACGAGGAGTTCCAGGCGCTGACGATGGCCGCCCGTGGCAAGTCCCTGTCGGCGCGAAAGAAGGAATTCAACGAGACCTACCGGGATTGGCTCGACGCGCAGAACCGGGAATTCGAAAAGAATGGCCTGTGGTGCGAAGGCTCTGTTGCCTGGCAGCAAGGCTGAGATGGCGCAGTTCGATATTTATCTCAATCCCATCCAGGCATCCCGCGAGTCCGTGCCGTACGTCGCGGACGTACAGAGCGGTTTGCTCGAGCGTTTGCCGACGCGCCTGGTCATGCCGCTGTCAAGGGTCGGCGCCGATGTGACCAGACTTCCCGAGAATCTGTGCCCTGTGGTGCAGGTGGATGGTGAAACCCTGATCCTGCTGGCCCATCAGGCGGCGCCTCTTCCTGCCCGAATGCTCAGGAAACCCGTGGCCTCGATCTCGCATCGCGCTGGCGAAGTGGCTGCGGCGATGGACGCCATCCTCAGCGGCTTCTGAATAGTCGGCGAGATGTCTCGACAAGACTCATGACCCGCGAACTCAGCAAACGCAGTTATCTTTTTTCACTTTCTTTTGGATTTCTGGGGCGTTTACTACGCTTTCTATTTCATTGAAAAAGCCGTTTAAGAGTGATAGGAGGGTCGTGCAGCAGAGGCGATCCGAAATCGGCGCAATCAAGCAGTCCGATATATCGCCCCAGATTTTGTGGCGAAGATGAGTTCTACGCGCGTTACAAGGAATGGGTCGACATGCACCACGACGTCGTGGAGCAGTTCGGCGTCTTCGGCGAGGAATTTCGGATCTGGTAAATGGGCAGCTTCGTCACAATAGGCGGGTGACGCCCCCCTTCAAGATCCCCCAATCCGTCCTGGTGGTGATCCACACCCCGGCGCGGGATGTCCTGCTCATCCATCGCGCCGACGCCGCCGGCTACTGGCAGTCCGTCACGGGCGCCAAGGACAGGGATGACGAATCCTTCGAGGATTGCGCCACGCGGGAAGTGCGGGAAGAAACCGGCATCGACGCACGCAAGGGCATCCTCACCGACTGGGGCATCGAGAATGTCTACGACATCTACCCCCGCTGGCTGCACCGCTACGCGCCCGGCGTGACGCGCAACACGGAGCACGTCTTCGGCCTGTGCGTGCCCGATGGCACGGCCGTGACGCTGAATGCGCGGGAGCACACGGACTTTCGCTGGCTGCCCTGGCGCGAGGCCGCGGATGCCTGTTTCTCGCCTTCCAACGCCGAGGCCATCCTCTTGCTGCCACAATTTGCGCAATGAGTTCCTCGCTGTTCCGGATCGCCACCTACAACATCCACAAAGGGGTGCAAGGCATGGGGCCGGTCCGGCGGCTGGAGATCCACAACATCGGCCACGCGGTCGAGCAGCTCGACGCCGACGTCGTCTGCCTCCAGGAAGTGCGCAAACTCCACCGCCAGGAAGAAAAATACTTCAAGCGCTGGCCGGAACTGCCGCAGGCCGAGTTCCTCGCGCCCGAGGGCTACGAGTCGGTCTACCGCACCAATGCCACCACGGCGCACGGCGAGCACGGCAATGCGCTGCTGTCGCGCTGGCCGGTCGTGTCGCATGCGCATGAGGACGTCTCGGACCACCGCTTCGAGCAACGCGGCCTGTTGCACGTCCACGTGCAGGTCGACCGCAAGCCGATCCATGTGATCGTCATGCACCTGGGCTTGATCGCGGGCAGCCGGCTGCGGCAGGTCGAACGGCTCGGCCAGTACATCGAGCGCGAGATCCCGAAGAAGGAAGCGCTGGTGGTCGCGGGCGACCTCAATGACTGGGGCTGCAAGCTGCGCCCGGCGATGAACAAGCTCGGCCTGCGGGATTTCGTCGGGGAGCGGCAATTCACCTTCCCCTCGCGCCTGCCGCTCACGCAGCTCGACTTCGTCTACTCGCGCGGTCTCGAGCCCGTGGGCGTGCACATCCCGCGCGGGCGCATCTGGTGGCGCATGTCCGACCACCTGCCGCTGATCGCGGAGTTCCAGCTGTAGGCGGGCCCGATGGCGCACGCCCTTCCGCCCCTGCGCGCCGGCCACGAGCTGTACCTGCTGCAGGGCAGTGTCGAATTCTTCCCCGCGCTCGTGCAAGCCATGGACGCCGCGCGTGCGGAAGTGCGCCTCGAAACCTACATCTTCGATTTCACCGGGCAGGGCGCCGAGGTCGCCTATGCGCTGGAGCGGGCCGCGCGGCGCGGCGTGTCGGTCAAGGTCGTGATCGACGGCTTCGGCAGCGGCGCACTTCCGCCGTCCTGGGAAGAGCGCTTCCTGCAGGCCGGGGTGCAATGGCACGTCTACTCGCCGGTAGGCACCTTCAGCCTGCTGCGCTTCGGCAGCTGGCGCCGCCTGCACCGCAAGCTGTGCCTCGTCGACGGCGAGACCGCGTTCTGCGGTGGCATCAACATCCTCGACGATTTCCACGACCCCACCTACGGCCGGCTGGAGGCGCCGCGATTCGATTTCGCGGTGCGCGTCCGCGGACCCCTCGTTGCGGAAGTGGCCGACACCATGTCGCGCCTGTGGTTGCGAATGCAGGCGATGCAGCAGGCCCGCCGTGCGCGGCTCGCGGGTGCCCTCGTCTCGTTCCGGGCATCCGGCAACCCGCGCACGCACGGCGTTGCGGCGAGCGGCGAGGGCGCCATCTCGCACGCACGGGCCGCGCTCGTGCTGCGCGACAACCTGCGCAACCGCATGCGCATCGAGCAGGCTTACCGCCGCGCGATCGGTCGTGCGCACGACGAGATCGTCATCGCCAACGCGTACTTCGTGCCGGGCCGCAAGATGCGCAACGCGCTGGTCGCGGCGGCGCGCCGCGGGGTGCGCGTGCAGCTGCTGCTGCAGGGGCGCTACGAGTACTTCATGCAGTACTACGCGGCGCGGCCGATCTACAGCGCCTTGCTGCGAGCCGGCGTGGAGATCCACGAATACGCGCCGAGCTTCCTGCACGCGAAGGTGGCGGTGATCGATGGGCACTGGGCCACGGTCGGCTCGTCCAATCTCGATCCCCTGAGCCTGCTGCTCGCGCGCGAGGCGAACGTCATCGTGGAGGACGCCGCATTCGCGGCCCAGCTGCGCGGCAAGCTCGTGGCGGCGATGCAGGCGGGCCGCGCGATGGACCCGGCAGCTTTCGAGAATCGCCCCATGCGCCAGCGCGTGATGGAGCGCATCGCGTTGCTGGCGATGCGCCTCGCGCTCGCGGTGCAGGGAAAGAATTACCTCTGACGATGGCGGACCTCGTCGTTCACCGGCCCGAAGGCCTGTATTGCCCGCCGGGCGATTTCTACATCGACCCCTGGCGCCCGGTCGACCGGGCGGTGATCACGCATGCGCATGCGGACCACGCGCGCGTGGGCCACGGCCACTACCTGGCCGCGGCGTCCGC
The DNA here is from genome assembly GCF_015831345.1 of Caenimonas aquaedulcis. Taxonomy (NCBI): domain Bacteria; kingdom Pseudomonadati; phylum Pseudomonadota; class Betaproteobacteria; order Burkholderiales; family Comamonadaceae; genus Caenimonas; species Caenimonas aquaedulcis. Next base: position 1,847,813 of record NZ_JADWYS010000001.1, on the reverse strand, counting down.
GGAGGGCGTCCTGCGCACGCGACTGGGCGACATGAACCTGCAGACGCTGCCTTATGGCGAGCGGATCCTGCACAACGGCGTCGCCGTGTCCCTGCACCCCGCCGGCCATGTGCTCGGCTCCGCGCAGGTGCGCCTCGAGCATGGCGGCCAGGTCTGGGTGGCCAGCGGCGACTACAAGGTCGCGCCGGACAGGACCTGCACGCCCTTCGAGCCCGTGCGCTGCGACGTCTTCATCACCGAATCGACCTTCGGCCTGCCGATCTACCGCTGGTGCGACGATTCGGAGCTCTTTGCGGACATCAACGCCTGGTGGTCGCGCAATGTGCTGGCGGGCCGCGCGAGCGTGATCGCCTGCTACAGCTTCGGCAAGGCGCAGCGGCTGCTGTCCGGGGTCGATCCGTCGATCGGCCCGATCATCGTGCACGGCGCCGTGGAGCCGCTCAACCGCGCGTATCGCGCCGAAGGTGTGGAGCTGCCAGCCACCCAGCTGGTCACGGACGTGAAGGACAAGGCCGACCTCAAGCGCGCGCTCGTCGTGTGCCCGCCGAGCGCCGCCGCGAGCACGTGGATGCGCCGCTTCGGCGACGCGAGCACCGCCTTCGCGAGCGGCTGGATGCAGGTGCGCGGCAACCGGCGGCGCGGGGGCTGGGACCGCGGCTTCGTCCTGTCGGACCACGCGGACTGGCCCGGGCTCATGCGCGCGATCGGCGCCACCGGCGCGCAACGCGTCATCGTCACGCACGGCAGCGTGCCCGTGATGGTGCGCTACCTCACGGAGCAGGGGCTGCAGGCCGAGGCCTTCGAAACCGAGTACGGCGGCGATGCGGTCGAAGGCGACGCGCAGGCGGCGCCGGACGTGCCGCCGGACGGCGGGGCCGCGGCATGAAGCGCTTCGCCGAACTCTTCGCCGAGCTCGATGCCACGACGTCCACCAACGCGAAGGTGGATGCGCTGCAGCGTTACTTCGCGCAGGCCCCCGCGCAAGATGCGGCGTGGGCCGTCTATTTCCTGTCCGGCGGCAAGCCGCGTCAGGTGATCCCGACGTCGCATCTGGCGACGCTCGCCTGCGCCGTGGCGGGCATCGAGCCCTGGCTGTTCGACGAGTGCTACCAGTCCGTGGGCGACCTCGCGGAAACGATCGCGCTCGTGCTGCCGCGGGATGCGGAGCCGACCGACGTCGGCCTCGCGGAATGGATCGAGCAGCGCCTCTTGCCCCTGCGCGGCGCCGGCGAGGCGGAGATCACCGAGCGCGTGAAGTCCTACTGGCGGGAGCTCGATGCGCAGGGCCGCTTCCTCCTCACCAAGCTCGTGGGCGGCGGCTTTCGCGTGGGCGTGAGCAAGCTCCTCGTGCAGCGCGCGCTGGCGGCGCATTCCGGCGTCGATGCCAAGCGCGTCGCACAGCGCATGATGGGCTACACCGACGGCAAGGTGATGCCCTCGGTGGAGCGCTTCGAGGCCTTGATCGCGCAACACCAGGAAGGCGCGGAGGTGAAGCTCGACGAGGGCCAGCCCTATCCCTTCTTCCTCGCCCACCAGCTCGACGCGCCGGCGGAAGTCTTCGCGTCGCGGCTGGGCCCGGTGTCGGACTGGCAGGTCGAGTGGAAGTACGACGGCATTCGCGGCCAGGTCGTGAAGCGGGGCGGAAAAGTCTGGGTGTGGTCGCGCGGGGAGGAACTCGTCACGGAGCGCTTCCCGGAGATCGTCGCCCTGGCGCAGCCGCTGCCCGACGGCACGGTGCTCGATGGCGAAATCATGGTGTGGGGCGACGCCGGTCCTGCGCCTTTCGCGCTCCTTCAGCAGCGCATCGGCCGCAAGACGCTGACGAAGAAGGTGCTCGCCGATGCGCCCGTCACCTTCATGGCCTACGACCTGCTGGAGCAGGACCACAAGGACGTGCGTGAGCTCACGCAGCGGGAACGCAGGCAGCGGCTGGAGGCCCTGTTGGCCGGCTCGCTCGTCAAGATCTCTCCCGTCGAGACGGCGCAGTCCTGGCTGGAGCTCGCGCAGCGGCGGGAACGTTCGCGCGAACTCGGCGTCGAGGGCCTGATGCTCAAGCGGCTGGACGCAGCCTATGGCACGGGGCGCACCAAGGCCGAGGGCCTCTGGTGGAAGTGGAAGATCGACCCGATGGCCATCGACTGCGTGCTGATCTACGCACAGGCCGGCCACGGCCGCCGCGCTTCGGTGTACACCGACTACACCTTCGCCGTCTGGAACCGGCAACCGGAGAGCAGGGAAGAAGCCGAGGCGGTGATCGAGGCCATCGCCCGAAGGGAACCCGCCCAGCCCGGCGCGTTGCAGCTCGTGGCCTTCGCCAAGGCCTACTCCGGCCTCACGGACGAAGAATTCCGCCAGGTGGACGCGATCATCCGCAAGAGCACGCTGGAGAAGTTCGGGCCGGTGCGCAGCGTCAAGCCTTCGCTCGTGTTCGAGCTGGGTTTCGAAGGCATCAACCGCAGCCCGCGCCACAAGAGCGGCATCGCGGTGCGCTTCCCGCGCATGCTGCGCATCCGCCACGACAAGCCGATCCACGAGGCCAACACCCTGCAGGACCTCGAAGCGCTATTGAAGTGATAGCGACTGTCGCCCGCCGGACATGGCTTGGGGCCAAAACCTTGCCAAACCGCCGCGAATGCGGCAGTGTTACCATTTGCCCATGCTGATGAAAGCACAAGACGCCATGAAGGACGGAGACAACGACGCGGGCACGCCCGTGTCGGTGAAGATCCGCGAGCGCATCCAGGCTGCCCGCAAGCGCTTCCACTCCAACGACAACATCGCCGCGTTCATCGAACCCGGCGAGCTGGAGCAGCTGCTGGACGAGGTCGAGGCCAAGATGCAGGGCGTCCTCGACAGCATGGTGATCGACACGCGCAGCGACCACAATACCAGCGACACGGCGCGCCGCGTCGCCAAGATGTATCTGCAGGAAGTCTTCAAAGGCCGCTACGTCAAGCAGCCCGCGATCACCGAATTCCCGAATGCCGAACACCTGAACGAGCTGATGATCGTCGGCCCGATCACCGTGCGCAGCGCGTGCAGCCACCATTTCTGCCCCGTCATCGGCAAGGTGTGGATCGGCGTGATGCCCAACGAACACACCAACGTCATCGGCCTGTCCAAGTACGCGCGCCTGGCCGAATGGGTCATGGGCCGCCCGCAGATCCAGGAAGAGGCGGTGGTGCAGCTGGCCGACCTCATCATGGAAAAGACCCAGCCCGACGGCCTGGCGATCGTGATGGAAGCGAGCCACTTCTGCATGGCCTGGCGCGGCGTGAAGGACATGGATGCGAAGATGATCAACTCCGTCATGCGCGGCGCATTCCTCAAGGACTCCGCGCTGCGCCGCGAATTCCTCGCTCTCATCCCCGGAAAGAACTGAGATGCTGGTACGCCTTCTCTATGCAAGCCGGGCCGTGGACACGAGCCCCGAAGCGATCGAATCCATCCTCAACCAGGCGCGCCAGCACAACCCGGAGAACGGCATCACCGGCATCCTGTGCTACGGCGGCGGCATCTTCCTGCAGGCCATCGAAGGCGGGCGGCTGCAGGTGAGCGACCTGTTCGGCCACATCCAGCGCGATGCGCGCCACAAGGACGTCGCGTTGCTGCACTTCGAGGAAATCTTCGAGCGGCGCTTCGGCGGCTGGAGCATGGGGCAGGTCAACCTGTCCAAGATCAACCACGCCATCCTGCTGAAGTACTCCGAGAAGCCCGAGCTCGACCCCTACTCGGTCTCGGGCAAGGTTTCGCTCGCGCTGCTGGAAGACCTGATGGCCACCGCCGCGATCTGCGGCCGGGTCTGAGCACGCAGCCTTGCCGGCGAGCGCGCTTGCCCTCGTCCTCCTCGCCGGCCTGATCCACGCCAGCTGGAACATCGCGGCCAAGAAAGCCGGCGGCGACTCCCGGTTCGCGGTCTTCACAAGCCTGGTCATGGTGGTCTTCTGGGCCCCGCTGGGCATCTGGCTCGGGGTGCGGCAGGTGCCGGCCTGGGGCTGGACCGAATGGCTGCTGCTGGCCGCGAGCGCGCTGCTGCACACGCTCTACTACATCGTCCTGCTGCGCGGCTACCGCAAGGCTGACCTCACCGTGGTCTATCCGCTGGCGCGCGGCTCCGGCCCCCTGCTGTCCTCCCTGGCGGCCATCCTCCTGCTGGGCGAGCACCTGTCGGCACTCGGCGCCTTCGGCATCCTCGGCGTCGCGCTCGGGGTGTTCCTCATCGCGGGCGGCCCGGGCCTCTGGCGTGCCTCGCACGACCCGCTGCAGCGCCAGCGCGTCCGCAAGGGCATGCTGTACGGGGTGCTGAGCGGCGCGTTCATCGCGAGCTATACCGTGGTCGACGGCTACGCGGTGAAGTTCCTGCTGATGTCGCCGATCCTCGTGGACTACGTGGGCGGACTGCTGCGCCTGGCCGTGCTCGCGCCCGTGCTCGTGCGCGAGCGGCCGGTGGTCGCCGCGATGTGGCGCAGCCAATGGAAGTACGCGACCTACGTCGGCATCATCAGCCCCGTCTCGTACGTGCTCGTGCTGTATGCGATGCAGGTCGCCCCGCTGTCGCACGTGGCGCCGGCGCGTGAAGTCTCGATGCTTTTCGCGGCCTTGATCGGCGGGCAGCTGCTGGGCGAAGGCGAACGCGGCCTGCGGCTGCTCGGCGCGGCCTTCATCGCGGCCGGCGTGATGGCACTGGCCCTCGGATGAGCGCCATGCCAACGCCCACCCTCCTCGGGTGCGACTTCTCGAGCTCGCCCACCCGGCGCAAGCCGATCGTGATCGCATCGGGCTCACTCGTGTCGGGCCGCGTCGTGTTGTCCCGAATGGAGCGGATCGAGTCGCTCGCCGCCTTCGGCGAATGGCTCGCGCGCCCCGGCGACTGGATCGGCGGCTTCGACTTCCCGTTCGGCCTGCCGCGCGAGCTCGTCGAGCACCTGCAGTGGCCGCTGCAATGGCGCGATTGCATCGCGCACTACGCCGGCCTGTCGCGCGCGGAAATCCGCGAAACCTTCGCGGCCTTCTGCGATGCGCGCCCCGCCGGTTCCAAATTCGCGCATCGCGCCTTCGACAAGCTCGCCGGCTCCAGCCCTTCGATGAAGTGGGTCAACCCGCCCGTCGCGTACATGCTGCACGCCGCGCTGCCCCTGCTGCTCGAGGCCGGCGTGCACATGCCGGGGCTCCACGAGGGCGACCCGCGACGCGTCGCGCTCGAAGCGTATCCGGGCCTACTTGCGCGCGAGCTCATCGGCCGGCGCAGCTACAAGAGCGACGAAAAGGCGAAACAGACGGCGGACCGGCTCATCGCGCGCAAGGACCTCGTCACCGCGCTGGAACTGGGCGGCACGCGGCTGGGCGTGCGGCTCAAGCTCACGCACTCGCAGCGCGACACGCTGGTGGACGACGCGAGCGGCGACAGCCTGGACGCCGTGCTGTGCCTGCTGCAAGCCGCGTGGGCGCAGCGGCAAGGCGCGCCGCGCTACGGGTTGCCCGCCGCGTTCGACCCGCTGGAAGGCTGGATCGTCAGCGCCTGATCCGCGGGCGCGTCGCCCAGGGACCTGAACGCGTGAAGCGCTTCGGCATCCGTGCGGTACATGAAGAGCAGCGGGTTGTCGTAGAGCGCGTCCGATTTGCGCAGCACGCGCTCCACCGGAAGCTTGATCCCGCTGATGTGCAAGCCGATGCCGCGCTCGTCGAGCATCTTGCGCAGCTGCATGAAGACCTCCACGCCGGTCGCGTCGACCCGGTTGATCGGGTGCGCGAAGAGCGCCACGTGCCGTGTGTCCGGGTGCGCCGCGAGATGGTCCACGATTGCGCGCTCGAACGCCGAGGCCGAGGCGAAGTCGAGTTCATCGTCCATGCGCAGCGCATACAGGCCGTCCGCGAGCGGCGGCAGCTTCCACAAATGCCGGTCGCGCAGGCTGCCGTCCGGGTGCAGGCCCAGCTCGATGATGCGCGGGTGCAGGCGCAGGTACAGGAAGTGGGCGAGCCCCATCACCACGCCGGCGAGCACGCCCCAATAGATCTTCGGCGCGGTGATCACCGTAATCGCGAACGTGACCAGCGCCGTGACGGCCTCCACCCGGTCGACGCGCCAGAGGCGCAGCAGGCTCTGCGGCTTGAAGAGCCCGGCGACCGCGACGACCACGACGGCGGCCAGCACGGCGCGCGGCACGTGGAAGAGGGCGGGCGTGAGGAACAGCAGCACCAGCACCACGATCAGCGTGGACGCCACGGTGGCCCAACCCGTCTTCGCGCCGGAGTACAGCGTGATGGCGGAGCGCGAGAACGAGGTGCTGGTCGGGAAGCTGCCGGAGAACGCGGCGGCCAGCTTGCCCATGCCCTGGCCGATGAGGTCCTGGCCGGCGTCCCAGCGCTTGCCGTCGTGCTGGCTTTCGATCTTCGCGCTGGAGGCCATCTCGAGCGAACTCACCAGCGCGATGACGAGCGCAGGCACGACGAGCGCACCGAGGTGGTTCCAGCCGGGCCATCCCGGCCAGTAGAACGACGGCAGGCCTGCGGGCAGGCTGCCCACCACGGCGCCGTGGGCCGAATAGCCCGTGGCATAGGCGATGGCGCCCGAGGCGACGATGACCGCGAGCACCGTGGGCAGGCGCGGTGCGAACCGCTTGCCGAGCACGAACGCGGCCACACTGCCCAGACCGAAGGCCAGCGCGACGGGATCGACCTGCGGGGATTGCCACAGCGAGGTCAGCCCGCCCTCCAGCCCGATGAGCGCCGGAATCTGCGACACGATGATGAGCAGCGCCGCCGCCTGGCTGAAGCCGGCGAGCACCGGCGAGCTCACGAGGTTGAGCACCCACTGCGCGCGCAGGGCGCCCAGTCCCAGCTGGATGCCGCCCGACAGCAGCGCGAGCCATGCGGCGAGCGCCACCCACTCGCCGCTCGCCGGTGCGGCCAGCCCCGCCAGCGACGCGCCGACCAGCACGCTCGACAGGGCCGAGGGCCCGACCGACAGGCGCGTGGACGCGCTGAACAGCACGGCCGCCAATGCGGGAAGGAAGGTCGCGTACAGGCCTGTGACGAGGGGCATGCCCGCGAGGCCGGCATACGCGACGGACTGCGGAACCATCACGACCGCCACCGTCAGCGCGGCGGCGAATTCGCTGCGCAGCAGCGGCGCGGTCAGGCGGGGCCAGCGGAGAAAGGGAAACCAGTCGTGGCGGCGGGACATCGTGTGAGTATGCCAACCCGCCGGGCTAGCGCTGCGGCATGTCCTTCGCCGAGTAGCCGAGGCTGACCGTCGCATCCTCGGGAATTGCGGGCATCGTGTCGTTCCAGCGCTCCCAGTCGCTGCGCATGGCGGCGAGACGGTCGGGCTCCCGCGCGGCGTGGTTGGCGCGCTCGCGCTCGTCGGCGGCGACGTCGAAGAGATAGTCGATGCCGTCCACCCGCAGGTACTTCCAGTCGCCGTCCCGCAGCGCGCGCTGTCCGCGGTGCTTCATGCGCCAGTGGAGCGGCCGCGCGAAGCGGTGCTTCGCGTCGCGCAGCACCGGCAGCAGCGAGACGCCGTCCAGCGGATAGGCCTCATGCGCCGCCACGCCGGCGGCATCGAGCAGGGTCGCCGACCAGTCCATCGTCATGCAGTGCTGGCCGCTCACGCCGCCGCGCGCGATTTGCGCGGGCCAGTACGCGATCCACGGCACGCGGATGCCGCCTTCGGTCAGGTCCATCTTGCCGCCGACCAGCGGCCAGTTGTCCGAGAAGCGTTCCCCGCCGTTGTCGCTCGTGAACACGACCAGCGTGTCGTCCGCGATGCCCTTCGCGCGCAGCGCGTCCATCACCCAGCCGATGCCCTCATCCATGTGGTGGATCATCCGGCGATAGGTGTGGATGTTGCCGCCGTGCAGGTGGAAGAGGTTGTCCTTGACGTCCCGCGCAAGTGCCTCGTCGTCCCGCGTTTCCCAGGGCCAGTGGGGCGCGGTGTAGTGCAGGCTGAGGAAGAACGGGTCGCCGCTGCCGGACGCGCGGTTCACGAAGTCCACCGCGCGGCGCGACAGCAGGTCGGTGAGGTAGCCGGCCTCGTGGCGCTCGGTCTCGCCTTCGTACAGGTCGTGCGCGCCGGTGAAGGCGCAGTGCGTGAAGTAGTCGACGCCGCCGGACATCGGCCCGAAGAATTCGTCGTAGCCGGAGCGCAGCGGGCTGAACGCGGGCGGGTAGCCCAGGTGCCATTTGCCGACCAGCGCGGTGCGGTAGCCCGCTGCTTTCAGGAGCGATGGCAGGGTGGGGTGCCCGGGCGGCAGGCCCAGCGTCGTGCTGCCCCGGCTCCTGCTGTTGATGGGTTCCTCGGCGGCGCCGCGCAGCCGGTACTGGTAGCGCGCCGTCATCAGCGCGAACCGCGTCGGGGAGCACACGGGTGAGTTCGAATAGCCCTGCGTGAACTTCAGCCCGTTCGCCGCGAGCGAGTCGAGCACCGGGGAGACCGGGCCGAACGCGGCGTCACGCCCGCCGTAACAGCCGAGGTCCGCGTAGCCGAGATCGTCCGCGACGATGAAGATGATGTTGGGCCGCATGCGCGCACTGTAAACCCAGCACAATCCTCGCTTGCCTGCGGATCACCCTCATGCCTGAAGCTTCCTCCCTCGCGCAAGACTGGCTCGCACGCCGCGGCTGGAGCGCGTTCGATTTCCAGCGGGAGGTGTGGGACGCCGTCGCGCAGGGCCGCAGCGGCATGCTCCACGCGACGACGGGCTCGGGCAAGACGTACGCCGTCTGGCTCGGCATGCTGCAGGAGCTGATCCGCCGGCATCCGCCGCGCAGCACCGCCGAGCCGCTGCGGGTGATCTGGCTCACCCCGATGCGCGCACTGGCCTCCGACACCACCAAGGCGCTCGCCGAGCCGCTGAGGGACCTCGCGCCGCACTGGACCATCGGCCAGCGCACCGGCGACACGCCCGCGGCGGAGCGCGCGCGGCAGGACAGGCGGTTTCCCACCGTGCTCGTGACCACGCCGGAATCGCTGAGCCTGATGTTGACGCGGGAGAAGTCCCGCGAGGAACTGCAGTCGGTGCAGTACGTGATCGTCGACGAGTGGCACGAGCTCATCGGCAGCAAGCGCGGCGTGCAGGCACAGCTGGGCATCGCGAGGCTGTGGCGCTTCAACCCGAAGCTGGTGGCCTGGGGCTTGAGCGCCACCCTGGGCAACCTGCGGGAGGCGATGGAGGTCCTGTGCCGGCCCGGCGCCACGGCAGGTGTCCCGTCCCCGGTGCTCGTGCGCGGCCGCATCGACAAGAACATCGTGATCGACACGCTCATCCCGACCGACCCCGGCAAGTATTCCTGGGCGGGCCATCTCGGCGCGCAGATGCAGCAGCCGGTCGTGGACGAGATCGAGCGCTCGGGCACGACGCTCGTCTTCACCAACGTCCGGTCGCAAGCGGAGATCTGGTATCAGCTCCTGCTGGATGCGAAGCCCGAGTGGGCGGGCCAGATCGCGCTGCACCACGGCTCGATCGACAGGGCCACGCGGGAGTGGGTGGAGGACGGCCTGAAGGGCGGCACGCTGCGCGCGGTCGTGGCGACGTCCTCGCTGGACCTCGGCGTGGACTTCCTGCCCGTGGAGCGCGTGCTGCAGATCGGCTCGGCCAAGGGCATCGCGCGGATGATGCAGCGCGCCGGCCGCAGCGGCCATGCGCCCGGCCGCGCGAGTCGGCTCACGCTGGTGCCGACCAACACGATGGAGATCGTCGAGGCCGCCGCGGCGCGGCGCGCCGCGCAGGCCGGGCGCGTGGAAGAGCGCAACGCGCCGGACAAGCCGCTCGACGTGCTGGTGCAGCACCTGGTCACCATCGCGCTCGGAGGCGGCTTCTTGACCGAGGCGCTGTACGAGGAAGTGCGCACGGCGTGGTCGTACAGGACGCTCACGCGCAAGGAGTTCGACTGGGCGCTCGCGTTCTGCGCGCGCGGTGGCGACAGCCTCACCGCCTACCCGGACTACCACCGCATCGCGCAGGACGAGGAGGGCGTCTGGCGCGTCCCCGACCGCGCCATCGCCAAGCGCCACCGGCTGGGCATCGGCACCATCGTGAGCGACGCCGCGATGCAGGTGAAGTACCTGAGCGGCGGCAACATCGGCACGATCGAGGAGGGCTTCATCGCGCGGCTGCACAAGGGCGACTGCTTTTTTTTCGCGGGCCGCCTGCTCGAATTCATCCGCGTGCAGGACATGGCGGCCTACGTGAAGAAGGCGACGAAGCGCAAGGGCACGGTGCCCACGTGGCAGGGCAGCAAGATGGCACTGTCCGCGGAACTGGGCGACGCGGTGCTGGAGATGATGCAGCGCGCGGCGGGCGGCGATTTCCTCGAACCGGAGCTCGAGGCCGCGCGCCCGATGCTGCTCACACAGGAGCGGCTGTCGAAGATTCCGACGCCCGGCACCTTGCTGGTCGAGACCTTCCGCTCGCGCGAAGGTCATCACCTGTACGTCTATCCCTTCGCGGGCCGGCACGTGCACCTGGGCCTCGCGAGCCTGCTCGCATGGCGCCTCGCACGCGAGCAGCCCAACACCTTCAGCATGTCGGTCAACGACTATGGCTTCGAGCTGGTCAGCGCCGACGCGATCGATCTCGCCCAGGTGCTGGACCAGCGCGTCTTCTCGACGCAGGACCTGCTGCACGACGTGCTCGCGTCGCTCAATTCGACGGAGCTCGCGCAGCGGCGCTTTCGCGAGATCGCGCGGGTGGCGGGCCTCGTGTTCTCGGGCTACCCGGGCCAGCACAAAAGCGCGAAGCAGCTGCAGGCGTCCAGTGGCCTGTTCTTCGAGGTGTTTCGCAAGTACGACAAGGGCAACCTGCTGCTCGACCAGGCCGAGCGGGAAGTGCTCAGCCAGGAGCTGGAGATCTCGCGCCTGCGTGCGACGCTGGAGCGGCTGCTCGGCAAGGCGGTCGCGCATGCCGAACTGCGGCACCCCAGCCCCATGAGCCTGCCGCTGATGGTGGAGCGCTTTCGCGAGCAGCTCACCACCGAGCAGCTCTCCACGCGCCTGGACCGCATCCTGCGCGACATGGAGCGCGACGCGGGCTAGTTCTGCGCCGCCGGTTCGGCAGGAGCCGCTGCCGGGGCGGCCACCGGTGCGTCGGTGGGAGGCGCCGCCTCGGCCTGCTGCGCGGGCGCCTTCATGACCGGCTGGTGGATCGCGTCGTGCACGAACTTCAGCTTTTCCAGGGCCTTCGCGGTCAACGCGAACGGGTAGGCGTCGTCCTGGCCGAGGCTGCGGTTGAGGCTGTTCACGAGCAGCGTGAGCGGGATCCATTGGTCCACGAGCTGATCGAAGCTGGAGAACTCACCCTCGAAGGGATCGACCACCTCCTCTGCATCGTCCGCATCGGTGCCGGGCACCACCACGCGTGTGCTGTACGAGGACGCGGTTTCCATCAGGTCGACCATGTGCAGGTAGTGCGCCCAGGTCTCCGCCCAGTCTTCCCAGGGATGCGAGGTCGCGTAGGCGCTCACATACTCGAGTTGCCAGTTGGCGGGCGTACCGCCGGCAGCATAGTGCGCCTGGAGGGCCTGCGCATAGTCCGTGCGTTCGTCGCCGAACATCTCGCGGAAGGGTTCCAGGCGCTCCGTGCCGGCGATCAGACGATCCCAGTAGAAGTGGCCGGATTCATGGCGCAGGTGGCCCAGCAGGGTGCGATACGGTTCGTGCAGCGCCAGGCGACGGCGCACGCGTTCTTCATCGTCGGCTTCCGCCACGTTCAGCGTGATCACGCCCTGCGCATGGCCCGTCATGACGTGCTGGCCGGGCTGGTCCTCCAGGAACTGGAACACCGGGCCGTCGCGCTCGCCGTTGGGCGGCTCCACCGACACCAGCCGGAGCCGGGCGAGGGTGTAGAACAGGCGACGCTTGGCGGACTCGATGCGAAACCAGCGGGTGTGGTTCTCGCCCAGGGTGAGGTCCGGCAGGATATGCGTCTGGCGGCAGGACACGCACAGCGGGTTCGGGTCTTCCGCCGGCACCACGAAGTTGCACGCCTGGTACTCCACGGCGTTGCTGCATTGCCGGTACTGGCGCGACACCGTCTTGGTCCGGTTGGCGCGCTTGCGGCGCCACAGCCCGGAGGTGTCGTCCGGAACGGGTTCGATGGCGCACAAGGCCAGCCGGTTCGGCAGGAACGCGAGCGTGCTGCCGCAGTGCAGGCACTTCACGTTTTCGAAGAACAACGGATTGCCGCAGTTGTCGCAGCGGAACGTTCTCATGAATACGGCTCCCTCAAAATGGGCGAAGGCAGTCGACGCCCTGCGGCGCACTGCCTTCGCGCAAGTCCGCGCCGGAACGCGGGCCCGTCGTCGCCTTCCGATTACGGACGGACGGCGAGGTTGTTGCGGACTTCGCGCACGCCCTTGGTGTTGCGCGCGATCACTTCGGCTTGCGCCTTCTCGGCGTTCGACTTGGCGAAGCCGGACAGGGCGACGGTGCCGTTCAGGGTCTCGACCTTGATGGCGCCGGCGTCGACCGTCTTGTCTTCGACGAACTTGGCCTTGACGGCGGTCGTGATCGAAGCGTCGTCCACATAGGCGCCGACGGTTTCCTGGCCGCGGATCACCGAGCAGCCGGTGCTGACGATGGTTGCACCTGCCACCAGGGCGAATGCGAGGGCTCGAGCGTATTTCATGACTTTCTCCTTCAGTTGATTGGGTAAATCCCAGTGCGCTTGCTTGCCAAAATGCTTCCCCGGCCGTCGCACCACGCGGCCCGGGTTGCGTTCATTCATTCGTAGGGCGGCTCGTCCTTGCCGAAGTCCGCACCCGACATGGCGGACATCACGATGTTGGAGAGCTGCGAAGACTTGAGCAGCGCCACGACCAGCCCGGTCGCGGACATCAGCCGCCAGGGCCTGGCAACCACGACGACCGCGCCGACCGCGGCTGCGATGCCGAGGAACTGCGCCGGATGCTTGCGTGCATAGGACGACAGCACGGGCGTCGCCACTTCCAGTGCCATGTGCGCGGGATGGTGTCTCCACCAGGTCTGCGCGGCACGATTCAATCCGTCGAAGCGACCGCCGAAGCGTCCGCCGAAGCGGCGGCTGAACCAGCCTTCGCCCGGCGCGCGCGCCTGCTCGCCCGCGGTGTCGTCACCCGCCGCGCGCGCGCGTGTCGTGTCGTCGCCGTCACGGCGCTTTTCGCGCCGCTCCAGCTGCTGCAGGATGGCCAGGCGGCTGCGCGCGAGGCGGTCGGCGGCGCCGGTCATGCCTGCGCCCCGAGGGTGCGCAGCGTCTGGGCGTCCGCATCGAGCTGCGCCTTCACTTCGGCGAAGGCCTGCGCGGGCAGCGGCTTGCGCGCCACGTTCCATGCCAGCACTGCCAGCACGAGCGGCAGGCCCGGCACCACGAGCAGGATCCAGTGGAACTCGTCCAGCATCACCCCGAGCATCGCGGCCACGCCGGCGAGGACCAGGAACACGACGAGTCCCACACCCGCGACGGCCCAGGCCACCGCCCGGCGGGCGACCTGGCCGCCCACCGACGACGCTTCTTCCTGCACCAGCGCGGCATAGCCCGCCAGGTGGTCGATGACCAGCTCGGGCTTGTGGATCAGCACCGAGAAGATGGGATGCAGCATGGCCATTCGGGTCGGCTCGGCAGGTCAGTAGTCGCGGCGGCGGTCGGCGTTGCGGCGCAGGGCCAGCAGCAGCGCGGCGACGCCGGCGCCGATGGCGGCGGCGATCAGCGCGGACTTCACCGGCTGCTCGCTCACGTAGCGCGTCGTCGACTGCGTGTAGTGGCCCAGCTGGCGTTGCGCGGCGGCGGCCGCGTCGCTCATCGTGCTCGCGCCGCGGCTGGCGAAGCCCTTCATGCTGTCGCGCAGGTCGCGCGCCTTGTCGCTCGCGCTCTCGAGCGCGTGGCTCGCGAACTGGCGGCCCGAATCGAGCGCGTCGTCGGCGTAGCCGGATGCGGCGGCGCGAAGGTTTCTGTTGTTGGTGTTGGTGTTCATGAGGATTTCCTTTGGTTCAGCCTCTGCGGCCCAGGCTCACCACGAAGGCCACGACGGCCATGATGATGAAGACGAAAAAGAGGATCTTGGCGATCGACACGGCGCCCGCGGCGATGCCGCCGAACCCGAAGAGGGCGGCGATGAGCGCGATCACGAGGAAGACAATGGCGTAGTGCAACATCTGGAACTCCTATGCGGGACGCGCCCGGGTGTGGTGGGTGGAGTGCGGGAGGTCCGCGACGCCTGCGGCAAGGTTAGTGGCGCTACGGCCGCGCAGTTCATCGGAGGCGCACCTGACTGCGTGTCGGTGCGCGGGATGCAACTGTGTAGGAGACGGCCGACTGCCGGTCGGCTGTTTTTGGAAACGGCGGCGCGGCGCCGGTCCGGCTAGTCAGGCCGGCTGCAGGCTCTTGGGCAGCACGGCCGAAATGCGCGTGCCCTTGCCGGCTTCGGAAGTCACGGTCAAGCGCCCGCCGGCGGCTTCCACGCGGTGCTTCATGCCGGCGAGCCCGTGCGTGGAGCTGCGGATTCCCTGCGTGTCGAACCCCTTCCCGTCGTCGCGGATATCGACTTCCACATGGTTGCCGTAGTTGCGCACGCTGATCTCGACCTGCTTCGCGTCCGCGTACTTCCCGACGTTGGTGAGCGACTCCTGCACGAGGCGGTAGACGGTGAGCTGCTTGGCTTCGTCCAGCTCCACGGGCTCCAGCCCCGAGGTGATCTCGATGCCGGAGCGTTCGGAGAATTCGCGGGCCAGGATTTCGAGCGATGCCGTGAGGCCGAGGTTGGAAAGCGAGGACGGCCGCAGGTCCTCGATGATGCGGCGCTTGAGCGCGATGCCGCTGTTGAGCGATTCGGTCAGGTGCTGCAGGCGCTGGCCCACTTCGGGCGATTGCTGGTTGAGCCGGGACTTCAGCCGCGCGACATCCAGTTTCGCCGCGGTGAGCAGCGCGCCGAGCTCGTCGTGCAGCTCGCGCGCGAGGTGGCCGCGCTCTTCCTCGCGCACGTTCTGCAGGTGGGTCGCGAGCTCCGCCAGCGTCGCGGTGCGCTCGCGCACCTGGCGCTCGAGCAGGTCGCGCTCCTGCTGCAGGATTTCCTGCTGCCGCTCGCCGGCGGCCTTCAGCGCCGTGGTCTGGCGCAGGTACAGGTAGAAGGCGAGGAGGCCGGCGAGCGTGACGGCGGCGATGCCCAGGCGCGACAGCATCAGCGTCTTGCGCACCTGCGACTGCGCCACTTCCATGCGGCGGGTGGAGCTGTCGATGAGCTTGGTGGCCTCGGTACGGATCGCGTCCATGTGCTGCTTGCCGACGTCGGTCAGCAGCACGAACTTCCAGGCGTCCTCGTTGCCCTGCTTTCGCATGCGCACGGACAGGTCCATTTCGGCGAGTTTCTGCTGCACGTTGCGGCTGAGCTGCCCGAAGGTCGCGAAGTCGTCGCCGGGCGCCGCGTACGTTGCGCGCATGGCATCGAGCTGGGTGCCGATGGCGGCCACGGCGGATTCGTAGGGCTCCAGGTAGCGCGGATCGCCGGTGAGCAGGTAGCCCCGCTGGCCTGTCTCTGCATCCAGCACGTGCTGCAGCACGCGGTTGAGGGTGGCTCGCGTGCGCGAGGCCTGGGCGATGTCGTCGAGCGCCTCGCTGGACTGCACGAAGCCGGTTTCGTTGATGCCGATCAGGATGACGGCCGCGAGCAGCGCGAGCATCAGGCTGATCGCCATCTTGGGCAATGAGAACGAACGCATGAATATCACCCCAAATCGCCTCTGTTGTGCATAGAATCCGGCATAGTCGAGGCTGAAGGGTAGGCCATTTCAGTCGAAAGTTGGGCACAATGGGTCAACAACAGGACCCCGAAAGAGTACAGACATGATCAAAGTCGGCATTGTGGATGACCACGCCATCGTCCGGTCCGGATTGAAGCAATTCTTTTCCGAACAGGTGGACCTGCGCGTCGTGGGCGAAGCGGCGAGCGGCCGGGAAGCCATCGACCTCGTGCGCACCACCGAACTGGATGTGCTGGTGATGGACTTGTCCATGCCCGGCCAGAGCGGTATCGATGCGCTGGGCATGATCCGCGCGAAGGCGCCGGACGTCGGCATCCTGATTCTCTCCGGCTATCCGGAAGAGCACTACGCGATGAACCTGATCCGCCAGGGCGCGAGCGGTTACCTGAACAAGGAATGCGAGCCGATGGAGATCGTCAACGCGATCCGCACGATCGCGCTCGGCCGCCGCTATATCTCGCCCGCCGTGGCCGAACTGCTGGCGCAGCAGCTCAACCGCAAGGAAGGCGGCGCGCCTCACGAACAGCTTTCCGAGCGCGAGTTCCAGGTGTTCCTGAAACTCGCCAAGGGCGAGACCGCGGGCGACATCGCCAAGGCCTTGTCCCTGAGCGTGAAGACCGTCAGCACGTACCGCACGCGGCTGATGGAGAAGATGAGCCTGGCATCGAACAGCGACCTCACGTATTACGCGTTGAAGAACAAGCTGATCGATTGATCGATTGATCGATTGATCGATTGATCGATTGATCGATTGATCGGGTGATCCGGCCGGGCGTCACGCGCCCGGCTTCGGGGCCTCGTGCAGGGCCACGCAATAGTCGACCAGCGCGTCGATCTCATTGGACTTGTCGAACACCACGTCCGCACCGAGCTGCAGGCAGCGCTTGCGCATGTCCTCGGTCGCGTAGTTGCTGAGCACCACCACCTTCTGTCCCGCGGCGCGCTCGCGGCATGCTTCCAGCACGCCGAGGCCGCTGCCCTGCTTCAGGAAGAGGTCGATGATGGCGAGGTCCCACTTGCCCACGTGGGCCGCGAGCCAGGTGTTGGCCTCGAGCTCGGTCTCGGCCCAGCCAAGGGCCTCGATGGAGGCCAGCTCCTCCAGCGTTCCGATGAGGTTTTCGCGGATGGTGGCGTTGTCTTCGACGATGTAGGTGCGCAGTTCCACGGTCAGTGATTCGGCGGCGATAGGCGCTGGGGCGCCTCTCCGGGGTTGTGCACGGATGTGTGTTGCATGTGTGTCGTCGCCCGCCTCGCCCATTCTGCCAGCCGGGGCTCCAGCCGAACGTAGGAAGTTTCCTACACCGGCAAGGAGGAACCGTAGGCACCCGCCGACGCGAGCTGGTGCCCGGGGATGACCGCGCCGGCGCAGGGCGCACCCGAGACTCGATCGACATGCATGACGCCACCCCATCGACCCCGACGCACGCGGCGCATCCCCTGTGGATGAAGATCGCGCTCGGATTTCTCGTGCTGGTCGCAGTGCTCGCACTCGTGCTGGTCTTCTTCCCCTGGGACGTCCTGCGCGGGCCGCTCAACCGCTATGTGAGCGAAAAGACGGGACGGCACTTCGAGATCACGCGCAAGCTCGATGTGAAGCTCGGGCGCAACACGCGCATCCTCGCGGACGGGCTCCAGTTCGCCAACCCCGACTGGGCGAAGGACCCCCAGCTCGTCACCGCGGACAGCGCGGAGATCGAGCTCAGCCTGCTGCCGCTGCTGCACCGTCGCATCGTCATCCCGCGCATCGAACTGCGCCATCCGCAGCTGGGCCTCCAGCTGGAGCCCGACGGCCGCCGCAGCTGGGCGCTCGGGCAGGACACGGCCGATCCGAAGAACCGGCCGGAGATCGGCGCCTTGGTGGTGGACGAAGGCAGCGTGCATTTCATCGCGAGCGGGCACGGCGCCGACATCCAGACGCAGTTCTCCATCCGCGGCCCCGACGGCAATGCGTCCGCGGGCGACATGCCGCTGGCGTTCAAGTCTTCCGGCACCTGGCAGAGAGAGCATTTCACGGGCGGCGGGCGCACGGGCAATGCGCTGTACCTCAGTGCGCCGCTGGAGCATCCGTTCCCCATCGACATCTCCGCGGTGGCGGGCCAGACGACCGTGCGCGCCTCCGGTGCGGTGTCCAGCCTCGCGACGCTCGACGGCGCGAAGATCGAGGTCAACATCAAGGGCCACGACCTGGCCGACCTGTACAAATTCTTCGGCGTGGTGCTGCCCTCCACGCCGCGTTACGTGCTGCGCGGCGACGTGTCGAAAAACGGGGCGGTGTGGCATGCGACCAACCTGAACGGCAAGCTGGGCAACTCGGACCTCACGGGCGAGCTCTCCTTCGACCGCAGCGGCGCCGTCCCGCTGCTCACGGGCAACATCAAGTCGAAATCCCTGGACTTCGACGATCTCGCGCCGCTGGTCGGCCTGCCCGAGACTACTCGCAGCGCCGCGGCGCTCCCGGAGGTGAAGGGCGTGCGCGCGGCGCCCGTCGCGGTGAAGACGGCCGCGAAGGGGGACCCGAACGGAAAGATCCTGCCCACGGCACGTATCGACGGGCCGCGCCTGAAGCGCATGAACGCGGACGTGCACTACCAGGCCATCAAGGTCACCAACGTGCGCCACCTGCCGCTGGAGCGCATGAGCGTGCATGTGAACATGAAGGACGGCGTGCTGCAGCTCGACCCGCTGGACATCGGCGCCGCGGGCGGCAGCTTTGTCGGCGCGGTGCGCATCGACGGGAACAGTTCGCCTGCCGCTGCGACGATGCATCTCACCGCGCGGCAGCTGGAGCTGAACAAGCTCTTCGGCGGCCTGAAGTTCACCAAGGCGGCCTTCGGCAAGATCCACGGCGAGATCGACCTCAAGGGGCGCGGCGATTCGGTCGCGCAGATGCTCGGCACCTCCGGCGGCAAGGTCGCGATGCTGATGGGCGGCGGCGAGATCAGCAACATGCTGCTCGAGCTCGCGGGCATCGATGGCGGCGAGATCATCAAGTTCTACCTGAAGGGCGACGAGAACGTGCAGCTGCGCTGCGCCGCGACCGCATTCGACGTGAAGAACGGCGTGATGCAGGCCAGCGCGTTCGTCGTGGACACCGCGGACACCGTGATCTACGGCGACGGGCAGATCAGCCTCGCCGCCGAATCCATCGACCTCACGCTGCATCCCTACCCGAAGGACATGAGCATCCTCGCGCTGCGTTCGCCGCTCAAGGTGGCGGGCAACTTCGTCAAGCCCCGGATCGGCCCGGAGAAGGGCGCCCTCGCCATGCGCGGCGGGCTGGTGCTGGCACTGGCTGCGATCAACCCGCTGCTGGGCCTGGCCGCCACCGTGGAGACGGGACCGGGCAAGGATGCGGACTGCGGCCCGGTGCTGCGCGATGCCGCCTCGCCCTATGCTGCCGCCCGCATCACCGCCTTGTCGAAGGCAGCGCAGGGCAAGGAGCAGGACAAGCCCAAGCGGCCCGGCATCCTCAGCCGACTGCTCGGCGGCCCGGCGCGCGCCGCGGACAAGTCCACCGAACCGTCCACCGAACCGTCCACCGAACCGTCCACCGGCAAGCCGGCCGGGCAACTCCCCTGAGCGGCGCGGTGCCGGTCAGCGCTTGGCGAGCAGGCTCACGTAGTCGTGGCTCGCCGTGTTGACGGTGGAGATACGGTATTCCACGGGTTTGTCGCCGAACGTCAGCGCGACGCGATGCACTTCGAGCACCGGCGCGCCCATCGCGACGCCCAGGATGCGCGAGGTCTCGCGGCCCGCGGCGGTGGCGCGCGCACGCTCCCGCGCGCGCAGCACCGTGATGCCGTAGTCCGTCTGGTAGAGCGTGTAGATCGTGCTCGGCCGCTCGAGGAAGCGCTTTTCCGTGAGTCCCTTGAAGGTCTGCGCGGCGATCGCGATGTGGTCATGGACGACCGCGCGGCCCGACAGCGACAGCCGGTTGTCGATCCGCACGACCGCGTCGCCGGGCTTGATGCGCAGCGCGGACGCCTCGGTGTCGTCGGCCCGCGCGCGCAGGAAGCCCACGCATTCGACCTGCGGATATTCCCGCGCCCGCAATTCGTCGGCGACGGGAAACTCCTCGCGCGGCTCGACGTGGAAGAACTGGAACATGAACCGCGCGTCGTTGTGCAGCGCGACGAACGTGCCCTTGCCCTGCCGGCGCACGAGCACGTTCTCGTGCACGAGCTCGTCCACCGCCTTGCGCAGCGTGCCGATGCTCACGCCCAGCGCGCGCGCGATCACCGGCTCGCTCGGGAGCGTGTCGCCCGGGCCATAGCGGCCGCCTTCCACGAGGCGCTGCAGCTCGCGCTTGGCTTCCCGGTACAGCGGCCCCGAGCCGAGCGCGGCAAGCGGCTGCAGGCCGTGGGGAGGAGGCGTCGTGCTCATCCGGCCAGTGTAGTCGAGGCCGTCGAGTCATCTATATGACTTGATTGACAGTACCGGCCGCGGCGTCAAAACTCGTGCCGTCGAAGGAGAACACCGTGATCCATTTTGTCTTGCACGACCCGGCCGACAATGTCGCCGTCGTCGTGGTGGAGGGCGTGAAGTCCGGCGCCGAGCTGACCGGCTGGGTGATGGACGACGACCGCACGGTGTCGCTCACCGCGCGGCAGGACATCCCGATCGGCCACAAGATCGCCTTGAAAGACCTGGCCGTGGGCGACACGGCCGTGAAGTACGGCATCGACATGGGCCGCATCGTCGCGCCCATCCAGGCCGGCCAGCACGCGCACGTGCACAACATCAAGACCAAGCGGTGGTGAACGGCATGCCCCTCATCCACTCCGACACCACCTTCCTCGGCTACCGCCGCGAGAACGGCCGCGTGGGCGTGCGCAACCACGTCATCGTCCTGCCGCTCGACGACCTGTCCAACGCCGCCGCCGAAGCGGTCGCGCACAACATCAAGGGCGCGCTGGCGATCCCGCACCCGTACGGGCGGCTGCAATTCGGCGCTGACCTCGAGCTGCACTTCCGCACGTTGATCGGCACCGGCTGCAACCCCAACGTGGCGGCGGTGGTGGTCATCGGCATCGAAGAGGGATGGACGAAGAAGGTGGTCGACGGCATCGCCGCGACCGGCAAGCCCGTCACCGGCTTCGGCATCGAGGGCCACGGGGACCACGACACCATCATGCGCGCGAGCAAGGCCGCGCGTGAGTATGTGCAGTGGGCGAGCGAAAAGCAGCGCGAGCGATGCGGCATCGCCGAGCTGTGGGTGTCGACCAAGTGCGGCGAGTCCGACACGACCTCGGGTTGCGGCGCGAACCCCACCGTGGGCAACGCCTTCGACAAACTGCACCCGCTCGGCGCGTACCTGTGCTTCGGCGAAACGACGGAGCTCACGGGCGGCGAGCACATCGTCGCCGCGCGTTGCGCGAACGATGCGGTGCGCGAGAAGTTCATGTTCATGTTCGACCGCTACCAGGAGGTCATCAACCGCCACAAGACGAGTGACCTGTCGGACTCGCAGCCCACCAAGGGCAACATCGCGGGCGGCCTCACGACCATCGAGGAAAAGGCGCTGGGCAACATCCAGAAGATCGGCCGCAAGTGCACGGTGGACGGCGTGATCGACAAGGCCGAGGTGCCGGCGCATCCGGGCCTGTGGTTCATGGATTCGTCGAGCGCGGCGGCCGAGATGGTCACGCTGTGCGCGGCCTCCGGTTATGCGGTGCACTTCTTCCCGACCGGCCAGGGCAACGTGATCGGCAACCCGATCCTGCCGGTGATCAAGATCTGCGCCAACCCGCGCACGGTGCGCCTGATGGGCGAGCACATCGATGTCGATACCTCGGGCCTGCTGCAGCGGGAGATCAACCTCGACCAGGCCGGCGACCGGCTACTCGAATGCATGCTGCGCACCGCGAACGGGCGGCTCACGGCGGCGGAGGCGCTCGGCCACCGCGAGTTCGTGCTCACGCGCCTGTACGAATCGGCGTGAGCATGCGGCTGTCCCTCGACGAAGCCGCCGACCTGGCGCGGCGGGCCCTGCGGCGCGCGGGCGCGGGCGAGCAGATGGCGGCGAGCACGGCGAGGGCGCTCGTGCTCGCCGAAGCGCAGGGCATCGCCTCGCACGGCCTGTCGCGTGTGGCGCAATACGCGACGCACCTGCGCAATGGCCGGGCCGACGGCGCGGCGATGGCGCAAGTGCTCCGTCGCAAAGGCGCCGCGCTGCTGGTCGATGCGAAGCAGGGCCTCGCGTTTCCCGCGTGCGATCTCGCGGTGCGCGAAGGCATCGCCATCGCGAAGGAACTCGGCGTGTGCTTTGCCGGCGTGACGGCCAGCCATCATGCGGGGGTGGTGGTCGATCACCTGCGGCCGGCCGTTGCCGCGGGACTCGTGGGGCTGGGCTTCGCCAACTCGCCGGCGGCGATGCCGGCGGCGGGAGGGCGTCATCCGGTGTTCGGAACGAACCCCGTCGCGGCCGCGTTTGCGCGCCGGAGCGATGCGCCCCTGCTCATCGACCTGTCGCTTTCGGAAGTCGCGCGCGGCAAGCTCATGGTCGCGGCGAAGGAAGGCCGGTCCATTCCCCCCGGGTGGGCCCTGGATGCGCAGGGCGAGCCCACCACGGACCCACGCGCGGGACTGGAGGGCTCGATGCTCCCGGTGGGGGCCGCGAGCAGCACCAAGGGCTCCATGCTCGCGCTGATCGTCGAACTGCTGGTGGTGGCGCTCACGGGCGCGAACTTCGGCTTCGAGGCGTCGTCCTTCTTCGTCGACGAAGGCAATGCGCCGCGCATCGGGCAGGCCTTCCTGCTGGTCGATCCGGCGGCGCTGGCGGGCAGCGAGGTGTACTTCGACCGGATGGAGGCACTGGTTGCGGAAATGCTCGTCGATGAAGGCGTGCGGCTCGCCGGGCAAAGGCGGGCTGCGCTGCATGAGAAGGCGTCGGCGCATGGACTCGAGCTTCCCGACGCGCTGGCCGCGCAGCTGCAGTCGCTCGCCGGTTCAGCGCCCTGACGCGCAGACGGGGCACGACGCGTTCCTCGGCACCCGCATCTCCGTCCATTCCATCCGCCTGCCATCCAGCATCTGCAGCCGCCCCGCCATCGATTCACCGGCACCGCACAACAGCTTCAGCGCCTCCGCCGCCTGCATGGCGCCGATGATGCCCACCAGCGGCGCGAACACGCCCATGGTCGCGCAGCGTGTCTCCTCGAAGTCGTCGTCGGGCGGGAACACGCAGGCATAGCACGGCGATGCCGCATCGCGCGTGTCGTACACCGACAACTGGCCATCGAAGCGGATCGCCGCGCCCGACACCAGCGGCTTGCGGTGCTTCACGCAGGCCGCGTTGATCGCGTGGCGGGTCTTGAAGTTGTCGCAGCAGTCGATGACGACGTCGGCGGCGGGCACCAGCTCATCGAGCAGCGCCGCATCGGCGCGTGCGTGAACGGTGCATACGACGGCCTCGGGGTTGATCGCCCCGACCGCCTCGCGTGCGGATTCGACCTTCGAAGCGCCCACGCGCGCCATGTTGTGCGCGATCTGCCGCTGCAGGTTGGTGAGGTCCACCGTGTCATGGTCCACCAGCGTGATCCGGCCCACGCCCGCGCTGCCGAGGTACAGCGCGACGGGCGACCCGAGCCCGCCCGCGCCGATCACCAGTGCGCGGCCGGTGGCGATGCGCTCCTGTCCCTCCACCCCGATCTCGTCGAGCAGGATGTGGCGGGAATATCGCAGGAGCTGCTCGTCCGTCATGCCCGCGATTGTGGCGCGGAAAGAAAAAAGCCGGCTGCTGCCGGCTTTTTCCAGGGAGGGCGGAAGATCAGTTGGTCTTCTCGGCCTTGTTCTCGACGATCTGCGTCTTGCTGATCAGCACCGGGCGGCCCTTGAGCTGGTTCAGCGCCTGCACGAGCTGGAAGTCCTTCTCGCCACCGAATTCGGTGACCTTGCGCTCGGCGGCGGGGCGCTTGGCTTCCTCTTCGGCCTTCTTGCGGGCTTCCTCGCGCAGCTTGTCGCGCGCGGCGTCCTTGGCGTCGTTCGCGCCGACGACCAGGTGCTTGTCCAGGTCGGCTTCACGGGTGCGCAGCGCGGCGAAGACGTTGCCTTCCTCGAATTCGTCCACCATCACGTCCGGCACGATGCCCTTGGCCTGGATCGAGCGGCCGCTGGGGGTGTAGTACTTGGCCGTGGTGAGCTTCAGGCCGTTGGTCGGGCAGTTGTCGCCGCGGTAGGCGAGGTCCAGGCAGCGCACGGTCTGCACGGAGCCCTTGCCGAAGGTCTGGCTGCCCAGCACGATGCCGCGGTGGTAGTCCTGCAGCGCGCCGGCGACGATCTCGCTCGCGGAGGCCGAGCCTTCGTTGACCAGCACCACCAGCGGCACGCTCTTCAGCGCGGCCGGCAGGCGGCGCAGCGGGTCCGCGCCGCTGCGGCGCATGTAGAACTCCGGCGAGGCGAGGTAGGTGAACTTGCTGTCCGCCAGCTGGCCGTTCGTGGACACCACGTTCACGCGCTCCGGCAGGAAGGCCGCGGACACGGCGATCGCGCCATCGAGCAGGCCGCCCGGGTCGTTGCGCAGGTCCAGCACGAGGCCCTTGAGGTTCGGCTCGGCCTTGTAGATTTCCTCGATCTTGCGCACGAAGTCGTCGACGGTGCGTTCCTGGAACTGCGAGATGCGGATCCACGCGTAGCCCGGCTCCACGACCTTCGAGCGCACCGATTGCGTCTTGATTTCCTCGCGCGTCACGGTGACGGGGAAGGAGCGGTTCTCGTCCTTGCGGTAGATGGTGAGCATCACCTTGGTGCCCGGCTCGCCACGCATGCGCTTGACGGCGTCGCTGAGCGTCAGGCCCTTCACCGCGGTGTCGTCGATCTTGGTGATCAGGTCGTTGGGCTTCAGGCCGGCGCGGTACGCGGGCGAGCCTTCGATGGGCGAGACGACCTTGACGAGGCCTTCTTCCTGCGAGATTTCGATGCCCACGCCGATGAAGCGGCCGGACGTGCTCTCGCGGAATTCCTTGAAGGTCTTCTTGTCCATGAACTGCGAGTGCGGGTCGAGGTTGGACACCATGCCGCCGATCGCGTCCTGGATCAGCTTGCGCTCGTCCACCGGCTCCACGTAGTCGGTCTTGATGATGCCGAAGACCTGCGCGAGCTGCTGCATTTCTTCCAGCGGCATCGGGGAGAGCGAGCCGCGCGCGACCGTCTGCAGCGACACCGTCGTCAGCGCGCCGGCCAATGCGCCTACGGAAATCCAGCCGGCTGTCTTGAGTTTGTGGCTCATGGGGAGTGAATCCTGTCCTCTACTGCTGAAAATATACACCTGGGAAGGGGTTCTGACGCATCCATTGCGCAAGGGTTCCGGCCCTTTGTCCCAATCGTGCAAAACTCACGCCATTTACCCGGCCTTTACCTGCCTCGCAGCAGGGCGATTCATGCCTTGCCTTGGTGCGCGACCGCCGCGGCCGCCCGGACCGCGGCCTCCGCGTCGCCGAGGTAGTAGCTGCGCAGGGGCTTCAGGTGCTCGTCGAGTTCGTACACCAGCGGGATCCCGTTGGGGATGTTCAGGCCGACGATGTCCGAATCGGAGATGCCGTCCAGGTACTTCACCAGCGCGCGGATCGAGTTGCCATGGGCGGCCACCACCACGCGCCGGCCGGACTTGATCGCTGCCGACATGGACTCGTTCCAGAAGGGCAGCACGCGCGCCACCGTGTCCTTCAGGCACTCGGTGAGGGGAACCTGCGCCGGGTCCAGCTTCGCGTAGCGCACGTCGCCGCGCTCGCTGCGCGGGTCGCCGGGCTCCAGCGGCGGCGGCGGGGTGTCGTAGCTGCGCCGCCAGGCCAGCACCTGCGCGTCCCCGTACTTGCGGGCCGTCTCGGCCTTGTTCAGGCCCTGCAGGCCCCCGTAGTGCCGCTCGTTCAGGCGCCAGGAATGGGCGACGGGCAGCCAGGTGCGGTCCATCTCGTCCAGGCAATGCCACAGCGTGCGGGTCGCGCGCTTGAGCACGCTCGTGTAGCAGAGGTCGAAGTCGTAGCCCTCGGCCTTGAGCAGGCGGCCGGCGGCCTTCGCCTGCTCGACCCCGGTGGGCGTCAGGTCGACGTCAGTCCAGCCGGTGAAGCGGTTTTCGAGGTTCCAGGTCGATTCGCCGTGGCGGATCAGGACGAGTTTGTGCATGGGCGGGGAAGTGAAAGGAAAGGGGAGGGGGAAGGTGCGGGGACAGCCGTCATTTTAGAATCGCAGGTTGCCCTTGCCGGGCTTCAACCCAAGGAAAGACGTGAAATTCATTCTCGATAACTGGATGCTCCTGTCGGTGGCCATCGCCTCGGGCGGCATGCTGATGTGGCCGCTGGTCGCCGGCGCGACCGCGGGGGGCATCGGCAGCGCCGCGGCCGTCCAGCTGATCAACCGCGACCGCGCGGTGGTGGTGGACGTGAGCGAAACCGAAGAGTTCGCCGCCGGCCACGTGGGCGGCGCGAAGAACGTGCCGCTGGGCCAGCTCGAGCAGCGGCTTCCCGAAGTCGTCAAGAACAAGACCGTCCCGCTGATCCTGGTGTGCGCCAGCGGCGCGCGGGCCAACCGTGCGCTGGCCACGGCCAAGAAACTGGGTTACGAGCAGGCCCAAGTGCTCGCGGGCGGCCTGAAATCCTGGAAAGAGGCTAACCTGCCGGTTGAGAAATCCTGAGGCCCTCCTCCCATGCAGCCAGTCAAGATGTACACGACGGCCGTTTGCCCCTACTGCATTCGCGCCAAGCAAGTCCTCGCCTCCAAGGGCGTCACCCAGATCGACGAGATCCGCGTCGACATGAATCCGCAGGAACGCATGAAGATGATGGAGATCACCGGGCGGCGCACCGTGCCGCAGATCTTCATCGGCGACACGCACGTCGGCGGCTGCGACGAACTCGTGGCGTTGGACAGCCGCGGCGGGCTCGTCCCGCTCCTGAACGGCGGCTGATCGCCCCGCGCGGGGCGCCTCCCGCGTCCTGAGATAATCGCGCTCTTCCCATCCGGCCCGCTCGGTACACCCGACGGGCCTTTGTATTGACCCGAAAGAATCCATCATGGCCGACCAGCAAGACCCCGTGTTCCAGATCCAGCGCATCTACCTGAAGGAAGCGTCGATCGAGCAGCCCAACTCGCCCGCCATCCTCATCGAGCAGGAACAGCCCGCTGTCGACATCCAGCTCGGCGTCGAAGCGCTGCAGGCCGCCGAAGGCGTGTTCGAGATCAGCGTCACCGCCACGGTCACGACCAAGATCAAGGACAAGACGATGTTCCTCGTCGAGGCCAAGCAGGCCGGCATCTTCGAGATCCGCAACCTGCCGCAGGACCAGCTGGACCAGGTCATGGGCATCGCCTGCCCGCAGATCGTCTATCCGTACCTGCGCGCCACCGTCGCCGACCTCGTCACGCGCGCCGGCTTCCCGCCCGTGCACCTGGCCGAGATCAACTTCCAGATGATGTACGAGCAGCAGCGCGCCGCGCAGGACCAGGCCGCCGCCAACGAACCCTCGCAGATCATCACCACGGCCTGAGCGCCGCTCGGAAGGCGCCTGCCGTCATGAAGGTCGCGATCCTCGGCGCCGGCGCATGGGGAACCGCCCTGGCGGTCAGCATCGCCGGGCGCCATGAGGTCTCGCTCTGGTCGCGCGATCCGGCGCAGGCCGCCGGCCTGTCGGCGAGCCGGCGTAACGAACGCTACCTGCCCGGCATCGACCTGCCGGTGTCCGTTTCCATCGCCGCCACGCCGGCCGGCGGGCTGCGCGCCCTCGCGGATACCCATGAACTTGTGATCGTCGCCACGCCCATGTCGGGCCTGCGCGGCGTGCTGGCGGCCCTGGATGGGTGCGCCGCACCCGTCGCGTGGCTGTGCAAGGGTTTCGAGGAACCGGCCGGCGGCTCGCCGGGCCTGCTGGGGCACGAAATCCGCGCCGCGGTCGCGCCCCGTTTGATGGCGGGTGTGCTGAGCGGGCCGAGCTTCGCGCAGGAAGTCGCGCAAGGCCGCCCGACCGCGCTCGTCGCCGCGAGCGAGCATGCGCAGGTTCGCGACCTGCTGGTAGCGGCGGTGCACGGCCCGTCGGTGCGGGTCTACGGCAACGACGACATCGCCGGCGTCGAGATCGGCGGCGCGGTGAAAAACGTCCTCGCGATCGCTACGGGCCTGTGCGACGGACTCGGGCTCGGCCTGAATGCGCGTGCCGCGCTGATCACGCGCGGCCTGGCCGAAATGACCCGCCTCGGCCTCGCGCTTGGCGCGCGCGCCGAGACTTTCATGGGGCTGTCCGGCCTGGGCGACCTCGTGCTCACCGCCACGGGCGACCTGAGCCGCAATCGCCGCATCGGCCTGCTGCTCGCGCGCGGCGACAGCCTGCCGCAGGCGCTGCAGTCGCTGGGCCATGTCGCCGAAGGCGTGTACTGCGCGCGCACGGTGGTGCAGCGCGCACAGCGGCTGGGCGTCGACATGCCCATCGCCCGGTCGGTCGTCGCCTTGCTCGACGGGCGGCTGTCGCCGGCCGACGCGGTCGCGGACCTGATGGGCCGCGAAGCGCGTACCGAAAGCGAAGGCTAGGCGTCGATCGCCGCCAGCGCCTGCGCGATCGATCCGGCATCGTCCGGCCGCACGAGCCGCGAGACCTCCACGCCATCGCGCAGGAAGATGAGCGTGGGCCACAGCTTGACGCGATAACTCCTGCCCAGGGGCCGCCCGCTGCCGTCTTCGACCTTCAGGTGGCGCACCTTCGGGTGCGACGCCATCGCGGTCGCAATCGCCGGCTGCGCACCGCGGCACCAGCCGCACCACGGGGTGCCGAATTCGAGCAGGGTGGCGCCCGGCATCGCGTCCACCGCCTGGCGGTCGGGCGCCTGGGTTGCATAAGTGGTTTCCATTCCGTGATTCTCGCGGAGCCGAAACTGTCCCGCCATAATCAACTCAACCGCAGGAGGGAGCCCCCGAGGATGAATATCGTCGAAGCCATCGGCCGCAATGCGCTGTTCCATCCGGACAGCCCGGCGTGGATCGGACCGCCCGGCGAACTCACCTACGGCCAGCTCATGGGCCAGGTGGCCTGGCTCGCGTCGCAGCTCGCCGCCGCCGGTATCTCGCAGGACGACCGCGTCGAGCTGCAGGTCTTCGGTGCGCGCCCGATGATCGTCGCCACGCTCGCGCTGGCTTACCTGGGCGCCGTGTCCGTGGCGCTGCCCAAAGGCAACCGGGGTGACGGCCGCGAAGAGTTGGCGCGTGCCTGCGGCGTCAAGTTCATCGTGCACAACCTCCCGGCGGATCGCGCGCAGCGCCTGGGCACGGCCTGCCCCCTCATCTCGCTCCAGGATCTCGACGCCCAGCGCAAGGCCGCGCCCCGTGTGCGCATGGCCGATGTGGCGCCGGATGC
Organism: Caenimonas aquaedulcis; assembly: GCF_015831345.1. Taxonomy (NCBI): domain Bacteria; kingdom Pseudomonadati; phylum Pseudomonadota; class Betaproteobacteria; order Burkholderiales; family Comamonadaceae; genus Caenimonas; species Caenimonas aquaedulcis. Next base: position 1,818,752 of record NZ_JADWYS010000001.1, on the reverse strand, counting down.
CCTTTGGCGCATCGGCACTTCGTCCGGCACCACCGGGCAGCCGAAAGCCATGGGCTTCACCGCGGGCGCGCTCATCGTCGGTGCGCATCTCGTGCGCACCGTCTATCCGAATTTCCCGACGGACCGGGTGCTGATCGCCATGGGCGCGGGCATGCCCTTCGCCTTCCACTACTGGTTGCGACCGCTCTATGCGGGCGCGGCCGTGACCGTGCCCGAAACGCTGGTCGCGCGCGACATCTTCGAGACCCTCCGAAGGGAGCGGATCACCGTGATGATCACGACGCCTTCCACCGCAGTCGATCTCGCAAACGCGGCGTCGAAGCCCGGCTCCCCCTATGCCGAGCCGACGGAGCACCTTCGCGTGCTCGCGTCCGGGGGCGGCGCCATCACGCCCGCGACGCAGGCGGCGCTGCGGCGCCATGTGTGCCCCGGCTTCACCGTCAATTACGGATCGTCCGAAGGGGGCCTCATCGCCGTGGCGGATGCCGCGCTGCAGGAGACCGACCCGAAGTGCGCTGGCCGGCTCCTTCCGTGGATGGAACTGCAGGCGGTGGACGACGCCGGCGCGCCGCTTCCCGCAGGCAAGACAGGCCGCCTGCGGCTGCGCTCGCCGACCATGGCCAGCGGCTACATCGGCGCGCAGGCCGGGGAGGACGCAGAGGGTTTCCGTGGCGGCTGGTTCTACAGCGGCGACTTCGGCAAGGTGGCGCGAGACGGGCGCGTGTACCTGTCGGGCCGCAAGAGCGATGTCATCAACCTCTCCGGCGCGAAGATCGACGCGAGTCGCGTCGAAGCGGTGGTCGCGCAGGACTCGCTGGTGACGGAGTGCGCCGTGCTCGTGGTGCCGGGCCCCCGCAACAAGGACATCCTCGTGGTGGTCGTGGCCGCGCGCGAACCCGTGGACAAGGAGGCGATCGTCCAGCGCTGCGGCGACCAGCTGGGCGCCGCGTGGCGCCCCCGCGCGATCGTGCGGGTCGACAAGCTGCCGCGCAACGAAGCCGGCAAGGTCATGCGCGAACGCCTGCGCAAGAACATCCGTTTCGGTGAAGGGAGTACCGTCCAATGAAGCAGCTGGCTGTTGCCGCGTCGCTGGTGTGGGCCCTGCTGGCAGGCGGGGTGCATGCGCAGGACCGCACCGTTCGCCTGGTCGTGCCCGTGCCGGCCGGCGGCTCGCTGGACATGCTGGCCCGGGGCCTCGCCACGAAGCTGTCGACGCCCGGCGGCGAGACCTGGGTCGTGGACAACCGGCCCGGCGCGGAAACGATGATCGGCTCCGAAGCCGTGGCGCGTGCGCCCGCGGACGGACGCACGGTGCTGCTGGCCGGCTCGACCCTCGTGCTCGCGCCGCTTACGCGCCGCGTCAACTTCTCGCCGGTGGACGAACTGCGGCCGGTCGTGCAGCTGTCGTACTCGAACTACCTGCTGGTCGTTCCCGCGGAATCGCGCATCGCATCCGCGGCCGATGTGGCTTCCGCCGCCGCCTCCCGGCCCGGCGGCCTGAACTGCGGTGCACCGCCGGGGCCGATGGCGCTCGCGTGCACGCAGCTCGGCGCCCGGCTGGGGGGCAAGGTGACCCCCATCCCGTTCGCGGGCGTGGCGCCGGCCGTGACGGCGACGCTGGGCGGGCACGTGGACATCCTCTTCGTGAGCGCGGAGTCGGCGGTCAAACTCGTCGAGGCCGGAAAGCTGCGCGTGCTCGCGGGATCGTCTCCCGGGATCGTGGGCACGCACCCGGTCTTCCCGGATGTATGGCCCGGCTTCCTCATGGACGGCTTCATCGGCCTGTTCGTGCCCGCGGCCACGCCCCCGGATGAGGTGAAGCGCCTCAACGCCGCCGCGAACCATGCCCTCAATGACCCCGCGCTCGCCGCGGCGATGCACGATGCGGGGCAGGAGCCCGTGGGCGGCACGCAGGAGCAGTTCGCCTCGCACATGCAGCGCACCCAGGCGCTCTATGCCGACCTGATCCGCAAGCTCGGCCTCGGTCCGCGCTGACGTGCCGGGATTGCGCCGGCGCACCGGCGGCGCGGCCCCGATGCCGCTATGCTCGGTGGCATGAAGGCAACCCTCGAATTCACACCCGAAATGCTCGCGCGGCTGGCGCAGGAGGACGCGGCGCGCGCGCTGGCGGAAGACGTCGGCGCGGCCGACCTCACCGCCGCGCTGGTGCCCGCCGGCCGGCGGGCACTTGCACGCGTGCTGGCGCGCGAATCCGCCGTGATCTGCGGCGCGCCCTGGGTCGAAGCCACGATCCGCCAGGTCGAGCCGGAGGCGGAGATCCACTGGATGGTGCGAGAGGGCCAGCGTTGCCTGGCCGACCAGGTCGTGCTGGAAGTGACGGGGTCTGCGCGCGGCCTGCTCACCGCCGAGCGCACCGCGCTCAATTTCCTGCAGCTCATGAGCGCGGTCGCGACGAAGACCGCAGCCTACGTGGACGCGGTGCGCGGCACGCGCGCGCACATCGTGGACACGCGCAAGACGCTGCCCGGCCTGCGCATGGCGCAGAAGTACGCGGTGCGCATGGGCGGCGGCACCAACCACCGCATCGGCCTGTACGACGCCGTGCTCATCAAGGAAAACCACATCGCGGCAGCGGGCGGCGTCACGCAGGTGATGAAGGCCGCGCAGGCGGCCGCGGCGCAGGCGAGCTTCATCGAGATCGAAGTCGAGACGCTGGACCAGCTGAAGGAAGCGCTCGATGCCGGCGCGAAGATGATCCTGCTGGACAACATGGAGCTGCCCACCTTGCGCGAGGCCGTGCGCATCAACGATGCGCGCGCCGTGCTGGAAATCTCCGGCGGCGTGACGATGGACAGCGTGCGTGCGCTGGCCGAGACGGGCGTGGACCGCATCTCCATCGGCGCGTTGACCAAGGACGTGAAGGCGACCGATTTTTCGATGCGCCTGAAGGAGCTATGACGTGAGTGCAGTGATCCCGATCAAGGACGTCGAATACGAACACCCGCTGCCGGGCAACACGTGCGACACGAAGCACGCCTGGGCGCGCATTCCCGCGGAGCCGTCACCCTCGGAGCGCGTGGCGCTCAAGGAGAAGATCAAGCGGCTGCTCAAGGAGCGCAACGCGGTGATGGTGTCGCACTACTACGTGCACCCCGACCTGCAGGACCTCGCGGAGGAAACCGGCGGCATCGTGAGCGACTCGCTCGAGATGGCGCGCTTCGGCCGCGACCACCCGGCCACGACGCTGGTCGTGTCGGGCGTGAAGTTCATGGGCGAGACCTCCAAGATCCTGTCCCCGGAAAAGCGCGTGCTGATGCCGGACCTGGACGCGACCTGCTCGCTCGACCTGGGCTGCCCGATCGACGAGTTCTCCGCGTTCTGCGACCAGCATCCGGACCGCACGGTGGTCGTGTATGCGAACACCAGCGCGGCGGTGAAGGCGCGTTCGGACTGGCTCGTGACATCGAGCTGCGCGCTGGACATCGCGCGCGCGCTCAAGGAAGCGGGCCACAAGCTCCTCTGGGCGCCGGACAAGCACCTGGGCGGCTACATCCAGCGCGAAACCGGCGCGGACATGGTGTTCTGGAACGGCTCGTGCATCGTGCACGACGAATTCAAGGCCTTCGAGCTGGAAGCGCTCAAGAAGCAGTACCCGAAAGCCAAGGTGCTCGTGCATCCGGAATCGCCCGCGGACGTGGTCGCGCTCGCGGATGCGGTGGGTTCGACCTCCGGCATCTTGAAAGCCGCACGCGACATGCACGCGAAGGAATTCATCGTCGCGACCGACAACGGGATGATGCACAAGCTGCGCACGTTGAACCCGGACAAGGTCTTCATCGAAGCGCCGACGGCGGGCAACAGCGCGACCTGCAAGAGCTGCGCGCATTGCCCGTGGATGGCGATGAATGGTTTGGCCGGGCTGGCGCACGTGCTGGAGACCGGCGCGAACGAGGTGCACGTGGACCCGGCGCTGGGCCTGCGCGCCCGTGTGCCGATCGACCGCATGCTGGCGTTCACGGCCGCGTTGAAGGCGGGCCAGCCGGCCGGCTCGCTGGTGCCGAACATCGGCGCGGCCTGAACGGGTGGATGCGCGCAAGCGCGCGGGCGCTCACGCGCCCGGCGTGAGGATGGTCGGGTTGGCGACGTCCGCGAGCTCCGGGTAGTCCTTGATGAAGTGGCCGCCGCGGCTCTCGTGGCGCGCCTGGGCGGAGCGCACGATCAGGTCGGCCACCGTCACGAGGTTGCGCAGCTCCAGCAGGTCGCGCGTCACGTGGAAGTTCGCGTAGAACTCCTGAATCTCTTCCTGCAGCAGGCGGATGCGGTGCGCGGCGCGCTCCAGACGCTTGTTGGTGCGCACGATGCCCACATAGTCCCACATGAAGCGGCGCAGCTCGTCCCAGTTGTGGGAGATCACCACGGCCTCGTCGGCATCGGTGACGCGGCTCTCGTCCCACGCGGGCACGGAAGGCGGCGCGGGCAAGGCCGTCGCGCGGATGTCCTGCGACGCCGAGTTGGCGAACACCATGCATTCGACCAGCGAGTTGCTCGCGAGTCGATTTGCACCGTGCAGGCCCGTGTAGGCGCATTCGCCGATGGCATGCAGGCCCGCGAGGTCGGTGCGGCCCGCGAGGTCCGTGTGTACGCCGCCGCAGGTGTAGTGGGCGGCGGGAACGACGGGGATCGGCTGCTTCGTGATGTCGATGCCGAGCTCCAGGCAGCGCGCATAGATCGTCGGGAAATGTTCCTTGATGAATGCCGGCGGCTGGTGCGAGATGTCCAGGTACACGCAGTCCAGGCCGTGCTTCTTCATCTCGAAGTCGATCGCGCGGGCCACGACGTCGCGCGGCGCGAGTTCGGCGCGTTCGTCGTGCGCGGGCATGAAGCGCGTGCCGTCCGGCAGCAGCAGCTTGCCGCCTTCGCCGCGCACCGCCTCGGTGATGAGGAAGGACTTGACGCTCGGGTGGTACAGGCAGGTCGGGTGGAACTGGATGAACTCCATGTTCGTCACCCGGCAGCCCGCGCGCCATGCGGCGGCGATGCCGTCGCCGGTGGAGGTGTCGGGGTTCGTCGTGTACAGGTAGACCTTGCCCGCGCCGCCGGTGGCGAGGATGGTCTGCGGCGCGCGGTAGGTGATGACCTCGTCCGTCGCCTCGTCCAGCGCGTAGAGGCCCACGCAGGCCGCCGGGCCGGGCAGGCCGAGCTTCTTCGTGGTGATGAGGTCCACGAGGGTGTGGTGCTCGAACACCGTGATGTTCGGCGTGCGGCGCACGTGCTCGATCATCGTCTGCTGCACGGCGGCGCCGGTGGCGTCCGTCACGTGCACGATGCGCCGCGCGCTGTGCCCGCCTTCCCGCGTGAGGTGCAGGTGGCCGTCCTCCTGCGAGAAGGGCACCCCCAGCTGGCGCAGCCAGGTGATGGTCTCCGGCGCGTGCTCGACGACGAAGCGTGTCGCGTCGATCTGCGACAGGCCCGCGCCCGCGACCAGGGTGTCGTCGACGTGCGACGCGAAGCTGTCGCCTTCGCCGAGCACGGCCGCGATGCCGCCCTGCGCCCAGCTGCTGGAGCCGTCGCGCATCTCGCGCTTGGTGAGCACCGCGACGCGATGCGTGGGCGCGAGGTGCAGCGCGGCGGACAGGCCGGCGAGGCCGCTGCCGACGATGAGGACATCGAAGTCGAGGGAAGTGGGTTTCATTGGATGGTCGCCGCCGGGCCGCCCCAAGGCGACCGCGCCCCCTCGGGGGGCAGCGCAGCACACGAAGTGGCAAGCATGGGGGTCATGTCAGGCAGGCTGGTAGGCCAGCCGCACGTAGATGGGGGCGTAGGCCTCGGCCTGCGTCACATCGATGAGCGTTTCCTTCGCGAGCTCCAGCATCGCGATGAAGGTGACGATCAGCACCTGGATGCCGCGCGACGGGTCGAACAGGTGCTCGAACTCCACGAACTTGCGTCCCTGCAGCGCGCGCAGCACGATGCTCATGTGCTCGCGCACCGACAGCTCCTCGCGCGTGATCTTGTGGTGCTGCACGAGCTTCGCGCGCTTGACGATGTCGCGCCAGGCCTCCTGCAGGTCGACCACGTTCACGTCGGGGAAGCGCGGCTGCAGCGCCTGCTCGATGTAGACCTGCGCGCGCAGCACGTCGCGGCCCATCTGCGGCACTTCGTTCAGGCGGGCGGCGGCGAGCTTCATCTGCTCGTATTCGAGCAGGCGCCGCACGAGTTCCGCGCGCGGGTCCTCGGGCTCCTGGCCTTCCGCCGTCTTGCGCGGGGGCAGCAGCATGCGCGACTTGATCTCGATCAGCATCGCGGCCATGAGCAGGTATTCGGCGGCGAGTTCGAGGTTGCGCGTGCGGATCTCCTCCACGTACACCAGGTACTGGCGGGTCACGCCGGCCATCGGGATGTCGAGGATGTTGAAGTTCTGCTTGCGGATGAGGTAGAGCAGCAGGTCCAGCGGGCCCTCGAAGGCCTCGAGAAAGACTTCCAGCGCATCCGGCGGGATGTACAGGTCCGTCGGCATGGCGAAGAGCGGCTCGCCGTACAGGCGCGCGAGCGCGACCTGGTCCACCACCTGCGGCATGCCCGGGATGTCCCCGGCCCCGGGCGCCGCGGATTCGGGCAGCGTCGCCTCGCCGGGATGGCTCATTTGTTCTCGGTGGAGTAGACGTAGGGCTTTTGCGCCACCCGTGCGTCGCGGAACTCGGCCTGGGCGTCCCGGTCGAGGTTTTTGTCCCACCAGATCGCCCGGCCCGCGCGCTGCCGCGCTTCGAGATCGGGGCTGTCCGACTTCATGCCGGAGATGAGGTCGGTGATTTCCGAGTTGTAGTCGGGACGGCGAAAGATGCGTTGGAAGAAGGACATACTGGAAACCTTTCCGATGATTTTACTTCCCGTCCCATGAAGATCGTCTTGAAGCTGCTGGCGCTGGTCGCCGCGTCCTGCTTGTTGTCCGCCTGCGACCCGCAGCGCATCGCCGAACTGGAGGAGGGCGTGTCCACCGAGGCGGACGTCCGCGCGAAGTTCGGCGCCCCCGATGGCGTCTGGCCCGGAGCGGGTGGCGAGCGCATCTTCGAGTACAACCGCCAGCCGTCGGGCCACCAGAATTACATGATCGGCATCGGCCCCGACGGCCGGATGAGCTCGCTGCGGCAGGTGCTCAACCCGGGCAATTTCGCGAAGGTGGTGCCGGGCATGCCGGCGCAGGACGTCCGCCGCTTGCTCGGACGGCCCGCCAAGGAGGTGCCGTATGCGTTGAAGAACGAGACCGCGTGGGACTGGCGTTTCATGGAGCCGCCCAACACGTCCATGATCTTCACCGCCTGGTTCGGCCCCGACATGCGCGTCATGCGCACATCGACCCAGCGCGACCCGGAGGCGCCGGAGAATCGCTAGCCGCGGGGGCTACTCCTTGCTGGAGGGCGTGACGACATCGACCGCCGCGCCCACGGCCTTGCCGGTGAGCTTGGCGGCGCCGACCGCGGCGTCCACGGCGAGGCTGGCCGCGGTGGCCGTGACCACGACCACGGCGCAGCCGGACAGGGCCAGGACGCCGGACAGGGCCAGTGCGGGCAGCAGGAGTCGTTTCATCGCAAGGCCGAGCTTAGCGCACCCGCATGCCCGGTTGCGCGCCGGGCGAAGGCGACAGCACGAAGATGCCGGGCGTCGTCTTTTCATCGCCGTGGCTCGCGGCGAGCACCATGCCCTCGCTCACGCCGAACTTCATCTTGCGCGGCGCGAGGTTCGCGACCATCACGGTGAGCTTGCCGACGAGGTCTTCGGGCTTGTAGGCCGAGGCGATGCCCGAGAACACGTTGCGCAGCTTGCCTTCGCCCACGTCGAGCGTGAGGCGCAGGAGTTTGGTCGAGCCCTCCACGGCCTCGCAATTGACGATCTTCGCGATGCGCAGGTCGATCCTGGTGAAGTCCTCGATGCCGATGACCGGCGCCATCTCGTCGCCGCCGGGAAGTTCGCTCCCTGCCCCACTGGGCGAGGGTTGGGGTGGGGGCAGGCTGTTCGCCTCCGCCTGCACCTCGAACAACGCGTCCAGCTGCTTCACATCCACCCGCTGCATCAAGTGCTTGTAATCCCCGACGGCATGCCCCGCACCCATCGGCTGGCCGGCATTGGCCCACTCCAGCGGCTTGCATTGCAGAAAGGCTTCCGCCTGCGCAGCCAGCGCCGGCAACACCGGCTTCAGGCACGCCGTGAGCACCTTGAACATCTCCAGGCACCAGCTGCCCACGGCGGCCGCCTGCGCGGCTTGCCCTTCCTTCACGAGCTTCCACGGCGCCGCGCTGTCGAACTGCGTGTTCACCTGGTCGGCGACGGCCATGATCTCGCGCAGGGCGCGCGCGTAGTCGCGCGATTCGTAGAGCGCGCGAACCTGTTCCACCAGCGCCGCGCCGGCATCCAGGGGTAGATCGCTCGCGACCAGCTTGCCGCCCGGCACGAACTTCACCGCGCGGCTCGCGATGTTCACGTACTTGCCGATCAGGTCGCTGTTCACCCGGGCCATGAAGTCCTCGGGGTTGAAGTCGATGTCCTCGTTGCGGCCCGAGAGCTTGGCCGCCAGGTAGTAGCGCAGCCACTCGGGGTTCATGTGGAGCGACAGGTACTTGAGCGGATCGAGCCCGGTCCCGCGGCTCTTGCTCATCTTCTCGCCGTTGTTCACGGTGAGGAAGCCGTGCACGAACACCTTGTTCGGCACCTTGCGGCCGCTGAAGTGCAGCATCGCGGGCCAGAAGAGGGTGTGGAAGGTGATGATGTCCTTGCCGATGAAGTGGTACTGCTCGACCTGGGGGTCGGCGATGAACTTGTCATAGTCCACACCGATCCTGCCGAGGTAGTTTTTCAGCGACGCGAGGTAGCCGACCGGCGCGTCCAGCCACACGTAGAAATACTTGCCCGGCGCATCCGGGATTTCGATGCCGAAGTAGGGGGCGTCCCGGCTGATGTCCCAGTCGCCCATTGCCGTCTTGCCCGTCTCGTCGGGGACCAGCCATTCGCTGATCTTGTTGAGCACCTCGGGCTGCACGGCGCCGCTCGTGGTCCATTCCTTCAGGAAGGCGAGGCAGCGCGGGTCGGACAGCTTGAAGAAGAAATGCTCGGACGACCGGAGCACGGGCGTCGCGCCGGAGAGCGCGGAGTACGGGTTGATGAGGTCGGTCGGGCTGTAGACCTTGCTGCACACCTCGCAGTTGTCGCCGTACTGGTCCTTCGCGTGGCAGTTCGGGCACTCGCCCTTGATGAAGCGGTCGGGCAGGAACATGTTCTTCTCGGGGTCGAAGAACTGCTCGATGGTCTTGCTCGCGATGAGGCCGTTGGCCTTCAGGTCCTTGTAGATCCGCTGCGCGAGATCGTGGTTCTCGGGGCTGTCGGTGCTGCTCCAGTTGTCGAAGGCGATGTGGAAGCCGTCGAGGTAGGGCTTGCGGCCCGCCGCGATTTCCGCGACGAAGGCCTGCGGCGTCTTGCCCGCCTTCTCCGCCGCGATCATGATCGGCGCGCCGTGCGCGTCGTCCGCGCAGACGAAGTGCACCCGGCTGCCCTGCATCCGCTGGTGCCGCACCCAGATGTCGGCCTGGATGTATTCCATGATGTGGCCGATGTGGAACTTGCCGTTGGCGTACGGCAGGGCGGTGGTGACGAAAAGCTGGCGCGGTGCTGCAGGCATGTGGGTTTTTTCCAGGGGAACCGCGCATTTTAGCGAGGCAGGGATGAAGCGCCGGGCGCAAGGGCGTTGGGTGGCCGCCAGTCACTGTAAAAATAAACAGCGTCCCTGCATAATGGCGGCCCATGAGCGCACAACCGAAGATCATCATCGTGGCGGGGCCCAACGGCGCGGGCAAGACGACTTTTGCCCGCGAGTTCCTGCCCGGCGAAGCGGCTTGCTCCTCCTTCATCAATGCAGACCTGATCGCGGCGGGCCTGTCGCCGTTCGCCCCCGAACGCGCGGCCATCCAGGCGGGGCGGCTGATGCTCGAGTCGATCGGCCAGCACGTCGCGAGACACGAAAGCTTTGCGCTGGAAACGACTCTGTCCGGCCAGGGCTATGCAAGGCAGATTCCCCAGTGGCGCAAGCTGGGCTATCGCGTCGAACTGCACTTCCTAGCCCTCGAGTCTGCGGAGCAGGCGATAGAGCGTGTCGCACAGCGGGTGAGCCAGGGCGGGCATGACATCCCCGAACCCACCATCAGGCGCAGGTTCGAATCGGGCCGGCGCTTGTTCGATACGATCTACCGGCCGCTGGTGGACCGGTGGCATCTCTACGACAACTCCAGCGACGACTTCGTGCTGGTTGAATGGAGCGACATGCATATGGCCAAACCCCAGGACTTGCGCGAACCCCAACCCGCATACGGCCGGGTGCCACCCAATGCCGACGAGGCCTTGAAGGGCGCGATGGCCGCCATGACCCGGGCTGCGGAGCGCGCCAGGAAGGTCGCCCTCCAGACAGGGACGTTCCTTGTTTACATGCGCGATGGCCGCGTGACGCTCGTGAGTCCCCACGACAAGCGCAGTTGATTGCGGGAGCGGGGCCGGCTCTGCCTGAAGGCAATCGCTACACTGCACCCGCATCCACCCACATTCCCATGCCCACCCCAGAAGCGTTATCCCAGGCCCTCGCGGCCGTCATCGATCCCAACACGGGCAAGGACTTCGTCAGCACCAAGGCGCTGAAGAACCTGCAGGTCAGCGGCGCGAACGTCTCCTTCGACGTCGAGCTCGGCTATCCCGCCAAGAGCCAGATCCCGGCGCTGCGCAACCAGCTCGTCGCCGCGGCCAAGGGCGTGGCCGGCGTCGGCAACGTCACGGCGAACGTGACGAGCCGCATCGTCGCGCACGCGGCGCAGCGCGGCGTCGCGCTGCTGCCCGGCGTCAAGAACATCATTGCCGTCGCCTCGGGCAAGGGCGGTGTCGGCAAGAGCACGACCGCCGTCAACCTCGCGCTGGCGCTCGCCGCCGAGGGCGCGGCGGTCGGCCTGCTCGACGCGGACATCTACGGCCCGAGCCAGCCCATGATGATGGGCATCGAGGGCCGGCCCGAATCGTCCGATGGCAAGACCATGGAGCCGATGGAGAACTACGGCGTGCAGGTCATGTCGATCGGCTTCCTGGTGAACCAGGACGAGGCCATGATCTGGCGCGGCCCGATGGCGACGCAGGCGCTGGAGCAACTGCTGCGGCAAACCAACTGGGGCGATCTCGACTACCTCATCGTCGACCTGCCGCCGGGCACCGGAGACATCCAGCTCACGCTGTCCCAACGCGTGCCGATGACGGGCGCGGTGATCGTCACCACGCCGCAGGACATCGCGCTGCTCGATGCCAAGAAGGGCATCAAGATGTTCGAGAAGGTCGGCGTGCCGATCCTGGGCATCGTCGAGAACATGGCCGTGCACATCTGCAGCCACTGCGGCCACGCCGAGCACATTTTCGGCGAGGGTGGCGGCAAGCGCATGGCCGAGCAATACAACATGGACTACCTGGGCGCCTTGCCGCTGGACATCAAAATCCGCGTGCAGGCGGACAGCGGCAAGCCCACCGTCGTATCCGACCCCGACGGCGAGCTCGCGGGCATCTACAAGGCGGTGGCGCGGCAGATGGCGATCAAGATCGCCGCGAAGGCGAAGGACTTCTCCGCGAAGTTCCCGTCGATCACGATCTCCAAGGACACCTGATCGTGGAGCGCCCGGGCATCGAAGTCGCGGTGGTGATGCGGCGCGAACGCCTGGACAACCGCTGGCAGCCCTGGCGCTGGATCCTCGAGGACGTCGTGCCGCAGGAAGCGGGCTTCGGCACCGAAGCGCGCCTGATGCGCAGGGACGACGACGCCGAGCAATGGCTGCATCCGGGCTTCACCGTCGAGCTGTTCCGTGACGACGCGGAAGGCTATTACCTGAACGCCACCACGGACCATCCTTGCTGGTTCGTCCTGTGGCGCATGGACGAACCGCGGGAGGGCGAAGAGCCCTTCGCGCGGCCCGCCGCGGTGTCGCTGAGCTATCACGACGCGGGCCGCTGGCTCGACGCCCAGGAGACCGTCGAGCAGGTGCCGGCGCCGCCCGAAGTCATCGAGTGGTTGCGCGCCTACGTCGAAGAGCACCACATCGTCGAACCCAAGCGGCGCAAGCGGCCCGAGAGTTTCAAACGGCTGGAGGACCGGTTCGGGAACCCGGCGTCCGTCACGACGGAGAAGAAGTTCGGCGGGGGCGGCCATGAGTGACGGATTTCTGGGCCGGTGGTCGCGGCGCAAGCTCGAGGTGAAGGAGGGCAGGGAGGTGCCTCCTGAGCCGGTGGCGGAAATCTCCCCGGCCTCACCCCGACCCGCTCCCGCCAGCGGGACAGGGAGCGAGCCGGCCGCTTTGCTCGCCGGGGACCCGCCCCCGCCCCCACCGCCGCCGCCCACCCTCGAAGAAGCCCATTCCCTCACCCCCGATTCCGACTTCCGCCGTTTCGCGACGCGCGAGGTCGCGCCCGAAGTGAAGAACGCGGCGATGAAGAAGCTCTTCGCCGATCCGCGCTACAACGTGATGGACGGCCTGGACATCTACACCGGCGACTATTCCCAGCCGGACCCCATGCCCGAATCCATGCTGCGCCAGCTCGCGAGCGCGAAATTCCTCGGATTCTTCGCCGACGAAGACAAGCAGGACGAAGCCGCCGCAGCGCCGCAGACCCGGGATGTTGCCGATGACCCCACCGGGCAATCCGTGGCACAGTCGGATCCGGCACCCCCAGCAGTACCCGAGGGCCCCGACACACATGCCGACGCTGATTTGCGATTGCAACAAGACCATGCCGCTGCAGGAGAAGACCCTGGGCGCGGCACTGGGCGAGAACCTGACGCTGCATAGCAGCCTGTGCCGGCGCGAAGCCGGCGACTTCCAGAGCGCGATCAGGAGCGGCGGCGACGTCGTCGTCGCCTGCACCCAGGAAAAGCGGCTCTTCGCCGAGCTGGGCGGGAACACCGAGGGCGCCGTGTCCCCGATCCGCTTCGTCAACATCCGCGAAACCGGTGGCTGGAGCGCGGATGCGCCCAAGGCCATGCCCAAGATCGCGGCGTTGCTCGCCGCGGCGCACCTGCCCGAGCCGGAACCCGTCCCCGTCGTCACCTACAAAAGCGCGGGCCGCCTCGTGATCATCGGCGAACTCGACGATGCCGAACGTGCCGCCGCCATGCTGGCGGACGTGCTCGACATCACGCTCTTCACGCAGGGCGGCGCCGGCGCGCAGGAGCGCAGGTACCCCGTGCTGGGCGGGCGCATCGACGCGCTGGCGGGCTGGCTCGGCGCCTTCGAGTTGAAGTGGACACGCGACAACGCGATCGACCTCGACCTGTGCACGCGCTGCAACGCCTGCGTCGTCGCCTGCCCGGAGCAGGCGATCGGCCTGGACTACCAGGTCGACATGGACAAGTGCACGTCGCACCGCGCCTGCGTCCAGGTGTGCGAAGCGGCCGGCGCGATCGATTTCGACCGACCCGCGCAGGCCTTCAGCGAAGCCTTCCACCTCGTGCTGGACCTGCGCGCCGAAGCGGCGTTCCGGCAGCACGCGCCGCCGCAGGGCTATTTCCATGTTCCCGATCCCGCCGATCCGCGCAGCCTGTCCACGCTCCTCGAACTGCGCGGCCTGGTCGGCGAATTCGAGAAGCCGAAGTTCTTCCAGTACAAGCAAAAGCTCTGCGCGCACAGCCGCAACGAAACGGTGGGCTGCAACGCGTGCATCGACGTGTGTTCGGCCGAGGCGATCTCCAGCGAGAAGTCGCGCCAGCAGGTCAAGGTCAACCCGAACCTGTGCGTCGGTTGCGGCGCGTGCACCACCGTATGCCCTACCGGTGCGCTTACCTTCGCCTATCCACGCGCGGGCGAGCAGGGCGACAAGCTGCGGACCTTGCTCGGCACCTACGCGAAGGCCGGCGGACGCGACGCCGTGGTCCTGTTGCACAGCCACGAGAAGGGCCGCGAACTCGTCGAGGCGCTGGGCCGCGCCGCGCAGCTCAAGCGCGCCGCCGGTGTCCCCGCGCATGTCATTCCCGTGCCGGTGTGGCACACGGCCAGCATCGGCCTGGACGTCTGGCTGTCCGCCATCGCGCTGGGCGCGACGCAAGTCGCGGTGCTCGCGGCAGGCGAGGAAGCGCCGCAGTACCTGCAGGCGCTGCGCGCGCAGATGGATGTGGCGGATGCGATCCTCAATGGCCTGGGCTATGCCGGGTCGCACTTTCGCCTCATCCAGGCGCGCACGGTGCCCGCGCTCGACCAGGAACTCGTCCAGCTCGCGGCCCACCGGCCGCGCGCCGTGGCCACGCCTGCGCGCTTCGCGCTGGCACAGGAAAAGCGCGCGACGCTCGAACTGGCGATCGACCACCTGGTCGAGCATGCGCCTCAGCGCGCGGATGCGATCGCCCTGCCCGCGGCCGGCTCGCCCTTCGGCGCGATAGAAGTGGACAAGGACAAGTGCACGCTCTGCCTGAGCTGCGTCGGCGCCTGCCCGTCGAACGCGCTGCTGGACAACCCGCAGTTGCCGCAGCTGCGCATGGTCGAGAAAAACTGCGTGCAGTGCGGCCTGTGCGAGCAGACGTGCCCGGAGGACGCGATCACGCTCGTGCCGCGCCTGCTCACCACGCCGCAGCGCAAGGAGCCACGCGTGCTCAACGAAACGCAGCCCTATGGCTGCATCCGCTGCGGCAAGCCTTTTGGCACGCTCAAGGCGATCGAGGCCATGCTGGGCAAGCTTGCGGGCCACTCGATGTTCCAGGGCGCGGCGCTCGAGCGCCTGAAGATGTGCGGCGACTGCCGGGTGATCGACATCCATTCGAGCACCGACGAAACGAAGATCACCGACCTATGAACAGCGCGCAGACCGGCCGTTCGCCGCCGCAGTCGTCGGCGCTGGACGAGGAAACCGCGCGGGCCGAGGTCTACGGCCTGCTCGCGCTGTTGTTTTATGCACCGCCCGAACCCGCGCTGCTCGCGGACCTGCGCGTGGCGGTGACCGAGGCGCCGGCCGCCGGCGGGTTCCTCGAGGAGCCCTGGCGCGGCGTCGTTGCCGCCGCGCGGGCGATGGGCGACGAGGAGATCGCGCGCGAATACGACGCGCTCTTCGGCGGCGTGGGCAAGCCCGACGTCTACCTCTTCGGCTCGCACTACCTGAGCGGCTTCCTCAACGAGCGGCCGCTCGCGAAGCTGCGCACCGACCTCGCGTCGCTCGGGCTCGCGCGCGGCGACGAGATGCCCGAGACCGAGGACCACATCGCCTACCTGTGCGAGGTCATGCGCTACCTCATCGCGGGCGACGAGGTGGAAGTGTGCAACCTCGCGCGCCAGCAGGAGTTCTTCGCCGCGCACGTGCAGCCCTGGGCCACGGCCATGTGCGACGCGCTGGCGGCGCACCCGCGCGCGCGCTTCTATGCGGCGCTCGCGGCGTTCACGCGCGCGTTCATGGGCGTCGAGGCGCAGGGCTTCGACATGCTCGATTGAACGTTCGTTTGAACGCGCCGAGCATGGTGCGTTGCAGCATGCGGCGCGCGGCCGTCGCAGATTGCGACGCGGCGAACACACCGGTGTTTGCATGCTTGCACAAGGCTGGTGCGCAGGCTACATTCGTCCAAGGATATGCAGTTCAATTCCTAACGGGCGCCAGGAGACACACCATGAGCCAACCAAAAGCCACGCTTTCGCGCCGGACGCTGTTCGCCGGCGCGGGAACCGCGGGGGCTCTCGCCGCGGCCGCGAGCCTCCTGCCCGGCGCCCAGCCGCCCACCGTGGCGGTTCCCGAACTCAAACCCCCGCCGGAGAACGGCGGCGGCTACCAGCTGACCGATCACGTCAAGCGGTACTACAAGACCACCCTCATCTAACTCCCGCACGGAGTCATGACCATGTTGCTGACCAAAAAAATGGGCGCCGCCGCCCCGGGCGCCCGCTCGCCGTTCCTGCACAGCCTGCACCGCGGCCTGTCCACGGCGCTTCCGACGATGGACCGGCGCGCGTTCCTGCGCCGCTCGGGGCTCGGCGTGGGCGTCGGCATCGCCGCGTCTTCGCTCACGCTCGTGAAGAAAGCCCGGGCGGCCGACGGCGCCGCCGTCGGCATCGGGCAGGGCAAGGTCGAGGTGAAGCGCACCGTCTGCAGCCACTGCTCGGTGGGCTGCGCGATCGACGCGGTGGTGGAAAACGGCGTGTGGGTGCGCCAGGAGCCGGTGTTCGACTCGCCGATCAACCTCGGCGCGCATTGCGCCAAGGGCGCGGCGATCCGCGAGCACGGCCACGGCGAGTTCCGCCTGCGCTACCCCATGAAGCTGGTCAACGGCAAGTACGAGCGCATCAGCTGGGACACGGCGCTCAATGAAATCAGCGCGAAGATCCTGGAGCTGCGCAAGGCGAGCGGCCCCGAGTCGGTGTACTGGGTCGGGTCCTCCAAGCACAGCAACGAGCAGGCGTACCTGATGCGCAAGTTCGTGAGCCTGTGGGGCAGCAACAACTGCGACCACCAGGCGCGCATCTGCCACTCCACCACCGTCGCGGGCGTCGCGAACACGTGGGGCTACGGCGCCATGACCAATTCGTACAACGACATGCAGAACAGCAAGTGCGCGTTGTACATCGGCTCCAACGCCGCCGAGGCCCACCCGGTGAGCATGCTGCACATGCTGCACTCCAAGGAAAACGGCTGCAAGATGATCGTGGTGGACCCGCGCTTCACGCGCACCGCCGCGAAGGCCGACGAGTACGTGCGCATCCGCTCCGGCTCCGACATCCCCTTCCTCTTCGGCCTGCTGTACCACATCTTCAAGAACGGCTGGGAAGACAAGAAGTACATCAACGACCGCGTCTACGGCATGGAAGAGGTCAAGGCCGACGTCATGGCGAAGTGGACGCCGGACAAGGTCGAGGAAGCCTGCGGCGTGCCCGAGGCGCAGATGTTCAAGGTCGCGCAGATGATGGCGATGAACCGCCCGTCCACGCTCGTGTGGTGCATGGGCCAGACGCAGCACACCATCGGCAACGCGATGGTGCGTGCCTCTTGCATCGTGCAGCTCGCGCTCGGCAACGTCGGCGTGTCCGGCGGCGGCGCGAACATCTTCCGCGGCCACGACAACGTGCAGGGCGCGACCGACATCGGCCCGAATCCCGACTCGCTGCCCGGCTACTACGGCATCGTCGAAGGCTCCTGGCGGCATTTCGCCAAGGCCTGGGGCGTCGACTACGACTGGATCAAGGGCCGCTTCGCCAACGTCGGCATGATGAGCAAGCCCGGCATCACGGTGTCGCGCTGGATCGACGGCGTCCTCGAGAAGAACGAACTCATCGACCAGGACCCGAACCTGCGCGGCGTCGTCTTCTGGGGCCATGCGCCGAACTCGCAGACGCGCGGCCTGGAGATGAAGCGGGCGATGGACAAGCTCGACCTGCTGGTGGTCGTCGACCCGTATCCCTCGGCCACCGCCGCCATGGCGGCGATGCCGGGCAAGCCGGAAGACCTGAACGCCAACCGCGCGGTATACCTGCTGCCGGCCGCCACGCAGTTCGAGACGAGCGGCTCCGTCACGGCGTCGAACCGCTCGATCCAGTGGCGCGAGAAGGTCATCGAGCCGCTGTGGGAGAGCCGCACCGACCACATGATCATGTACCAGCTCGCCGAAAAGCTCGGCTTCGGCAAGGAACTGGTCAAGAACTACAAGATGCAGAAGGTCAAGGGCATGGACGAGCCCTTGCCGGAGGACATCCTGCGCGAGGTGAACAAGTCCTGCTGGTCCATCGGCTACACGGGGCAGAGCCCGGAGCGGCTCAAGGCGCACATGCGCAACATGGCCAACTTCGACGTGAAGACGCTCAAGTCCAAGGGCGGCAAGGACCCGGTCACCGGCTACGACCTCACGGGCGATTACTTCGGCCTGCCGTGGCCGTGCTTCGGCACCCCGGAGCTCAAGCACCCCGGCTCGCCCAACCTGTACGACACCAGCAAGCACGTGATGGACGGCGGCGGCAACTTCCGCGCGAACTTCGGCGTGGAGCGCAACGGCGTCAACCTGCTGGCCGAAGACGGCTCCGCGTCCAAGGGCGCGGACATCCAGACGGGCTATCCCGAATTCGACCACGTGCTGGTCAAGAAGCTCGGCTGGTGGGAGGAACTCACCGACGTCGAGAAGGCGGCCGCGGAAGGCAAGAACTGGAAGACCGACAACTCCGGCGGCATCATCCGCGTCGTGATGAAGAACCATGGCTGCCATGTGTTCGGCAATGCGAAGGCGCGGGCCGTGGTGTGGAACTTCCCCGACGGCATCCCGCAACACCGCGAGCCGATCTACAGCACGCGCCCGGACCTGGTCGCCAAGTACCCGTCGCACGACGACAAGAAGGCGTTCTGGCGCCTGCCCACGCTCTACAAGTCGCTGCAGCAGAAGAACGTCACCGACAAGGTCGCTGAGAAATTCCCGCTCATCCTGACCTCGGGCCGCCTGACGGAATACGAGGGCGGCGGCGAGGAGACGCGATCCAACCCCTGGCTCGCCGAGTTGCAGCAGGAAGCCTTCATCGAGATCAACCCGAAGGCGGCGGCGGCGCGCGGCATCCGCAACGGCGAGCGCGTGTGGGTGAACACGCCCACCGGCGCGCGCCTCAACGTGCAGGCGATGCTCACCGAGCGCGTCGGCCCGGACACCTGCTGGATGCCGTTCCACTTCTCGGGCCGCTGGCAGGGCGCCGACATGCTCGCCTACTACCCCAACGGCGCGGCGCCGGTGGTGCGCGGCGAGGCCGTGAACACCGGCACGACCTACGGCTACGACAGCGTGACGATGATGCAAGAGACCAAGACCACGATCTGCAACGTTGAGCGCGCCACTGCGTAACGGAGAACGAATATGGCAAGAATGAAATTCGTCTGCGACTCGGAGCGCTGCATCGAGTGCAACGGTTGCGTCACCGCGTGCAAGAACGAGCACGAGATCCCGTGGGGCGTGAACCGCCGCCGGGTCGTCACGCTCAACGACGGCGTGCCGGGCGAGCGCTCGATCTCCGTCGCGTGCATGCACTGCTCGGACGCACCCTGCATGGCGGTGTGTCCCGTCAACTGCTTCTACCGCACCGACGAAGGCGTGGTGCTGCACGACAAGGATGTCTGCATCGGCTGCGGCTACTGCAGCTATGCGTGCCCCTTCGGCGCGCCGCAGTTCCCCTCCGCCGGCACCTTCGGCGTGCGCGGCAAGATGGACAAGTGCACCTTCTGCGCGGGCGGCCCCGAAGCCAACGGCTCGGAAGCCGAATTCCAGAAGTACGGCCGCAACCGGCTCGCCGAAGGCAAGCTGCCCGCCTGCGCCGAGATGTGCTCGACCAAGGCGCTGCTCGCGGGCGACGGCGACGTGGTGGCGGACATCTTCCGCAACCGCGTGGTCAAGCGCGGCAAGGGCGCCGAGGCCTGGGGCTGGGGCACCGCCTACGGATCGAAGCAGGCCGGCCAGCCCGGGGGAGCGAAGTCATGAAGCGCGTACTCATCGTCATCTGGACCTTCGCGCTGCTCGCCGCCTGCGGAGAGACGCCCCAGGCCCTCGACCACAGCCCGAAGCAGGACACGGCGGCCTTCCAGGGCACCGGCATGTCGTTCACCGCCGCCGGCTGGAAGCCGGGCGACAAGGCGAGCTGGGAGCAGCAGCTCAAGACGCGCGCCCAGAACGGGCAGAACGACTACACCAAGGTCAACTGAAGGGCTCATCGATGCTGCGTCACGTGCTGTCGATTCTTGCGCTGGCCGCCAGCGTGTCCGCGTTCGCCCAGGGCAAGCTGCAGGTCGAACCGCTCGCGCCGCCCGCGCAAGCCGCGTCCGCCGCGCAGCACGACGGCATCCAGGGGCAGAACATCTTCGAGGTCAAGCCGGAGGTGAAGCCCGACGCGAGCTCCGACGCCAATTACATGAAGCAGAGCAACGGCCAGCGCAACGCGGTGCAGCCCGGCAACAACGCGCCGATGTGGCGCGGGGCTGTGTCCGGCCAGGCGGGCTTCACCAACTACCCGCACAGCCAGGCGCCGGAAGCGGGCGTGCTGATCCAGGCGCCGGTGCAGTATCCCGGCTCGCGCTTCACGACCGCGGGCGAAGCGTGGCGGCAGGTGCGCAACAACTGGCTCATCCCCTACGGTGGCGCCCTGCTGCTGATCGTGCTCGGGGCGATCGCGCTCTACTACTTCGCCAAGGGGCCGATCGGCGTGCACGGCGTGGACGAAGGCCAGCACCGCATCGAGCGCTTCACGCCGTTCGAGCGTTCGGCGCACTGGGCCAACGCGATCGCCTTCAGCATCCTCGCGATCTCCGGCATCGTCATGGCTTTCGGCAAGTTCTTCATCCTGCCGGTGGTGGGCGGCGCGATCTTCGGGCCCTTCACCTGGCTGCTCAAGAGCCTGCACAACTTCGCGGGGCCCGTCTTCGCGGTGTCCCTCGTGATCATGTTCTTCACCTTCCTGCGCGACAACTTCCCCGGCCGCGGCGACCTGAACTGGCTGCTCAAGGGCGGCGGCCTCTTCGGCAGGAGCAAGGGCCACGAGCCGCCTTCGGGCCGCTTCAACGCGGGCGAGAAGATCGTCTTCTGGTTCGGCATGCTGGTCCTCGGATTCTTCGTCGTGTCCTCCGGGCTGGTGCTGGACAAGCTCATGCCCGGCATCGAATACGACCGCATGGGCATGCAGTACGCGCACATGATCCACAACACGGCGACCGTCCTCATGATGTGCGTGTTCATCGGCCACATCTACATCGGCACCATCGGCATGAAGGGCGCCTACACCGCGATGCGCCGCGGCTGGGTCGGCGACGAGTGGGCGAAGGAGCACCACGCCTACTGGTACGAGGACATCGCCGCAGGCAAGATCCCCGCGCAGCGCAGCCGCCCGACGGTGATGGCCGCGAACGACGCAGAAACCCCCCGCACGGCCTGAAGCGCCGCACAGGAGACCCCGACCCATGAAGAGACTCCTCGCCCCCGCCCTGCTGGCCGCCGTGTGCGGGCTCGTGCTGGCGAAAATCCCGCCGCCCGACCCGGCGACCAAGGCGAAGGCGGACGAGGCCGCCGCCAAGACCGCATGGCAGGGCAAGGTGGATGCCTACCTCACCTGCAAGGTGCAGGACAAGATCGCCGCGCAGTACCTGAAGTCCGCCGGCAAGCCGGCGCCCGCGGTGGCGGCGCCGGCGGCATCGAAGGCTGCGTCTGCCGCGGCACCGGCGGTGGCCAGGGCCGCGTCGGGCTCGGCCGGTGCGGCGTCGGCGTCGATGGCCGCCGCCTCGACGTCCGCGCCCTCGGGAACGCCGGTCGCCTTCGCGCCACCGCCCCCGTGCGCGGACCCGGGCCCGTTCGCCTACAACAAGCCCGAGGAAAAGCCCCTGGAAACCTCCGGCGCGCACTCGCCCGCGGGCAATGCCACCAGCCCGCCCAGCGTGAGGCAGGAGTCGGCGACGATGGCGCCCGCGAAGAAGTAACGCCGGGTCCCTCCCGGACGCGATCGAAGCCGGGCCGCGAGGTCCCGGCTTTTTTTCATGTAGCCTTGTCCCATGGCATTGCCCCATCTCACCGAAGCCCGGGCGCCGCTGACGCGCGAGGTCGAGACCGTCAACGAGCACGGCGAGCGCGCCACCACGTCCATCCCGGCCGAGCGGCCGCTCACGGTCTACGTCGACAAGCGCGAACTCGTGACGCTGATGACGCTCGGAGCGCGCCCGGAATGGCTGGTGCTCGGCTACCTGCGCAACCAGCGGCTGGTGACGTCCATCGAGGAGGTCGAATCCATCACCGTGGACTGGGATGTCGGCTCCGCCGCGGTGAAGACCCGGGAAGGCATCGCGCGCATCGAGGAGCGCACGGCGCAGCGCGTGGTCACCACGGGATGCGGGCAGGGCAGCATGTTCGGCGGCCTGATGGACGAGGTCGATGCGATCTCGCTGCCGGCCGCGCGCATCACGCAGGCGCAGCTCTACGGGCTGCTGGGCGCGATCCGTGCGCAGGAGAGCACGTACAAGTCCGCCGGGTCGGTGCACGGATGCGCGTTGTTCCGCGGCGCGCAGATGCTGCTGTTCGTGGAGGATGTCGGGCGGCACAACGCGATCGACACCATTGCCGGATGGATGTGGCTGCAGGAGCCGCAGGAGCCCGCGGGAGACAAGGTGTTCTACACGACAGGCCGCCTCACGAGCGAGATGATCATCAAGTCCGCGCAGATGGGCGTGCCGATCGTCGTCTCGCGCAGCGGCATCACGCAAATGGGCCTGGACATCGCGCAGCAGCTGGGCCTGTGCGCGATCGGCCGCGCGACCAACCGGCACTTCCTCTGCTTCACGGGCAGCGAGCGCCTGCAGCTGCAGCCGGAACTCGCCGCCCGACCGCTAACGGCGCCTTAAGTCTTCGACGCTAGCCTGCCGCTCATGACCCAATCCCCCTGGAAGCTCGGCTGGCGAACGCTCTGGCGAGACCTGCGCGCGGGCGAGCTGCGCCTGCTCATCGTCGCGGTGACGCTCGCCGTCGCCGCGCTGACCGCCGTGGGCTTTTTCGCCGACCGGCTGAAGGGCGGGCTCACGCGCGACGCGCGCCAGCTGCTCGGCGGCGACGCCGTCGTCTCCAGCGACAACCCCACGCCGCAGGCCTTCCTCGACCAGGCGAAGGCGCTCGGCCTGCAGGGACTCACCACACTCACGTTCCCGACGATGGCGCGCGCGCCCGATGCGCAGGGCGGCGGCATCAAGCTCGTGGCGTTGAAGGCCGTGCCCGCGGGTTATCCGCTGCGTGGCAACCTCGAAGTGGCCGCGCAACCCGACACTGCCGGCGCGAAGACGCGCGACGTGCCGGCGCGCGGCGAGGCCTGGCTCGATGCATCGCTGCTCGAAGCGCTGGAGCTCAAGCCCGGGGACCCGCTGCTGCTCGGCGACCTGAAGCTGCGTATCGGCAAACTGATCGTGACCGAGCCCGACCGCGGCGCGGGCTTCGCGGCTTTCGCGCCGCGCGTGATGATCAACGACGCCGACCTGCCCGCGAGCAAGCTGATCCAGCCGGCGAGCCGTGTGCTTTATCGCTTCGCCGTGACCGGCCCCGACGCGCGCGTCGCATCCTTCGTCACCTGGGCGCAAGCGCAGGCCAAACTGCCCTCCGTGCGCGGCGTGCGCGTGGAGTCGCTGGAAGGCGGCCGGCCCGAGATGCGCCAGACGCTGGACCGCGCCGAGAAATTTCTCAACCTCGTCGCGCTGCTCTCGGCGCTGTTGAGCGCCGTGGCGGTGGCGCTCGCGGCGCGCGGCTTCGCGGCGTCGCACCTCAACGACTGCGCGATGCTGCGCGTGCTGGGGCAGAGCCAGCGCACCATCGCGTGGAGCTACACGATCGAGTTCGCCCTCGTGGGCGCGTTCGCGAGTGCGCTGGGCGTCGCGATCGGCTACGCGGTGCACTTCGTGTTCCTCATGCTGCTGGCCGGACTCATCGGCGACGCGCTGCCCATGGCCAGCCTGTGGCCCGTCGCCTTCGGCATGGGCATGGGCCTCACGCTGCTCTTGGCCTTCGGGCTGCCGCCGGTGTTGCAGTTGGCGCAGGTGCCGCCGCTGCGCGTGATCCGGCGCGACCTCGGCAACCTGAAGCCCGCTTCCTTGTTGGTGCTGGGCGTCGGCGTCGCGGGCTTCGCGGCGCTGCTCATGGCGGCCAGCAGCGACTTGCTGCTCGGCGGCATCGCGGTGGGCGGGTTCGCGGGCGCTGCCATCCTGTTCGCGGGCCTGAGCTGGCTCGCGGTGAAGGTGCTGCGCTGGTCCGTCAACGAGGCGACGGCGCCGCGATGGCTGGTGCTGGCGACGCGGCAGATCTCCGCGCGGCCCGCCTACACGGTGGTGCAGGTGAGCGCGCTGGCCGTCGGACTGCTGGCGCTGGTGCTGCTCGTCCTGCTGCGCACCGACCTGATCGCGAGCTGGCGGCAGGCGACGCCACCCGACGCGCCGAATCGCTTCGTCATCAACGTGATGCCCGAACAGAGCGACGCGTTCCAGAAGGCGCTGACCGACGCGGGCGTGAAGCGCTTCGACTGGTTCCCCATGATCCGCGGCAGGCTCGTCGCGGTGAACGGCAAGACCGTCACCCCCGACGACTACGTGGAGGACCGCGCCAAGCGCCTCGTCGACCGCGAGTTCAACCTGTCCAACAGCGCGCAGCAACCGCCGCACAACGAAGTGGTCGCGGGCCGCTGGACGCCCGAAGAGCAGGGCGCCGCGAGCGTGGAGGAAGGCATCGCGAAAACATTGGGGCTCAAGCTCGGGGACACCGTGCGCTTCGACATCGGCGGCCTGCAGACGGAGACGAAGATCACTTCGCTGCGCAAGGTGGACTGGACGTCGATGCGCGCGAACTTCTTCGTGATGTATCCCGTGAGCCAGCTCAAGGACGTGCCCGTCACCTACATGGGCGCCTTCCGCGCGCCGGGCACCAAGGGCTTCGACAACCGGCTGGTGCGGGCCTTTCCCAACATCACCAACGTCGACATGACCAGCACGATCACGCAGGTGCAGGGCGTTCTGGACAAGGTGATCCGCGCGGTGGAATTCCTTTTCGGCTTCACGCTCGCGGCGGGCGTCGTGGTGCTATTTGCCGCGGTGACGGCCACGCGCGAAGAGCGCGCGCGCGAGTTCGCGGTGATGCGCGCGGTGGGCGCGAGCTCGGCGCTGCTGAGGCAGGTGCAGCGCGCGGAACTGGCGGGCGTGGGCCTGCTCGCGGGCTTCCTCGCGAGCGTCGTCGCCTCCATCGTGGGCTGGGGCCTGGCGCACTACGCGTTCGACTTCGAATGGACCGCGTCGCCGTGGGTGCCGCTCGCCGGCGCGCTCGCCGGTGCGTTGCTCGCCCTCGCCGCCGGGTGGTGGGGCCTGCGCGAGGTGCTCAACCGGCCGGTGGTGGAAACCTTGCGCCGCGCGGCGGAATAGGCCGCACGCGACAATCGGGCCATGCAGATCCAGGAAAAGCCCCCCGCCGGAACGCCCTTCGAGTGGATTGGCGGCGAAGAGAAGGTGCGCGCGCTCGTCGAGCGGTTCTACGACTTGATGGACCTCGAGCCCGCGTATGCCGTCCTGCGCGGGGTGCACGGCACGGAGCTCGCGAAGGCCCGCCAGCACCTCTTCTGGTTCCTGTGCGGCTGGCTGGGCGGGCCGCAGCACTACACGGAGAAGTTCGGCCATCCGCGGCTGCGCATGCGGCACATGCCTTTCAAGATCGGCATCAAGGAGCGTGACCAGTGGCTCGCGTGCATGGACCAGGCGATGGCGGAGACAGGTGTTCCTGAAGACTTGCGCGCGCGGCTGAAGGAGAGCTTCTTCGGCACCGCGGACTGGATGCGCAACACGCACGGCTGATTACAGCAGCGCGACCGGCGTGGCCGGCTTGAGCAGCACGACGACCGCCCCCGCCCCGCCTTCATCCCCACGCGCCTGTACGAAGGCCATCACCTCGTTCTTCTGGATCAGCCAGCTCTGAACCCGGCCTTTCAGGACAGGTGTCTTGCCGGGCGACCCCAGGCCTTTGCCATGGACGATCCGCACGCAGCGCCACCCGCGCTTCTGCGCGCCGCGCATGAACTCCGACAGGGCCTCGCGCGCTTCCTCTCGGCGCAAGCCATGCAGGTCGATCTCGCCCTGGATCGACCACTTGCCTTTGCGCAAATCGCGCGTCACGTCCGTGCCCACGCCCGGCCGCCGGAAGCTCAATGCGTCGTCCACGTCGAGCAGCGTGCTCGCGTCGAACTGGTCGCTGAGCGCCTCGTGCAGCACGCGCTGGTCGTCCAGTTGCTGCTGCACAGGGATCGGCGCGGGCGGGTCGGGTGCGAGGTTCGCGCGTTGGGGCGTGCGCATCGGCTTCACCGCACCGGCCGCGCGCACGAAGAGGTCGCGCTCGGCCTGCTCGCGCCGCTGCGCTTCGCGCCGCGCGGCTTCCTGCGCCGCCGCGAGGCGCTGCTGTTCGGCGAGCTTCTGCTGCATCGCCTGCAGGTCTTTCAGGGACTTCGCCTTCATGGAAGGTGCGTCAGAGCAGGCCCCGCTCCGCCATGGAGAACGCGTCGCCCTGCGCGACGATCACATGGTCGAGCACGCGGACGTCGACGAGCGCGAGCGCCGACTTGAGCGTCTGGGTGAGCGCCTCGTCGGCGCGTGAGGGACTCACTTCGCCGCTGGGATGGTTGTGGGCGAGCACGACGGAAGCCGCATGGTGATTGAGCGCCCGCTTGACGATCTCGCGCGGATAGACGCTGGTGTGGGTCAAGGTGCCCTGGAACAGCTCTTCCATGGCGATGAGCCGGTGCTGCGCATCCAGGAAGAGCACCGCGAAGACCTCGTGCTGCTTGCGCGCCAGGTGCAGCTGCAGGAATTGCTTGACTGCGCCGGGCGTGCCGAAGACTTCGCGCGCACCCAGCTGCTGGGCCAGCCCGCGACGGGCGAGTTCCAGCACCGCCATGAGCTCCGCCCGCTTGGCGGGGCCGCCCAGGCCCTTGATGCGCTTCAGGTCTTCCGCGGCGGTGTGTAGCAGCCCCGCAATGCCGCCGAAGGTGCTGAGCACCTCCTGCGCCATCTGGAGCACGCCGCGGCCCGCCGTGCCGGTGCGCAGCAGCAGGGCCAGCAGCTCGGTGTCGCTGAGGGCCGCGGCGCCGCGCATCAGCAGCTTTTGGCGCGGCTGGGCATCCGCCGGAAGGTCTTTGAGGTTCATGGGAGTCGCGCGGGCGGCGGCTTTCTACAATGGAGGCATCTTATCGGGACTTCCATGGCCTCCACCGCGACCCGCATCCATCCGGGTTCCTTCCTCACGCTGCACTACCGCCTCGCCGGTCCGGGCGGCGACATCATCAACACGTTCAAGGACAAGCCCGCGACCTTGACGCTGGGCACGGGCGAGCTGTCGCCCGCGGTCGAGCAGCGGCTCATCGGGCTGGAGGAGGGCGCGCACGAAATCTTCGACATCCCCGCGGGGCAGGCCTTCGGCGAGCGCAATCCGGAGATGGTGCAGTGGGTCGCGCGCAGGCTGCTCAACGAAATGGGCGACCCCGACGAGAAATACCAGGTCGGCGACGTCGTGCAGTTCCCCACGCCCGACGGCATGGGCCAGTACGCGGGCTCGGTGCAGAAGGTCGGGCAGGACGGCGACGGCGACGGCAAGGCGGACGCCGTGTTGTTCGACTTCAACCACCCGCTCGCGGGCCAGCCCGTGACCTTCGAAGTGCAGGTGATCGGGGTCCTATGAACGCGCTGGACAAGCCCGAGCACCTCGAGATCCTGCTGGCCGAGCCGCGCGGCTTCTGCGCCGGCGTGGACCGCGCGATCGAGATCGTCGAGCGCGCGCTGCAGAAATTCGGCGCGCCGATCTACGTGCGCCACGAGATCGTCCACAACACCTTCGTCGTGAACGACCTCAAGGCCAAGGGCGCGATCTTCATCGAGGACCTCGCCGAGGTGCCGCCCGGCGCCACGCTCGTCTTCTCCGCGCATGGCGTGAGCAAGGCGGTGCAGGCCGAGGCGCAGGCGCGCGGCTTCGACGTCTTCGACGCGACGTGCCCGCTCGTGACCAAGGTGCACGTGGAAGTCGCCAAGCTCGCGAAGGAGGGCTACGAGTTCATCATGATCGGCCACAAGGGGCACCCGGAAGTCGAGGGAACCATGGGCCAGCTCGAGCGCGGCATCCACCTGGTGGAAGACGTCGAGGACGTCGCGAGCGTGCAACCCGCCCAAACGGACAAGCTCGCGGTCGTCACGCAGACGACCCTGTCGGTGGACGACGCGGCCGAGATCGTCGCCGCGGTGCGCGCGCGCTTTCCCTCGATCCGCGAACCGAAGCAGCAGGACATCTGCTACGCCACGCAGAACCGCCAGGACGCGGTGAAGGTCATGTCGCCGCAGGTGGACCTGCTGATCGTCGTGGGCAGCCCCACGAGCTCCAACAGCAACCGGCTGGCGGAACTCGCGCGCAAGCTCGGCGTGGAAAGCTACATGGTGGACAACGCCGACGAGATGCGTCCCGAATGGCTGGAAGGCAAGTGGCGCGTCGGCCTCACGGCAGGCGCATCCGCGCCCGAGGTGCTGGTGAAGGAAGTGATCGACCGGATCAAGGCTCTGGGCGCCGTGTCCGTGCGCAGGATGGACGGCATCGAGGAGACCGTGAAGTTCCCGCTGCCCAAGGGACTGAAGCTGTGAACCGCGAGCAGGTCGAAGCCGCTGCGCGACGCTTCTCGCAGGCGCGCGTGCAGTTCCTGCTGCGCACGCCCTTGTGGAAACTGCCCGGCGCGATGTTCGGTGCGGAAGGCGCGCAGGTCTGGCTGAAGCTGGAGCAGTTCCAGGCGGGCGGCAGCTTCAAGGCGCGCGGCATGCTCAATCGCCTGCTGGCCAACGACATTCCCGCGAGCGGCGTGATCGTCGCGTCCGGCGGCAACGCCGGCATCGCGACTGCGGTTGCCGCCAAGGCGCTGGGCGTCCGCTGCGAGGTGTTCGTGCCCACGGTCAGCAGCCCCGCAAAGCAGGCGAAGTTGCGCGAATTGGGTGCACACCTGGTCGTGACGGGCGACGCTTATGCCGACGCGCTCGAGGCCTGCCTCGCACGCCAGCGCGAAACCGGCGCGCTGCTCACGCACGCCTACGACCAGCCCGAAGTGGTGGCCGGCGCGGGCACGCTGGCGAAGGAAATCGAAGAAGACGGCGGCCTGCCGGACAGCGTCTTGGTGTCGGTGGGTGGCGGCGGGCTGATCGCCGGCATTGCCTCGTGGTTCGAAGACCGCGCGCGCGTCGTCGCGCTGGAGCCCGAACTCGCGCCCACGCTGCACGCCTCTCGCGCGGCGGGTGAGCCCGTGGACGTGAAGGTGGCTGGCATCGCCGCGGATTCGCTGGGCGCAAAACGCATCGGCGCGATCGCCTGGGACGTGACCCAGCGCCATGTGCACGATGCGTTGCTACTGCCCGACGCGGCGATCCGCGATGCGCAGCTGTGGCTCTGGAAGACGATGAAGCTGGCCGTGGAGCCGGCGGCCGCGCTGCCCGTGGCGGCGCTGCAGACCGGCCTCTACAAGCCGCGCGCGGGCGAGACGGTCTGCCTCGTCATCTGCGGCGCGAACCTCGATCCGGCGACGCTCTCCTGAGCGCGCGGCGCTTCAGCCCTGCTGCGCCTCGCAGTTCACCATCCACGGCACGCCGAACTTGTCGTTGAGCATGCCGAAGCCCTCGGCCCAGAAGGTTTTCTGGAAGGGCATGGTGACTTGGCCGCCGGCCGCGAGCGCATCGAAGGTGCGCATGCCCTGCGCGGTGTCCGGCACGTTCACCGACACCGTGAAGCCCTTGTAGCCCTGGAAGGGCTGGCCGGGGCCGGCGTCGCTGCCCATGAGGATCTGCCCGTTCGCCTCGACGCGGCCGTGCATCACGCGGTTCTTGAATTCGGCGGGCATCTTGCCGTCGTCCATGGGGGAGCCGCCGAAGCGGTGGAATTCGCCGATGGTGCCGCCCAGGGCTTGCGCGTAGAACTTCAGCGCCTCCTCGCAGCGGCCGTCGAAGGTGAGGTAAATGTTGAGGTCCATGCTGTGCTCCTTGGTGGGTCGAACCGTGAAAGGGTGTCCATGCTAGCGCTTCAGCCCGGCAGGACATGGCAGGAGTCCCCGCCCCGATAAAATCGCCCGATGCTCGATATCAACCACCTCCGCAAAGACCTGCCCTCGGTCGTCGCGCGCCTGGAGACGCGCAAGAAGCCGCAGGCCTTCCTGGACGTCGCCGCCTTCACCGCGCTCGAAGCCGAACGCAAGGCGATCCAGACCCGCACGGAGGAACTGCAGGCGCAGCGCAACCAGCTCTCCAAGCAGATCGGCCAGCTCAAAAGCAAGGGCGAATCCGCCGACGCCGCCATGGCGCAGGTCGCGGCGCTCAAGGACGAGCTGGAGTCGTCCGCCAAGCGGCTGGACGCGATCCAGCCGGAGATGCAGGCGCTACTGCTGGCCGTGCCGAACCTCCCGCACGAGAGCGTGCCCGTGGGCGCGGGCGAAGCCGATAACCAGCAGGTGCGCCAGTGGGGAACGCCCCGGTCCTTCGACTTCCCCGTGAAAGACCACGTCGACATCGGCGCCAAGCTGGGGCTGGACTTCGAGCTGGGCGTGAAGCTCAGCGGTTCGCGCTTCACCGTGATGAAGGGCCCGATCGCCCGTCTGCATCGCGCGCTTGCGCAGTTCATGATCGACGTGCAGACCACCGAGCACGGCTACACGGAGTGCTACACGCCGTACATCGTGAACGAGGCCACGCTGCGCGGCACGGGTCAGCTGCCCAAGTTCGAGGAAGACCTTTTCGCCGTCACCAAGGGCGGGCAGGAGGGCTTCGATTCCGGGGAGCAGCAGGCGCTCTACCTGATCCCAACGAGCGAGGTGTCGCTGACCAACTTCGTGCGCGACGAGATCCTCGCGGCCGACGCGCTGCCGATGAAGCTCACCGCGCACACGCCGTGCTTCCGCTCCGAGGCGGGCAGCGCCGGCCGCGACACGCGCGGCATGATCCGCCAGCACCAGTTCGACAAGGTCGAGATGGTGCAGATCGTACATCCGGACACGAGCTACGAAGCGCTGGAGCAGATGGCCGGCCACGCCGAAGCCATCCTGCAGAAGCTGGGCCTGCCGTATCGCGTGATGCTGCTGTGCACCGGCGACATGGGCTTCGGCGCCGCGAAAACGTACGACCTGGAGGTGTGGCTGCCCGCGCAGGGAACCTACCGCGAGATCAGCTCGGTGTCCAACTGCGAGGCCTTCCAGGCCCGGCGGCTGCAGGCGCGGTTCAAGAACGCGCAGGGCAAGAACGAGCTCGTCCATACGCTCAACGGCTCGGGCCTGGCGGTGGGTCGGACGCTCGTGGCTGTGCTGGAAAATTGCCAGAACGCGGACGGGTCGGTGACCGTCCCCGAGGCGCTGCGGCCCTACATGGGCGGGCTGGAAACGATCCGCCCGTGATCGGTTAGAATTTCGGGCTTCGCACCACGCGAACCGAATTCAGGAGCGGTGGCAGAGTGGTCGAATGCGCCGGACTCGAAATCCGGTGTACGGTTATGCCGTACCGTGGGTTCGAATCCCACCTGCTCCGCCAAAGACCAAGCCCCGTTGCTATTCAAACGATAGCGCGGGGTTTTTGCTTTATCGCGATGCGGTCACAGGCATGGCGTGGCGGCGCGTCAGCCCTTCGCCGGCCGTGCCATCAAGGTGAACCCCCTTCGCGGCAGCTGCAGCGCCACGACGGCAGCTGCCATCAACAATGCGCCGGCGGCACCGAAGGCAACCCAGTGCGTGCCGAAGTGCTCGAAGCCCCAGCCCCCGAGCCACGAGCTGAGCATGCCGCCCAGCTGGTGTCCGACGTACGCCGTGCCGTAAAGGACGCCCACGAGCCGCACGCCGTACACGTCGGCCAGGATGGCCGACGAGAGCGCGATACTGCCTGCCCACACGAGCCCGCCGATCGTCGCGGTGAGGTAGAGCTCCCAGTGCGCGCCGACGGCGACGAGCGCGAAGAAGCCGAGGCCGCGCACGAAGTAGATCGCGGCAAGGATGTGCCGGCGAGGCAGGCGGTCGGCGAATCGCCCGAGCACAAGTGTGCCGCCGATCGCAACGAAGCCGATCACGCCGATGCCCATCGAACTCGTGAACGCATCGAAGCCATGGTCCATCAGCATCGGCATCCCGTGCGTGCCCAGCAGGTTCATGCTGAAGCCGCAGCAGAACAGGCCGAAGAAGATCTTCCAGAAGGGGGCCGTGGACATCGCCTGGCGCAGCGTCAGGCTTTCCGGCCGGCCGCCGGGACGGGCGCGCAGCGCGGCGAAATCCTCGGCACTGAGGTCCGTTTGCGCGGGCGCGGCCTCGTGGATCACGAACACTGCGGCAGGCAGCGTGAAGAGCGTGAATACCGCGGCGAAACCCGCCAGGGTCGACCGCCAGCCGACGTGCTCGATGGCGAAGCTGAGCAGGGGTGTCATCGCCGCCATGCCCGCCATCGACCCGGTGGAGAGAAAGAAGAGGGCCATGCCGCGCCGCTGTGTGAACCAACGGCTGATGACTGGAGTCAACGCCACCGGGCTGGTGAAAGCGAGCCCGATGGACAGAAGCAACCCGAACGCCACCAGGAAGGCGGCAGCGTTCGTCGTTGCGATGGTCCACAACACCGCAACGATGACGAGCGCGTTGCCCGCCAGCAGCACGGGCCGCGTGCCGAAGCGCGCGATCAACGCACCGGCCAGCGGCATCGCCAGGCCATAGGCCAGCATGCCGACGGCGACGATGCTCGCCAGGAGGCTGCGGCTGAATCCGAGGTCGTGCGCCATCGGCAGGAAGAAAGGGCCGAAACTCAGGCGCATACCCGACGACAACAGTGTCAGGAACGCGGCCGCGGCGACGATGTTCCAACCGAAGTACCAGCGTGCGTGCATCACGCATCCTAAATGGATTGGGCCGCCGCCGGGGAGCGGCGGCCGGCCATGCCGTGGCGACCCCGGTTAGGCGGGATTGCCACGCGACCGCTGCACGGCAGCGATATCGATGCCGGGGATCATTGCCGCCATGGCGAAGCCGCCATCCACCGGGAGCACCGCGCCGGTGATGAACTTCGCCGCATCGGACGCGAGGAACACCGCCGCGTTGGCGACGTCTTCGACACGGCCGATCACGCCGAGCGGCGTGCGGCGGCGGCGCTCTTCCCAGCCTTTCTCGTCGAGCGTCCGGCGCGACATCTCGGTCGGGATGGCGCTCGGTGCGATCGAATTCACGCGAATGCCGTCGTGCCCGAGCTCCACGGCCAGCCCGCGCGTGATGGCATCTGCGCCGCCCTTGAGCGCGGCGTACGCGCTGCTGTAGCCGACACCCGCCAGCCCCACGACCGACGAGATATTGAGGATGACGCCGTGCTTCCTGTCGCGCATCTGCGGAACGACCCGCTGGCACATCAGCAGCACCCCCTTGAGTCCCACGGCGAGCATGCGATCGATCGTGGCCGCATCGACCTCCTCGATGGGGCCATAGCGCGCGAACATCGCGCTGTTGACGAGGACCGAGACGTACCCGAACTTCCTCGACGCCGCGTCGACACAGCCGAGCACACTCTGCGGGTCGGTGACGTCCAGCGCCAGGCCCAGCGCCCTGCCGCCATTGCCCTCGATCCTCGCGGCGAGCGCGAGCGATCCGGCTTCGTTGATGTCGGCGATCACCACGGCAGCGCCGGCGCGGGCGTAGGCGAGCGCCATTGCTTCCCCGAGGCCCTGGGCCCCGCCCGTGATGAGGACGACTTCCTTCGCGAGGTTCAAGGCTGTCCCCGTCATGTGGCATACCCCTTCGCGAGTTCGTCGAGGCCCGGTTTTCCGACGAGGCGCTGCCGCTCGGCGAAACCGACGACGAGTCCGCCCTTCTCCTCGATGAGGCCGTCCTTTTTCAGGGCACCCAACGCCCTTTGCATGCCGAGCACGGCGCCTTGCAACGCGGTATTCGCATACAGCACGAGGCTGTAGCCCATCTCGCCGAAGGCCCGTACCGGCATGGCCGGCGTCTTGCCGCCAACCACGATGTTGATCAGCAAGGGCTTGGTGAATGCCTTTGCGACCGCGGTGATCTCGTCCATCGTGGTCATGGCCTCGACGAACAGGATGTCAGCGCCGGCTTCGGCATAGCGATGCGCGCGCTCGATGGCGGCCTCGAAGCCCTCCACGCCGCGCGCATCGGTACGGCCGATGACCAGGAAGTCGGGATCCTCGCGCGCGTCGACGGCTGCCTTGATCTTGGATGCCATCTCCGCAGCGGAAATGACCGCCTTGCCGTCGAAGTGGCCGCATTTCTTCGGGAAGGCCTGGTCTTCCATCTGGATCGCGTCGGCGCCGCTGCGCTCGAGCACCTTCACGGTGTGGCGGACGTTCATCGCGTTGCCGAAGCCCGTGTCGGCGTCCACCACCAGCGGCAGCGCGACGACGTCGCGGATGCGCGCCGTGTGGTCCGCGATCTCGTTCAAGCCGGCATAGCTGAAGTCGGGCAAGCCCAGAGCCATGTTCGTCACGCCCGCGCCGGTGAGGTAGACGGCCTCGAAGCCGATGTCCTCGATGACGCGCGCGCTCATCGCGTTGAACGCGCCGGCCAGCAAAGTGCCCCTGCGGGTTTCCACGGTGCGCCGGAATGCGGCGCGGCGTTCTGCGTGGGTCATGCGAGCGATGGTCCTCACTCGAGCCGGATCCTGGCGGCCTTGATCACGGTGCCCCAGCGCGTGCCTTCGGTTTCGATGAACTTCTGGTACTGCGGCGCGGTCATCGCGGGATGCGCGTCCACGCCGAGCTTGCGCAGGGCCTCGGGAAATTCGTTCCCGCGCAGGAGGGCGTTGATCTCTTCGTTGACCTTCTGCACCACTTCCGGCGGCGTCTTCGCGGGCGCGACCACGCCAAACCAGTTGGCCACGTCGATCTTGTAGCCTTGCTCGGAGAGCGTGGGCACGTCCTTCAGCAGGGCGAAGCGGCTTCCGGTGGTGACTGCGAGCACTTTCACCTTGCCGTCCCTGGACAACTGGTCTGCGCGCGCGGCGGGCATGACCATCAGGTCGACCTGGCTGCCGAGCAGCGCGGTGACGGCCGGCGCTTCACCCTGGAAAGGCACGTGGAGCACGTCGATGCCGGCCTGGCCCTTGATCATCTCCAGGATGATCTGCGACGTGCTGCCGATACCCCAGCTCGCGCTGGTCAGCTTGCCGGGCGAGGCTTTGGCCAGCGCCACGGCCTCCTTCATGTTCGATGCCTTGATGTCGGCGCGGGCGGTCACCGTGAACGGGTTGATCGCATAGGGCGCGATCGCGACGAAATCCTTGATGGGGTCGTACGGGACGGAAGCGAACACGGTCGGATTGATCGCGTGCGTCTCGGCACTCGCCAGGAAGAACGTGTAGCCGTCCGGCGGCGACTTCGCGGCGAGCTCCGCGCCGATGCGGCCGTTGGCGCCGGCGCGGTTGTCCACGACCACGTTCTGCTTGAGGCGATCGCCCAGGTGCTGCGCGAGCAGCCGCGCGGAAGCGTCGGTCACCCCGCCTGCGGGCCACGGCACGATCAGCTTGATGGGCCGATTGGGGTAGGCCTGGGCCATCGCGGGAGCGGCGGCAAAAGTGCCGAAGGCCGCGGCGGCCAAGGCAAGGACGGCTCGGCGCCCGAAGGCGTGGATGGTTCTCATGGATGTCTCCTGTGGGGATGCGCTTGTGCACGGACTTTCGGCCAAGCGTCCTTTCCCTTCAAGAGGCCGTTGCTGAATTCACAGTTGCGTGGAGCGAGATAATCGATTCATGCCGGCCCGTCGTGCGGGGCAACACAGCGCTCCTCCAGGAAATCCACGAAGAAGCGCACCTTCGGCGCGAGCTGCCGGCGGCTGGGGTAGACGACCCACAGATCCGGATCCACGGACTTGAGGCCCGGCAGCACCTGCACGAGCCTGCCCGAGCGCACATCGTCCTCCAGGATGAACAGGGGGCCGCGGCCGATGCCCACGCCCTCGAGCGCGGCGAGGCGCAGCGTGTTTGCATCGTTGGACCGCACGGTGCCCTGCACCGGTACGCGCAACTCGGGCTCGTCTCCACCCCAAAAGCGCCACTCCACCTGTTCCCCCGAATGCGCATAGACCAGGCAGTTGTGGCCGGACAGGTCGAGGTAGCTGCGCGGAGTGCCGTGCTTCTCGAGGTAGGCGGGCGATGCATAAAGGATGCGGTGGAGCACGAGCAGCGACCGCACGACCAGCGAATGTCCCGAGGGGCGCTCGATCTGCAGCGCCAGGTCGTAACCCTCCTCCACGAGATCGACGTTTCGCTCCGTCAGGTTGACCTGCACCGAAATCTTCGGGTAGCGCTTGAGGAACTCCGGCAACACCGGTGCGATGCGCTTCATCCAGAAGAGGGTTGTGGAGCTGATGCGCAGCAGCCCCTGCGGGTTCCTGCGGCCCACCTGCACGAGCTGCGTGAGGTCCTCCACCTCGCCGAGGATGCGGTGGAAGCGCTCCAGGCAGAGCTGCCCTGTCTCGGTCAGCCGCACCTTGCGCGTCGTGCGCTGCAGCAGCCTCTCGCCCAGCGTCTCTTCCAGGTATGCAATGTGGCGCGACACCGCGGCAGCGGAGAGGTCGAGCCGGTCCGCAGCGCGCGCGAAACTGCCTAGTTCGGCGACCGTCACGAAACTTCGCGCGCAATCGAGCAGGTTCATTCTTGCGTGGAAGGTAAGACTAAGTTGCGGCCCGCCATCTTACTGCGTGGGCCTGCCGCACCTATAGTCGCCGCCAGCCCGCAACAAGAAGAGACCCACCCGATGAAAAAAGAGATCCTCCTCGTCCTCGACATGCAGAACGACCTCGTCCATGTGGACGGACCCAACGGAAAGTCGCCGCTCGGAGCGCAGGTGCGCGAGCGTGCCATCCTCGACAAGACCGCATCGGCGATCGGGAAAGCGCGCGCCGCGGGCATTCGGGTCGGTTATGTGCGCGTGGGCTTTTCGCCGGACTACAAGGAGTGCCCGGCCGCCTCGCCGGTGTTCGGCGGCGCGCCCAAGGCAGGCCTCTTCAAGCTGGGCACCTGGGGGACGGAGATCCATCCGCAACTGAGCCCGCTGGACGACGACGTGCAGGTCGTCAAGCATCGCGTCAGCCCTTTCTACGGGACCGACCTCGAATTGCAGCTCAGGACCCTCGGCATCGGCCGCATCTACTGCTGCGGCGTGTCCACGCAGGCCGTGGTCCAGGCGACGGTGCGCGATGGTCACGACCGCGACTACGACATGGTCGTGCTGGAAGACTGCTGCGCCGCGCATTCCCCCGAAGAGCAGGCGAATTCGATGGGCAGCATCGCGCGTTTTTGCCGCGTCACGACCAGCGACGCGGTCCGGTTCGGCTCGGACTGAGCGTCCGGCCACAACATCCCAAGGAGACCCACACATGACAACCACAGCAGCGGTTCACGCCTTCGACGTGATCGTCGTAGGCCACGGCATCGCAGGCCTGTCGTCCGCCGTATCGGCGATGGAAGGCGGCGCGAGAGTCGCCGTGCTCGAGCGCTCGCCCGCCGAGGAGAGCGGTGGCTGCACGCGCTACACCGAGGCCTTCCTGCGCCTGAAGAACGAGAACGAAGTCTCCGACGATTTCGAAACGGCCATGGCCGAGTGCGGCAGCGCCAACTCCGACCCGAACATCATGCGCGCGCTCGACGCCGCGCCGGAGCAATGGTCCGGCAAGGTGCGCGCGACCAACGTGACGGACCCGGAGTACATTGCGACCTTCGCGCGCGAAGCCGTTCCCGCCGTGCAGTGGTTGAAAGGCATGGGCGTTCGCTACATCCCCACCGTGATGCCCCAGCTGTCGTGCCGCAAGGACACGCCGCTCATCTGCCCGAGCGGCGGCGGCCTCGCGATGATGGACGCATTGATGGCGAAGGCTCGCGCGGGTGGCGTGCAGTTCTTCTACGAAACGCCCGCACGCTCGCTCGTGCAGGACGACAGCGGGGCCGTCGTCGGTGTCCGCGCCATGGGCAAGGGCAACAAGCCCGTGACCTTCCGCGCGCCGGCAGTGATCCTGGCCAACGGCGGCTTCGAAGGCAGCCACGAAATGCTCGCGCGTTACGTCGGCGTCGGCGCGGCCAACATCCGCCCCGTGGCGCCCGGCTGCCACTACAACCACGGCGACGGCATCCGCATGGCCATCGACGTCGGAGCCGCGCCGAGCGGCGACTACAACGCGTACCATGCCACGCCCGTGGACGAGCGCTCGGGCCGCTTCGAAGCGAAGATCCTCATCTTCCCGTACGGCATCGTCGTCAACAAGCTGGGTCGCCGATTCACCAACGAATCGTCGAGCTCCACCTACGACAACTTCGACCGCCTGTGCTACGGCATCCAGCAGCAGCGCGACGGCATCGCCTACGTGATCGTCGACGCGAAGATCAACGACATCCCGGACTGGAAGAAGGCCGTCTACACCGACAAGCAGCCGATCGAGGCGGCCACGCTGGAACAGCTGGCGAAGCAGCTGGACATTCCTGTCGACACCTTCCTGAAGACGGTGAAGGAATACAACGCAGGCTGCCGTCCCGGCGCGTTCGATCCCTTCGACGGTGACAACCTCGCCACCGAGGGCGTGGAGCCGCCGAAGTTCCATTGGGCCCGCACGATCGATCAGGGTCCGTTCCTGTGCTATCCCGTCGTGCCTTCCAGCATCATCACCTACGGCGGCATCAAGACCGACTCGTCGGCGCGCGTGCTGAACACCGAAGGCGACCGCATTCCCGGCCTGTTCGCCGCCGGCGCGCTGGTCGGCGTCTACTACCGCAAATACGCCGGCGCGACGTCGGTGCTGCGCGGCGCGACCTTCGGGCGCATCGCGGGTCGCGAGGCCGCAGCGCAAACGCGCGCGGTGGCAATGCCTGATGCTTGAGCAGCTGGCGGTAGCGGGCACCGGCTATGACTACTACAGCCTCAAGGCGGCGCAGGCCGACCTGGGACTTGCGGGTATCGAGCGGCTGCCGAAGACGCTGAAGCTCGTCCTGGAGAACCAGCTTCGCCTGCGCGCCGAAGGCCTCGCCTCCGACGAGACGATCGCCGCGATCGCGGCCTGGCTGGACAGGCGCGAGAGCCCGCAGGAGATCGGCTTTCGCTTCGGCCGCGTGCTCATGCCCGATTCGTCGGGCGTGCCGCTGCTGGGCGACCTGGCGGCCATGCGAGAGGCGCTCGCGTCCCTGGGGGGCGACCCCGCCCGGCTGAATCCGACGGTGCCGGTGGACCTCGTGGTCGACCACTCCGGCATGGTCGAGTTCTGGGGCGAGGAAGCTGCGGCCGCGAAAAACCTCGCGCTCGAAATGCGGCGCAACCAGGAGCGCTACGAATTCATCCGCTGGGGGGCGGGAGCGTTCGACAACCTGCGCGTGATCCCGCCCGGCAGCGGGATTTGCCACCAGGTGAACATCGAGTCGCTCGCCACGGTGGTGACCACGCGGGAGGTGAATGGGCGCTTGGTTGCCTTCCCGGACTCCGTGCTCGGAATGGACAGCCACACGCCGATGGTGAACGCCCTGGGCGTGCTCGGGTGGGGCGTCGGCGGCATCGAGGGCGGGAATGCGGCGCTGGGCGAGCCCATCCCCATGCTCATGCCGCAAGTGATCGGCGTGAAGCTGAGCGGGCACCTGCGCCCCGGCATCACCGCGACGGATCTCGTGCTCACCCTCACGCAGTTGCTGCGCACCGAGGACCTGGTGGGGAAGTTCGTCGAGTACTTCGGCGAGGGGGTGGCGAAGCTCTCCACGCCGCACCGCGCCACCGTCGCCAACATGACGCCGGAAATCGGCAGCACCGTCGGCTTCTTCCCGGTCGACGAGGAGACGCTGCGTTACCTGCGCGAAACGGGGCGCGCGCCGGGCCACGTCGCGCTCGTCGAGATGTATTGCAAGGCGCAGGGACTCTGGGGAGGCGAGGGCGCGCCGGAGTCCGACTACACGAGGGTGATCGAGTTCGACCTGCGGACCGTCGAGCGGTCCGTCGCGGGGCCGAGCCGGCCGCAGGACCGCATGCCGCTTTCGCAGGTGCCCGCCGCGCTGCGCCGGTCGCTCCCGGGCGGCCGCAAGGAAAGCCCCACGTTGCAGGACGGCGATGTCGTGATCGCGGCGATCACGAGTTGCACGAACACGGCCAATCCATCCGCGATGGTGGCGGCGGGGCTGCTCGCCCGCAACGCCGTGCGGGCCGGACTGCGCACGCGGGAGTGGGTGAAGACATCGCTATCCCCGGGATCGCTGGCGGTCGCCGATTACCTGAATGCAAGCGGCCTCCAGGAATTCCTGGACCGCCTGGGCTTCCACGCCGCCGGGTTCGGCTGCATGACATGCATGGGAAATTCGGGCCCGCTGCCGGTGCGAACCATGGAAGCGATCGACACCTACGGCGTCACCGCCGCGGCGGTCCTGTCGGGCAATCGCAATTTCGAGGGCCGCGTGCATCCCGCCGTGCGCGCGAACTTCCTCGCGTCGCCGCCGCTGGTGGTGGCGTATGCACTGGCCGGCACCGTCTCCAGGGACATCGAGGGCGAGCCGCTCGGCGAAGGCGCGCATGGAAAGCCCGTGTATCTGCGCGACATCTGGCCGCCCGACGGGGAGGTCGCGCAAGTGGTCGCCGCGTGCGTGAAGCCGGCCGTGTTCACGCAGCGATATGCCGCGATCGAGGCATCCGGCGCTGACTGGCGCGCCGCACGCGAAACCGGCAGGCTGCTCTTTCCGTGGCGGGAGGCGAGCACGTTCATCCGCAAGCCACCCTTCTTCGCGCAGCTCCAGGCGCAGGCTCGGGCGCCTTCGGACATCCGGGGTGCGCGAATCCTGGCCATGTTCGGCGACATGGTGACGACGGACCATATCTCGCCCGTCGCGGAAATTCCGCTGAATACCGCGGCCGCCCGCTACCTGCAGTCGCAGGGAGTGCTGCCGCGCGACTTCGTGAGCTACGCCGCGCGCAGGCTCAATCACGACGTGATGGTGCGCGGCACCTTCGGCAATGTGCGGATTCGCAATGAACTCGTGCCGGGCACCGAAGGCGGCGTCACGCGGCACGCGCCGGGCGGGGAGCTGCTGCCGGTACACGAGGCCGCCGACCGGTACCGCGCCGAGGGCGTGCCGCTGATCGTGGTCGCGGGCGCGCTGTATGGCGCGGGCTCATCGCGCGACTGGGCGGCGAAAGGCGTGCGCCTGTTGGGGGTGAGGGCGGTGATCGCGGAATCCTTCGAGCGGATCCACCGCTCCAATCTCGTCGGCATGGGTGTGCTGCCGCTCGAGCTGCCCGCGCACGTCACGCGCGAGACCCTGCAGCTGAACGGCATGGAAACGATCGACCTGCAGGGCATTGCCACGATGGAGGCGCCCGGGCAGGCCATCCGTTGCACGATCACGCATGCCGGCGGCCGGCGCCGCAGCCTGCAACTGCGGGCGCGCATCGACACCCAACGCGAGCTGGAGTACTTCCGCAACGGCGGCCTGCTCGAGAAGGTGATCCGGGACCGGCTGCAGTCACAATAACAAACCGTCACGTCGGTTTATTATAGAATCTCCGGAGTGTTCCTTTCCGGAGATCATGCGTGAACGTCCTCATTGTCTTCGCCCATCCCGAACCCCGGTCCTTCGGACGTGCCCTGCTCGACCGCGGCGTGGCGACACTGCGTGAAGCGGGCCATGAAGTCGTGGTGTCGGACCTGTACGCCATGGAGTTCAACCCCGTGGCCGGTGCGGGCGACTTCACCGAGCGCCGCTTTCCCGATGCGCTGCAATACGACCGGGAGCAGAAGCACGCCAGCGCGCACCATGCCTTCAGCCCCGACATCCAGGCGGAAATCGACAAGCTGCAGGCCTGCGACATGCTCATCCTGCAATTCCCGCTGTGGTGGTTCTCGATGCCGGCGATCATGAAGGGCTGGGTCGACCGCGTGTTCGTGAACGGATTGGTCTACGGCAGCGGCCGCCGCTTCGATTCCGGCGGCATGAAGGGCAAGCGCGCGATGGCCGCGATCACCACCGCGTGCTATCCGGAGATGGTCGAGGCCGACGGCCTGCTCGCGCACCTGGACATCAACCTCTGGCACCTGCAGCACGGCACGCTCGGCTACGCTGGCTTCGACGTGCTGCATCCCTTCACCGCCTGGTCCATCCACTACACCACGCCCGAGAAGCGCGCCGCCTATCTCGACGCGTACGCGCAGCGCCTGCGCGGCATCGCAGAGGAAACGCCGATGCCCGCGCACCGGCTCGCCGAATTCGGCAGCGACTGGCGGCTCAAGCCCGGCATCGCACCGCGCACGGTCGGCCATCGGCGCGTGGCGCAAGCGCAGGAGTGACGATGGCGCTCGCGAAGTGGAACGAACTCGACGTGCCCGCGCTGCTCGCGCTGGAGCCGGGCGGCGGGCCGGGCGTCTGGCGCAACCGCTTCGGCGACTCGAACCTCAACGGCCGCTCGTACGGCGGCCAGCTGCTGGGGCAGGCCATGGCGGCGGCCCTGATGGAAGCGCCCGCGGACCGCGCGCCGACCATGATGCAGTTTCTCTTCATGCAGGGCGCGATGCCGCAGGAGCCGATCGATTTCACCGTGACGCCGCTGCAGGACGGCAAGCGCTTTTCCTCGCGGCACGTGCGCGGCGCGCAGCAGGGCCGCCTCCTGCTGGATGCGCAGGTGACTTGCGCGGTCCCGCTGGAGGCGCCGGAACACGCCGACCCCACGACGGCGCCCGCCGGCGAGCATCCGCATGACCTGCCGGAATTCGCGCAGCTCGACGCGGGCCTGCGCGAAGGCATCGAGCGCCTGGGCGGCTATTCGGCCGACCACAAGCCGAGCGTCGAATTCCGCATCCCGCATGCGAAGCGGCAACTCTCCGCGGCGACCGCCACGGAGCGCTTCCGCTTCTGGATGCGGGTGCGCGGGCCCCTGCCGCAGGACTCCCGCCTGCACGCGGCCGCGTTCGCGTACATCTCCGACTGGTGGCTCAATTTCAGCAGCCTCTCGATGCACCTGCGCGACATCGGCGAGCGCAGGCTCTACATCTCCAGCCTCAACCATGCGATGTGGCTGCACCTGGCGCCGCGCGTGGACGAGTGGCTGCACGTGGAGACGGTGAGCCCGCGCGCGGTGGCCGGCCGCGGCCTCGCGATGGCGTGCTTTCACGACCTGCACGGCCGCTTCGTGGCGTCCGCCACGCAGGAGTGCCTGATGGCGTACGCCGGCTAGCGGTAACTAGCGGGCCGGACGGGGCGCACTGCGTCGCAGGGTGGCGCGCGTCATCATCAGCGCGGTCTCCACCACCTCGTCGAGCGGCGCGCGGCTGTCGCTCCACCACTCCACGGTCCAGTTCAGGCCGCCCAGGATCAGCAGGCGCAGCGCATCGCGCTGCGAGCGCGTGCTGAACTGCGTGCCCTCGGCCGCCGCGTCCACCAGGCCCTGCCACAGCCGCCCGTGCTTGCCGATCTCGTGGCGCAGGGTGGTGCGGATGTGTTCCGGCACCTGGCCCGTATTGCGGATCACCGCCTGCGTGTAGTTGGAGATCTCCA
Source organism: Caenimonas aquaedulcis (assembly GCF_015831345.1). Lineage (NCBI taxonomy): Bacteria > Pseudomonadati > Pseudomonadota > Betaproteobacteria > Burkholderiales > Comamonadaceae > Caenimonas > Caenimonas aquaedulcis. The sequence continues at coordinate 1,775,765 of NZ_JADWYS010000001.1, read as the reverse complement.
GCACGAAGCGAAGGTGCGACTCCACCACCGCGCAGAGCCGCTCCACCGGCGGCGCCTTCGGGTCGAGCGCGGCGAGCGTCTCCAGCGTGTGCTCGCGCACGTGCTCGACGCCCGCGACCATCACCGCCTCCACCAGCGCCTCGCGGGACTCGTAGTAGTAGTAGAGCGTGCCGATCTTCAGCTGCGCCTGTTCGGCGATGTCGGCCAGCTTGGCGCCGGCGAAGCCTTCGCGGCTGAGCACGAGCGCCGCGGCGTCGAGGATGCGCTGGCGCGTCGCTTCCGACTTCTTCACGTCTTCGCCCGCGGCGCGCGAGGCGCCGGATTTCGGCGCCATGGTCCTGGCGCGCTTCGCCGGCGCGGGCGCCTTCGCGGCGCGGAGGGTGGATTTCTGCATGCGGGCGATTGTCGCCGCTGGCCGGGGACTTGCGCCAACGCCCCGTTCAAATATAAAATCTAAATTAGATTTGAAAATATACAGATCCCCACGCCACGACAAAGGACCTCACCGAAATGCTGCCCACCAAGGAAATCAGCCGGATCGCGCAGGAGCGCTTCGCCGCCTTCGAGAGCGGGGACGCCGCGCGCGCCGTCGCCCTCTACGCCGACGAGGCGAAGTACTGGGACACGAAGACCCCCGGGGGCGTGAACGGCAAGGCCGGGCTGCACGGCCACTTCGCGCGTTTCCTGCAGGCCTTCGACGTGCGCTATGCGCTGCTGGAGGAGCATCGCCTCGAGGGCCGCAACGCCTCCATCGTGCTGTGGGAGTGCGCCGTGCGCGGCCGCGGCGCGGACGGCGCGCCGGGCGAGGGCCTCGTGATGCAGCGCGGCATGAACCTCTTCGAGATGAGCGGCGGCCTCATCACCCGCGAGGAGTCCTACATGGACCTCGCGTCGCTCGACCGCCTGCTCACCCCCGCCGCCTGAAAGGAAAGACGCCATGCTCACCGATTCCGAAATCTTCGCCGCCACGCGCCGCTGCATCGACATGTGGAACACGCTGGACCTCGAGGCCACGCTGGACACCTACACCGACGACGTGATCTATTGCGACCCGAAGACCGGCAAGCGCATCATCGGCAAGGCGAACCTGCGCCGGTACCTGCGCAAGTTCTTCGAGCGCTGGGACATGCAGTTCGTGGTGACCGAGGAGTACCGGCTCGAAGGCCTCGACGGGCAGGCCGTGCTGTGGGACTGCAGGATCAGCCGCCGCGAAGGCGGGCCTTCGCGCGTCGTGCGCGGCATGGACATCTGCATGGTGCGCGGCAACCAGCTCTGCCGCGACGAGGCCTACATGGAGACCTCGGTGCTGCAGGAACTCATGCAGCTGCCCGTGGCCGCGGCCGCAGCGGCCTGAACGGGGCAGGGGAGAATCCGCCGATCATGCAGGCCACCCAGATGCTCATGCAGGCGCACGCGCTCTCGCGCGGCGGCGTCGCCACGATCAGCGGCGGGCGCGAGCGCACCTGGGGCGAGATCGCGCAGCGCGTGCCGCGCATGGCCGGCGCCTTCCAGTCGCTAGGGCTGCAGCGCGGCGACCTCGTCGCCGTGCTCTCGATGAACAGCGACACCTTCCTCGAGCTCTTCTTCGCCGTGCCCTGGGCCGGCGGCGCGCTGGCGCCGCTCAACATCCGCTGGTCCATCGCGGAGAACGAATACGCCATCGGCAATTCACGCGCGCGGCTGCTGCTGGTCGACGAACACTACGTGGCGCAGGCGCTCGAGCTGAAGACGCGCTGCGGCTCGCTCACGCACCTCGTGTTCATGGGCGGGGGCGAGCCGCCGGCCGGCATGCTGTCGCTCGAGTCGCTGCTCGATGCGGCGGCGCCGGTGCCCGACGCCTGCGTGAAGGACGACGAGCTCTACGTCATCTTCTACACCGGCGGCACGACCGGGCGTCCCAAGGGCGTGGCGCTCTCGCACCGGGCCATCGTGTACTCCTCGATCTGCTACCTCGCGATGCTGCCGTCCATCGAGTCGCTGCGCTTTCTCTACGTCGGCGGCTTCTTCCACTTCTCCGGCGCGAGCCCGCTCTGGTACATCACGCTCGCGGGCGGCACGCACATCATCCTGCCGAAGTTCGAGGCCGAACCGGTGATGCGCGCCATCGGCGAGCACCGCGCGACCAATGCGACGCTGATCCCGACGATGGTCAACATGATGATGAACCATCCGGACTTCGGCACGTACGATTTCAGCAGCATGCAGGCCTGCATCTACGGCGGCGCGCCCATGCCGGAGGCGCTGCTGGTCGAGGCGATGCGCAAGCTTCCGGGCTGGAAGTTCTTCCAGATCTACGGCATGACCGAGACGGGGGGCTTTTCCACCATGCTGCGCTGGCGCGATCATGCGGCCGACCGCCCGGGCGGCAGCAAGCTGCGTTCGGCCGGGCAGGCGGCCATCGGCGTGCAGGTGGAGATTCGCAGGCCGGACCGCAGCCGCGCCGGCGTGGGCGAAGTGGGCGAGATCGCAGTGCGCAGCGGCGCGCTCATGACCGGCTACTTCCGCGACCCGGAAGCCACGGCCGCGGTGCTCGCGGACGGCTGGATGCACACGGGCGACGGCGGCTACATGGACGCCGACGGCTTCGTCTTCATCGTCGACCGCATCAAGGACATGATCGTCTCGGGCGGCGAGAACGTGTATTCCGTCGAGGTCGAGCGCGCGCTCTACTCGCACCCCGCGGTGCGCGAGGTGGCCGTGTTCGGCATCCCGCACGAGCAGTGGGGCGAGGCCGTGCATGCGGTGGTGGTGCTCAAGGCCGGCGCCACGGCCACGCAGGCCGAGCTGGTGGCGCACTGCCGCGAGTCCATCGCCGGCTACAAGGTGCCGCGCTCGCTGGAGTTTCGCGATGAGCCGCTGCCCACCACCCCGGTCGGCAAGATCCGCAAGAACGTGCTGCGCGACCCGTACTGGCCCCGTCGGCCCTCATGACCTGCAGCTGGTCCTGGACCAGGCGCCACCGCGGGCAGAGAGGTGGCGAGGCGTTCGAGCAGGCGCTCACCAGCCTCCCCGAGATCGAGGCCTGCCTCGCGGCGACCCGCCAATTCACCGGCCGCGAAGCGGAAGTCATGGCGCGCGTGCTGTTCGGCATCTCGACGGTCGGCATCGCGATCGACCTGGGCCTGAGCGAGCAAACCGTCAAGAGCTACCGCAAGCGCGCCTACCAGCGCCTCTCCTTCGGCAGCGAGCGCGACCTCCTCAACTGGTACCTGAAAGCCTGGTCGCTGCGCCGGCGTTCCCGCGGCGATAAATAGTCCGTTCAGACGGTCTATATTTCATTTCGTCCCCGCGCGCAACAGGTGTGATGCGTAGCGCTTCGGAGGGGCAGACGCGGGGGCGCGCGAGCCCTATCGTCCCCATGCCCCGAGTTGGGCATCACTCCACACGCATGAGGACCTCCATGAAACTTTCACACTTCGCGCTCGCCACGGCGGCGTGCATCGCCGCCGGCAACGCCTGCGCGCAATCGAACGTCACGATCGGCGGCATCGTCGATATCAACCTCGCCCACGGCTCCGGCAGCATCGCGAACAAATCCTTCGTGGGCAGCAGCGGCATCGGCGCGAGCCAGTTGCGCTTCACCGGCGTCGAGGACCTGGGCGGGCAACTGCGCGCCGGCTTCTGGCTGGACTCCATGCTGCAGCCCGACTCGGGCGCAGGCACGCCCACCAACACCAACAACCAGGCGAGCGGCGGCGCCGCGGCGCTCGCGGGCTCGCAGGGCCTCACCTTCAACCGCCGCTCGACGCTCAGCCTCGGTGGCCCGCTCGGCGAGCTGCGCCTGGGCCGGGACTACACGCCCTCGTACTGGAACCTGCCGGTTTACGACCCGTTCGGCAACCTCGGCGTGGGCTCCACGCACACGCTGAACGGCGCGATCACCGGCGCCACCGGCGTACGCGCGTCCAACGCCATCGCCTACTACTACGGCCATGCGTTCAACGCGTTCGCGACCGGCCAGTCGCTCCAGGGGCTCAACGTCGGCGCGATGGCGTACGCGGGCGAGAACGCGAGCAACGCGGCCGATGCCGGCAGCGGCAACGGGGCCAGCGTCCGGGTGGGCTGGACAGCGCCCGCCTGGTCCGTCGCCGCCGCCACCGGCCGCACACGCAACGTCGCCGGCGACCTACGGCAGACGAACCTCGGCGGCGCCTACGACTTCGGCGTCGTCCGGGTCATGGGCCACCTGGTGCGCGACCGCAATGGGGCCGTCACGGCCAAGGGCTACCTGCTCGGCCTGACGGCGGCGGTGGGCATCCACCAGTGGCGCGCGTCGGTGTCCGCGTACGAGACCGATGCGCCCGGCCGGCCGAAGGCGACCAAGCTCGCCGTCGGCTACGTGCACAACCTCAGCAAGCGCACCGCGGTCTACGCCACCGGCGCCGTGATCGACAACGAGGGGGGCGCCGCCTTCGGCCTGAACCAGGCGGTCACCGCACCCAATGCCCGTTCGCGCGGCTTCGACCTGGGCGTGCGCCACAGCTTCTGAACACGCGCGCACTTGCGCCGCGCTGCGAACAAATATAAAATCTAAATTAGATTTGAAAAAAGGGCGGCCGCCGCCCGGAAAGGTCTCATGAGCAAGTCCGTTTGGGGTAGATCCACTTTCACGGCGGTGCTCGCCGCCGCCCTTGCCTTCGCGGGCAGCGCGTTCGCGCAGAAGCAGTACGCGCCCGGCGTCACCGACACCGAGATCAAGATCGGCCAGACCATGCCCTACAGCGGGCCGGCGTCCGGCTTCTCCGGCATCGGCAAGGGGGCGGTCGCTTACTTCGCCATGCTCAACGAGCGTGGCGGCATCAACGGCCGCAAGGTCAACCTGCTGAGCCAGGACGACGCGTATTCGCCGCCCAAGGCGCTGGAGATCACGCGCAAGCTGGTGGAGCAGGACGGCGTGGCGCTGATGTTCGGCACGCTCGGCGCGGCGAACAACACGGTGATCCGCAAGTACCTGAACGACAACAAGGTGCCGCAGCTCTTCTTCGCCGCGACCGCGCACGAGCTGGGCGACCCGGCCTATCCCTGGACGCTGGGCTTCGCCGCCTCCGGCACGATCGAGGGCCGCATCTACGGCAAGTACATCCTGGCCAACAAGCCGGCCGCGCGCGTGGGCATCCTCTACCAGGACGACGCCTTCGGCCGCGACTACCTGAAGGGCCTGATGGAAGGGCTCGGCGACAAGGCGAAATCCATGGTCGTCGCCACCGCCACCTACACGCCCACCGACGCCACGGTCGATTCGCAGCTCACCACGCTCGCGGCGGCCAAGGCCGACACACTGGTGCTGATCTCGATCCCGAAGTTCACCGCGCAGGCGATCCGCATGGCGTACGACACCGGCTGGAAGCCGATGATGCTGATGGCGGGCGCCTCCAACACGATGGGCCAGACGCTCAAGCCGGCGGGCTTCGACAAGTCGGTCGGCATGCTGTCGGCGCAGTTCCTGAAGGACCCGAGCGATCCGGCCTGGAAGAACGACGCGGGCATGAACGACTTCCGCGCCTTCATGCGCAAGTACGCGCCGAACGGCGACCCGACGGATTTCTACTATGCCTACGGCTACAGCCTCGCGCAGACGCTGGCCGAGGTGCTGCGGCGCTGCGGCGACAACCTCACGCGCGAAAACATCATGCGCCAGGCCACGAACCTCAAGGACCTGGAATTGCCGCTGCTGCTGCCCGGCATCAAGGTGAACACCTCGCCCACCAACTACCACCCCATCACGCAGATGATGATGTGGCGCTTCGACGGCGCGAACTGGCAGCTCTTCGGCAAGGTCATGTCGAGTGAATGAAGCCGCATTGCTGCAGGTGCACGGCCTGTCGGTGCGCTTCGGCGGCATCACGGCGCTGGACGGCGTGTCCTTCTCCGTCGCGCGGGGCAGCATCTGCGGGATCATCGGCCCGAATGGCGCCGGCAAGACCACGTCGTTCAATTGCCTGAGCGGCCTCATCGTGCCGCAGGAGGGCCGCATCGAGCTGGACGGACGCTCGCTCCTGGGCTGCCCGCCGCACGAGATGGTCGCCCGCGGCATCGGGCGCACCTTCCAGAACGTGGCGCTGTTCCCGACGCTCACGGTGCTCGAGAACGTGCTGGTCGGCTCCTACAGCACCACGCGTGCCGGCGTGGTGCCGTCGATCCTCAACCTGCGCGGCGTACGCACCGAAGAGGCGGCCACGCGCGAAACCGCCCAGGCCCTCATGGCCCGCTTCGGGCTCTCCGGCTATGCGCAGGTGCGCGCGGCCGAACTGCCGTTCGGCGTGCAGAAGCGCATCGAGCTCGCGCGCGCCATGGCCACGCGTCCCAAGGTGCTGCTGCTCGACGAACCGGCGGCCGGCCTCACGCATGCGGAGCTCGAAACGCTGAGCGACATGATCGTGCGCATTCGCGACGAGATGGACACCACCATCCTCCTCATCGAACACAACGTGCCGCTGGTGATGCGCCTGTGCGACTGGATCGTGGCGATGGACTTCGGCCGCAAGATCGCCGAGGGCCTGCCCGAGGCGGTGCGGCGCGACCCGGAAGTGATCCGCGCCTACCTGGGGGCCGAGCATGCCGCATAAGCTGGAACTGCAATCGGTCTTCGCGAGTTACGGCGCGACCTCGGTTTTGAAGGACGTCAGCCTGCGTGTGGCCGCCGGCGGCATCACGGCCCTGCTCGGCGCGAACGGGGCGGGCAAGACGACGACGCTGCGCGTCATCTCCGGCGTGTTGCGCGCCTCGGCCGGCCGCGTGCTGGTCGATGGCGAGCCGCTCGCATCGCGCTCCCCGCATGCGGTGGCGAAGCTGGGCGTCGGGCACGTGCCCGACGGCCGCGGCACGCTCGCGGAACTGAGCGTCGAGGACAACCTGCGGGTGGGCGGCTGGCTGCTCCCGCGGGATGCGCAGGTGCGCGAGCAGGCCGAGCGCATGTACGAGATCTTTCCGGCGCTGAAGCCCCGCCGGCTGCAGCAGGCCGGCACGCTGTCGGGCGGCGAACAGCAGATGCTCGCGATCGCGCGGGCGATGATGCCGCGCCCGCAGCTGCTGCTGCTGGATGAGCCTTCGTTCGGCGTCGCGCCGCTGGTGGTGGAGCGCATCTTCGAGGTGCTGCGTGCGATCAACCGCAGCGAGGGCGTCTCCATCCTGCTGGTCGAGCAGAACGCGAAGCTCGCGCTGCGCACCGCCGATTACGCCTACGTGCTCGATTCCGGACGCGTCGCCCTGCACGGCGACTCCGCGCAGCTGCGCGAGAACGAAACCGTGCAGAACTCATACCTGGGAGCCTGAGCTTGGACGCATTCGACATCTTCCTGCGACAGGTGCTCGGTGGCATCGCCACCGGCAGCATCTACGGCTCGCTCGCGCTCGCGCTGGTGATGATCTACCAGTCCACCCAGAAGATCAATTTCGCGCAGGGCGAGATGGCGATGTTCTCGACCTATATCGCCTGGTGGCTGATCGCCGCCGGCCTGCCGTACTGGCTGGCCGCGCTGGCGACGGTCGCGATCGCGCTGGCCATCGGCGCGCTGGTCGAACTGCTGGTGATCCGCCGCATCTCGGGCGGCCCGCCGCTGTCGGTGATCGCGGTGTTCATCGGGCTGCTGCTCATTTTCCACAGCCTCGCGGGCGCGATCTTCGGCAATGCGCTGCAGCAGTTCCCCAGCCCCTTCAAGGGCGAGATCGCCGGGCTCTCGCGCATGATCTCCGTGCATTCGCTCGGCATGCTGGGCGTGAACCTGGCGGTGCTGCTGGTGCTCTTCCTCTTCTTCCGCTACACGCGCCTGGGCCTCGCGATGCGCGCCGCGGCATTCAACCCGGCGTCCAGCCAGCTCTCCGGCATCCCGGTGCCGCTCATGTTCACGCTCGGCTGGGGCGGCGCGAGCGCGGTGGGCGCGGTGGCGGGCATGATGGTCGCGCCCATCACCTACCTCGACCCGGACATGATGGGCGGCGTGCTGATCTACAGCTTTGCGGGCGCCCTGCTCGGCGGGCTCACCAGCCCGGGCGGCGCGATGGTGGGCGGCATCGTCGTCGGCATCCTGGAGAACATCCTCGGCGCCTACGTGATCGGCACCGAGCTCAAGCTGCCTGCCGCGCTGGTGCTCATCATCCTCGTGCTCCTCGTCTGGCCCTCGGGTGTCTTCGGGCGGCGCATCGTGTCCCGTGTCTAGCGTCCCGAGTCCGCGCATGTCCAACTTCTTCCATCGCCACCCGGCCGCGCGCAACGTCCTGCTCGCGGGCGTCCTCCTGCTGCCGCTCTTCGCGGCGAGCGGCTACCAGCTGCTCAAGCTCAGTTCGCTCGCGATCTACGCCCTGGCGCTCCTGGGCATCGTGCTGCTCACCGGCTTCGTCGGGCAGATCTCGCTGGGGCAGGGCGCGTTCTTCGCGTTCGGCGGCTATTCGGCCGCCGTGCTGATCGCCTCCTTCGGCCTGCCGTACTGGGCCAGCATCGTGCCGGCGGCGGCGCTGTGCTTCGTGTTCGGCTACCTGTTCGGCATCCCGGCGATCCGCCTGTCGACGCACCACCTCGCGCTCGCCACCTTCGGCCTCGCGATGGCGGTTCCGCCGCTCATCCGCTACAAGGTCTTCGCGCCGTGGACCGGCGGCGTCCAGGGCATCGTGCTCGACAAGCCGAAGGCGCCGTTCGGCCTGCCGCTGTCGCCCGACCAGTGGCTCTACGCGCTCACGATCTGCGTGGTGCTCCTGTGCTTCGCCGGCGCGGCGCAGCTCGTGCGCGGGCGGCTCGGGCGCGCCATGCGCGCCGCGCGCGACAACCCGGTGGCCGCCGCCGCGATGGGCGTGGACGTCGCGCGGATCAAGTGCATCGCCTTCGGCCTGTCGGCGCTGATCACCGGCGTGGCCGGCGCATGCAGCGCGGTGGTGACGCAGTTCGTCTCCCCGGACAGCTACGACGTGTACCTGTCGCTCTACATGCTGGTCGGCGCGATCGTCGGCGGCCTCTACTCGCTGTGGGGCGCGGTGCTGGGCGCCATCGTGATCGAGTTCCTGCCCACACTGGCAGAACACATTTCCAAGACCGGTACCTCGGCCGTCTATGGCGCGATGCTCATCGTCGTCGTCTTCCTCGCGCCCACGGGCGTCACGGGGACGATCGGCCGCCTGGCGGACAAGGTGCGCGAACGCACCGCGCGCAAGTCCGCCCCCGGGGCGTCCGCGCCCGCGGTGGCGTCGCCGGCGGAGTGAGGGCCGCGATGCCGCAGACCCGGGCCGACCTGCAGGCGCGCCTGCAGGACTACCTGCAGGGCCTCTGGCACAAGCCGGTGCGCGTGCGGGGTTTCCGTCGGTTTCCGGTGGGCCTTTCGTGGACCACGATCGGGTTGACCGCGGAGGTCGGCGAGGGCAACGACGCCCGGACGCTGCCGCTCGTGCTGCGCCTGGGCGACCCCGGCGGCCTGTTCGCGCCCTATACGGCGCGCCCCGAATACCTGGCGCTCCAGGCCTTCGCCGACGTGCCCGCGCTTCCCGTGGCGCGCGTGCACGGCTACAGCGACGACGAGACGATCCTCGGCGCGCCCTTCATGGTGGCCGACCTCGTCGCGGGCGACACGCCCATGCCCTGGCGCGGCGCGGGCGCGGCCGATGGCGCGCAGGTGCAGCCGTCGCTCGCGCAGGACTTCGCCGACGCCCTGGCCGCGATCCACGCCTTCGACTGGCGGCGCGGCGGGCTGGACGGCCTCGCGGGGAACGTGCCGGCGTCCGAGGTGGCGCGCCACCAGGTGCGGCACTGGGCGCGGCATGCCGGGCTCGGCGAAGACGGCGCGCACCCGCAGATGCATTACGCGCAGCGCTGGCTCGAGGCGAACGCACCGCAAGCCGAACATGTCACCGTCGTGCACGGCGACTACCGCGTCGGCAACTTCCTGCAGCAGGACGGGCGCATCACGGCGATCCTCGACTGGGAGACGGTGCACCTGGGCGATCCGCACGAGGACCTCGCCTGGGCGCAGTCGCGCACCTTCGCGGCCGGCACCGCGCGGGTCGGCGGGCTGTTCGACCGCGAGGCGTTCCACTCGCGTTACCAGGAAAGGAGCGGCATCCGCATCCGTCCCGCGGTGCTGCGCTATTACGACGTGATGGTGCAGTTCAAGATGTGCGCGATCCAGATCGGCGCGCAGCGGCGCGTCGATGCCGGCCGCGCGAGCGACGTGCGCATGGCCGTGATCGGCTTCCAGGTGGCGCCGGCGCTGATGGAATTGAACCGCCTGATCGGGGAGCTGCCGTGAGCACCTTGGCCGGCCTCATCGAGACCCTGCGCAATTCGCTGCGCGAAGGCGTGGCACCGGAGCTCGTGTCCGATGCGGCGCACTCGCAGTTCGCCGGCGTGATCGACGTGCTGGACAAGCTGCAGGGCATGGCGGTGTGGTCGCCGGCGCTGCTGCGCGAACGCATCGCGGTGCTCGAAGCGGGATGCGCGGCGGTCGTGCAGCGTGCGCTGTCGGCGGGTGTGGCGCCGCCGGTCGATCCCGCGCCTGCGCTGCCGCCGCAGGCCACGCAGGCGCAGCTGGAAGAAGCGCTGCGCAACGCCGAGCGCCGGGTGGCGCGCCTGACGGACTGGCTCTTCGAGCCCGGTGCCGATGCCGCGCCCGCACCGGCGCTGCGCCGCGAGCTGGACCTGCTCGTGCGCGCGACGCTGCGCGACGCACTCGCGGTGGAAAAGCGCCTCACGCCGCGGGCCGACCTGTCCGGCATGACGCGCGCCAGTGAGGAAGACGTGGATTCCGGCGCGAGGCCGGGTTAACAGAGTACCGGGAAGCCCCATGAATTTCGTCCATTCGCTGCAGCGCTCCGCGCAGCTCCATGCCTCGCATACGAGCACCGTGTTCGGCGAACGCTCGCGCACCTGGGGCGAGACGCTCGCCCGCGTGCAGCGTCTTGCCGCCGCGCTCCAATCCCTGGGCGTGCGCGAGGGCGCGCGCGTCGCGATCCTCTCGCTCAACAGCGACCGGTACTTCGAGATGTTCTACGCGGTCTCCTGGGCCGGCGGCGTGTTCGTGCCGCTCAACACGCGCTGGGCGGTGGCCGAGACGACTTATGCGCTGCGCGATTGCGACGCGCGCGTGCTGTGCGTCGACGAATCGTTCGCCGACGTCGCGCGGGCGCTGCAGGCCGACGGTGGCGTGGACCACGCGATCTTCATCGGGGAGGGCCCGGCGCCCGAGGGCATGCACGGCGCCGAAGCGCTGCTCGCGCAGGCGGAGCCGGCGCAGGAGCCCGATGGCGCAGGCGGGGACGCGGTGTGCGGCATCTTCTACACCGGCGGCACCACCGGCCATCCCAAGGGCGTGATGCTGTCGCACCGCAACATCCTGTTCGCTTCGCTGAACTGGATCGGCTGCCTGCAGGTGTCGCAGGCGACCGTGTACATGCACGTCGCCGGCTTCTTCCACCTGGGCGGGGCTTCGCCGGCCTTCACCGTGGCGCTGGCGGGCGGCACCAACGTCATCCTGCCCAAGTTCGAACCGGTGCCGGCGATGCGCGCGATCGAGCGCAACCAGGTCAACTACGCGCTGCTCATCCCGGTGATGGTCAATACGCTGATCAACGATCCCGCGCTTGCGGACCACGACCTGTCGAGCGTGAAGCGCTGCCACTACGGCGGCTCGCCGATTCCCGAGTCCGTGCTGCGCGGCGCCATGGCCAGGTTGCCGACCTGGCAGTTCTTCCAGGGCTATGGACTCACGGAGACCTCGTCCGTCATCACCACGCTCGCCTGGGAGCACCACGCCCTCGAAGGCGCCACGGCGAAGCGGCTGAAGTCCGCTGGCTGCGCGAGCTATGGCTGGCAGGTCAGGATCGTCGGGCCCGACCGGAAGGAAGTGCCGCGCGGCGAGGTGGGCGAGATCGCCGCGCGGGGCGACGGCATCATGCTGGGCTACTGGGGCAAGCCCGACGCGACCGATGCGGTGAAGGCGGACGGCTGGATGTACACCGGCGACGGCGCATGGATGGACGAGGACGGCTTCGTCTACATCGTCGACCGGCTGAAGGACATGATCGTCTCCGGCGGCGAGAACATCTTCTCCACCGAAGTCGAGAACGCGATCCACAAGCACCCGGCGGTGCTCGAGTGCGCGGTGATCGGCATCCCCGACGAGCAGTGGGGCGAGGCCGTGCATGCGGTGGTGGTGCCGCGGCCGGGCGCCGCGCTGACGGCGGCCGAGGTGATCGCGCACTGCCGCACGCTGATCGCGAACTACAAGTGCCCGAAGTCGGTGGAGGTCACCACGCAGCGCCTGCCGGTGTCGGCGGCGGGGAAGATCACGAAGAACGTCTTGCGCGATCCGTTCTGGCAGGGCAGGGCGCGGCGCGTGAATTGAATGAAATCGGACTTGGCCGTACGCAGAATTCGCAGAAGTTACGCAGAAGAAGACAAGAAGGTTTGAAAACTCCGATTGAATTTTCTGTATTCGTTCTGCGTAGTTTCTGCGAGTTCTGCGTCCTGTCCCTCAAACCTGCTCTTCCGGCAGCCGCACCACGATGCCGTCGAGTTCGGGCTGCATGCGGATCTGGCAGCACAGGCGGCTTTCCTCCTTCAGCACCGGCACGCCCTCCAGCATGAAGATTTCCGTCTCGGTCTTGGGCGGCAGCTTGTCCGCGAATGCAGGGTCCACATAGCCGTGGCAGGTGGCGCAGCTGCAGGAGCCCCCGCAGTCGCCCAGGATGCCGGGCACGCCGTTGTCCACGGCCACCTGCATGAGGCTCTTGCCGATGGGCGCTTCGACGGTGCGCTGCGAGCCGTCGTACTCGATGAAAACTACCTGGGGCATGGCGAATTCTTCCAATGGGGCGGATGGCAAAAAAGCCGTTGACATAGTCCGTCTCGTCGGACTATTATTGCATCAACGCGATCCGCGAACAACCTGATTTTTCCGTCTGAGTGGAGGTCTGTCTTGGACAACTGCGCAACCGTCATTCCCATCGTCCCCGACCGCTCGGCAGCACCGCGCTGGGACCAGCTCGTGCAGGCCGACCACGTGCATGGTTCGCTCTACACCGACCCCGCGATCTTCCAGGCGGAGCTCGCCGCGATCTGGTTTCGCACCTGGGTCTATGTGGGCCACGAGAGCGAAGTGCCGAACCCGAACGACTACGTGATGAAGTCCATCGGCCCGGAGCCGGTGATCATGACGCGCGCGAAAGACGGATCGATCCACCTGCTGCACAACCGCTGCCCGCACCGCGGCAACCGCGTGTGCGTGACGGACAAGGGCAATGCCCGCTCGTTCACCTGCCCCTACCACGGCTGGACCTTCGCCAACGACGGCGCGCTCAAGGGCTACCCGTTCCCTTCGGGCTACGAGGACGCGGACCGCTCGAAGCTCGGCCTCGGCAAGGTCGCGCGGGTCCAGAGCTACCGCGGCTTCGTCTTCGGATCGATGGCCGAAGAGGGCCCGACGCTCGAGGAACACCTGGGCGCCGCGATGAAGGCGATCGACGCTGTCTGCGAGACCTCGCCCGAAGGCGAAGTGCAGGTCACGGCCGGCTTCCTCAAGCACAAGGTCCGCTCCAACTGGAAATTCCTGGTGGAGAACGAGACCGACGGCTACCACCCCTCCTTCGTGCACGCGTCCATCTTCGAGGTAGCGCAAAGCGGCATCGGCACGCTCTACAGCAGCGAGTCCACCGCCGTCTCGCGCGATTTCGGCAACGGCCACACCGAGAACGACCTGCGCCCGGAATTCCGCAAGCGCGACGTACCGATGAGCTGGTTCGGCACCACCGCCGAAAAGCTCCCCGAGTACACGCAGAAGATGAACGCGGCCTACGGCGAGGAGAAGGCGCGCAGGATCATGATCGACGGCACGCCGCACATCATGATCTTCCCGAACCTGTTCATCGCGGAGATCCAGATCTTCGTGATCCAGCCGATCGCGGTGAACGAGACGGTGCAGCACGTGACGGCGCTGCAGTTCAAGGGCGCGCCCGACCTGAACCGCCGCATGCGCCAGCAGACCATGGGCTCGGTCGGCCCGGCCGGCTTCCTGCTGGCCGACGACGCGGAGATGTACGAGCGCACGCAGCTCGGCGTGCAGTCGCAGAATCCCGAATGGCTCTATCTCGGCCGTGGCCGCCACCGCGAGCGGCGCGACGAGAACGGCTTTCGCATCGGCGACGCCACGGACGAGACGCCCAGCCGCGGCATCTGGCGCCACTACCGCGCGCTGATGGAGGCCGCGTGATGGCCATGACGCCCGAGCAACGCGCGACGCTGGAAGACGTCACGCAATTCATCTACCGCGAAGCGCGGCTGCAGGACGAGCATGCGTACGACGCCTGGGAAGCCCTCTGGACCGACGACGGCGTGTACTGGGTGCCCGCCAACGGCGAGGGCGGCGACCCGGAGCAGGAGATGTCCATCCTCTACGACAACCGCTCCCGCATCGCGCTGCGCATCCGCCAGTTCCACACCGGCAAGCGCTTCAGCCAGACGCCGCGTTCGGGCCTGCGCCGCGTGGTCTCGAACATCGAGGTGATCGGCGACGACGGCAAGGAAGTGCGCGTGTGTTCCAACGCGATCGTCTTCGAGTCGCACGTGCGCGGCGACACCATCTGGGCGTCGCGCAACGAGTACACGCTGCGGCGCGAGGGCGAAGGCTTTCGCATGGCGCGCAAGAAGGTGGTGCTGGTGAACAACGGCACGGCCCTGTGGTCCATGGCCTTCCTGATCTGAACCGGACAAAGGTGAACGCGATGACATCCTCCACTACCGGTCCGGTGCTGCTCACCGTCCACGACGATGGCGTGGCGCACGTTCGCCTCAACCGGCCCGAGTCGGCCAACGGCCTCAACATCGAGCTGCTGAAGGCGCTGCACGAGGCGCTCATGGAAGTGCACGGGGACGGCCGCGTGCGCGCTGTGCTGATTACAGGCGCGGGCAAGAACTTCTGCGCCGGCGGCGACGTGCACACCTTCCTCTCCAAAGGGGAGCAGCTGCCCGACTACATCCGCGTCGCCACCTCGTACCTGCAGATGGCGGCCGCGCTCCTGATGCGCATGAACCCGCCGGTGGTGTCCGCCGTGCAGGGCTTCGCGGCCGGCGGCGGCGGCATGGGGCTCGTGTGCTCGTCGGACTTCGTCATTGCCGGCGAATCCGCCAAATTCCTCGCCGGCGCGACGCGCGTGGCGATGGTGCCGGACGCCGGCGTGTCGGTCACGCTCACCCAGCTCGTCGGATTGCGCAAGGCCATGGAGATCCTGATGCTCAACCCGGTGATTCCCGCAGCCGAAGCGAAGGCGATCGGCCTCATCACGCGCGTGGTGCCGGATGCGAGCCTGGAAGGCGAGGCCTGGGCGCTGGCGCGCGAGCTCGCGCAGGGCGCGCCGGCCGCGCTCGCGCACACCAAGCGGCTCCTCTGGAGCGGCATCGGCCAGGGCGTGGAAGCGGCGATGCCGGAAGAGAACAACACGCAGGCCACGCTCTCGGGCATGGCCGACGCGCGCGAAGGCCTCGCGGCGGTGATCGAGAAGCGCGCCCCGCGCTTTACGGGGCGCTGATGGCTGCGGTCGCCGGATCGCCCACGGGCGAACTGCAGGGCCGCCGCGCGCTCGTCACGGGCGGCGCGAGCGGCATCGGCGCGGCGATCGTGCGGCGCCTGGCCGCGGGCGGCGCTGTGGTCGCCATCGCGGACCTGCAGGCCGAGGCGGCGCGAGCGCTGGCGCAGGAAGTCGGCGGCATCGCGGTCACGCTGGACGTGACGGATTTCGACGCGGTGGCTGCGGCGGTGACAGACCACGGCCCCTTCCACATCCTCGTCAACAACGCGGGCATCGACCAGCACGCGTTCTTCACGCGCACCACGCCGGTCGAATGGCGCCGGCTGCTCGCGGTGAACCTCGAAGCTGTGTTCAACACCACGCACGCCGTGCTGCCCGGCATGCAGGCCGCCGGCTACGGCCGCATCGTGAACGTCGCCTCCGAGGCGGGCCGCCTCGGGTCCCGCGGCGGGGCGGTGTATGCGGCGGCCAAGGGCGGCGTGATCGCCTTCACACGGTCCATCGCACGCGAGAACGGCGCAAAGGGCATCACCGCCAACGTGGTGGCGCCGGGTCCGATCGATACCCCGCTCCTGCGGCAGGCCGTGGCGCAGGGCGGCGAGAAGCTGCTGGCCGCGATGACCGGCGCGACGCTGGCAGGGCGCCTGGGCACACCGGAGGAAGTCGCGGCGGCCGTGGCATTCCTCGCGAGCGAATCCGCGGGCTTCATCACCGGCGAGGCGCTGGGCGTCTCGGGCGGCATGGGGGCGGGCGCATGAGCGAGACAAGTTCCAGCGCGGCCGTGGACGAGGTCATCGCGCGCGTGAAAGCGGTGTACGGCAAGTGGAGGCGCGACACGCCCGTGGCGCAGATGCGCGCGGATTGGGACGCACTCTTCTCGGCAGGCGGCGATGCGCGCGTCGAGCCCGTCGATGCGGCGGGCGTGCCCTGCCAATGGGTCGCCGCCCCCGGTGTTCGCACGGACCGGGCCATCGTCTACCTGCATGGCGGCGGTTTCCAGGTCGGTTCGCTCGCGTCGCACCGCGAGCTCATGGCGGAACTGTCCGCCGCGTCCGGCGTGCGCGTGCTGGGCGTGGGCTACCGGCTCGCGCCGGAGCATCGCTACCCGGCCGCGCTGGACGACACGCTCGCGGCGCTCGGCTGGCTGCGCTCGCAGGGCTTCGCAGCGAAGGACATCGCACTCGCAGGCGATTCGGCAGGCGGTGGCCTCGCGCTTTCCGCACTTCTTTCCCTGCAGGCGCGCGGCGAGGCGCTGCCCGCAGCCGCCTTCCTCATGTCCGCATGGACGGACCTCACCGCCGCGGGTGCGAGCTACGAGACGCGCGCCGCCGCCGACCCGATCCACCAGCGGCCGATGATCGTCATGATGGCGCGCAACTACCTGGGCGCGGGCGCCGAAGCGAACGACCCGCTCGCCTCGCCCCTGATGGCGTCGCCCGCGCAACTGCGCGCGCTGCCGCCCTTGCTGCTGCAGGTCGGCGACCGCGAGACGGTGCTCAGCGACTCCGAGGACTTCGCGCGCAAGGTGCGCGAGGCGGGCGGGCAGGCCGAGTGCCAGGCTTGGCCCGGAATGATCCATGTGTTCCAGCAGTTCCCCGGCGAGCTTGCGCAGGCGCGGCAGGCGCTCGCCGGTGGCGGACAGTTCCTCGCGGCGCACCTGGGCGCCGCCCCTTCCCGAAAGACCCACCCATGATCGGAATCACCGGATTCGGCGGCTACGTGCCGCGGCTGCGCCTCTCGCGCCAGGCCGTCGCGCAGGCCAATGCCTGGTATGCGCCCCAGTTCGCGGGCCGCAAGGGCACGCGCGCGATGGCCAACTGGGATGAAGACAGCATCACCATGGCGGTGGCCGCCGCGCGCGACTGCCTGGGCGCGGCGGGCGACCGCCGGCGGGTGCGCGGCCTCATGCTCGCCTCCGACACGCTGCCCTTTGTCGAGCGCCTGAACGCAGGCGTGGTCGCGGGCGCGCTCACGCTGGCCGACGACGTCGATGCGATCGACCTCGGCGGCTCGCAGCGAGCCGCGCTCTCCGCCGTGGCGCAGGCCGTCGCGCGCGTGAAGGCAGGCGGCGGCAGCACGCTCGTCGTCGCCGCCGACAACCGCAAGACCCTGGCCGGCAGCGCTCAGGAACTGGAGTACGGCGACGCCGCGGCGGCGCTGCTCATCGGCAGCGAGAACGTGCTCGCGGAGTACCTCGGCGGCGGCACGCTGTCGGTGGACTTCGTCGACCACTTTCGCTCGGCCGGCGAAGAGACCGACTACCACTGGGAAGAGCGCTGGGTGCGGGACGAGGGCATCGGCAAGCTCGCGCCGAAAGCCATCGCCTCGGCGCTGGCGCAGGCCGGCGTGCAGGCCGGGCAGGTCGACCACTTCATCTTCCCCTCGGCCTTCGCGAAGATGGATGCACAGCTCGCGAAAGCCTGCGGAATCCGCGCGGAGGCGGTCGTCTCCATGCTGACCGACCAGGTCGGCGACAGCGGGCTGCCGCACGGCCTGCTGGTGCTCGCGCACCTGCTCGAGACCGCGAAGCCCGGCGCGCACATCCTGCTCGCGCAGTTCGGCAGCGGCGCGCAGGCGCTGGTGTTCCGCGTGACGGAGGCCATCGGTTCGTTCCGGCCCGCGCGCGGCGTGAGCGGCTGGCTCGCGCGCGGCGCCGAGGAGCGCAACTACACGAAGTTCCTCGCCTTCAAGGGCCAGCTTGCGCTGGAGCGCGGCATGCGCGGCGAACAGGACAAGAAGACCGCGCTCTCCACCGCATGGCGCCACCGCACCGCGCTCGCGGGCCTGGTGGCCGGGCGCTGCGAGGTGACGGGCAGCGTGCACTTCCCGCCGTCGCGCCTCTCCTACGACCAGGGCAAGCCGCTGCAGGACACGCAGAAACCCTATCCCCTCGCGGACCGTCCGGCGAAGGTCTTGAGCTGGTCGGCGGAGTACCTGTCCTACCACCCGGCGCCGCCGCACCACTACGGGCAGGTCGACTTCGAAGGTGGCGGCCGCATCCTGATGGACTTCACCGACCTGGACGTCGGCGAGGTCGATGCGGGCACCGCGATGGAGATGGTGTTCCGCATCAAGGACACGGACGAGCGGCGCGGCTACACGCGCTATTTCTGGAAGGCCACGCCCGCGCGCGCCGCCGCCATCCCCCACGCGAACTGAACGGAGCAATCGATCATGGCAACAGGCATCAAGGACAAGGTGGCCATCCTCGGCATGGGCTGCAGCAAGTTCGGCGAACGCTGGGACGCGAGCCCCGAGGACCTGATGGTCGAGGCGTACACCGAGGCGATGGCGGATGCGGGCATCACGCCCGAGCAGCTCGGCGCCGCCTGGTTCTCCACGCACATGGACGACGTGGGCACCGGCCGCGGCGGCACGCCGCTCAGCATCGCGCTGCGCCTGCCCAACATCGGCGTGACGCGCGTGGAGAACTTCTGCGCGGGCGGCTCCGAGGCGATCCGCGCCGCGGTGTATGCCGTGGCCGCGGGCGCGTGCGACATCGCCCTGGCCGTGGGCGTCGAGAAACTCAAGGACACGGGTTACGGCGGCCTGCCGATGTCCACCGTGGGCACCTACATCCCGCAGTGGTACCCCAATGCCGTCGCGCCGGCGAACTTCGCGCAGCTCGCGTCGGCCTACCGCACGCGGCACGGCGTGGACGCGGCCCTGCTCAAGCGCGCCATCGCGCACGTGTCGGTGAAGAGCCATGCCAACGGCGCCAAGAACCCGAAAGCGCACTTCCAGAAGGCGGTGAGCGAGGAGACCGTGCTGAAGGCGCCGATCATCGCGGAGCCGCTGGGCCTCTTCGACTGCGCAGGAGTCTCCGACGGCGCGGCCGCCGTGATCGTCACGCGGCCCGAGATCGCGCGCGAGCTCGGCAAGCGCAACCTCGTGACCTTCAAGGCGCTGCAAGTCGCGGTGTCGAACGGCTGGGAGCTGCAGTCGAGCGAATGGGACGGCAGCTATGTCCACACCACGCGCATCGCCGCGAAGCGGGCGTACGACGAGGCCGGCATCCGCGATCCGCGCAAGGAAGTGAGCATGACGGAGGTGCACGACTGCTTCTCCATCACCGAGCTCGTCACCATGGAGGACCTCTTCCTCTCCGAAACCGGCCAGGGCTACAAGGATGTCCTGAACGGCGACTTCGACGCCGAGGGCCGCATCCCCTGCCAGATCGACGGCGGCCTGAAATGTTTCGGGCACCCCATCGGCGCGAGCGGCATCCGCATGCTGTACGAGCTGTACCTGCAGCTGCAGGGCCGGGCCGGCGCACGCCAGCTCGCCAACCCCACGATCGGCCTCACGCACAACCTGGGCGGCCAGCCCTCGCAGAACGTGTGCTCGGTGTCCATCGTCGGCCTCGAGGGCGCGTGAGCGATGGGTGAGCCTGTCGTCCTCGTCGACCGTCCCGCGCCGCACGTCGCGCGGCTGCGCATCAACCGGCCCGACAAGCGCAACGCGATCGACTACGACGTGCGCCAGGGGTTCATCGAAGCGCTGCCCGCGCTCCTGGCGGACAGCAGCGTGCGCGCGCTCGTCTTCGGCGGTGTGCAGGGCGTGTTCTCGGCCGGCGGCGACGTCGCGAGCATGGAGGGCCTGGACGAGCAGGGCGCGCGCGAACGCTTTCGCCACATCCACAAGCTGTGCCGGCTGGTCGCGGGCGCGCGCATCCCGGTGGTGAGCGCGATGGAAGGTTTCTCGGCGGGCGCCGTGGTGGGCCTCGCGCTGCTGGGCGACCACATCGTGGCCGGGCCGGGCACGAAGATCCTCTTTCCCTTCCTCAAGCTCGGCCTCGCGCCGGACTGGGGGCAATTGCTCACGCTGCCGCGCCGCGTCGGTCTCGGGCACGCGCGGCGCATCCTCTCGAGCGGCGACACGCTAGGGGGCGAGGAAGCCTTTCGCATCGGCCTCGCGGATACGCTGGTGGCCGATGCGCAGGTGATGGACACCGCCGTGTCCCGGGCGGCCGCGTTCGCGCAATTGCCCGCCGACGCCTTTGCGCGCATGAAGCGGCGCCTGAACGAGCCCGCACCCTCGCTGGAAGCCGAGTTCCAGCGCGAGGCCGACGACCAGGCCGTGCTGTTGACCGGCCCGGAATTCCGCGAAGGTTTCGACGCGTTCCGCAACAAGCGCGCCGCGGACTTCATCGCCCTGCCGGGAGCCGGGAAGCCATGAGCGACGTCGTCACGCCGCCCGTGCTCGTCCAGCGCGAAGGCGCGGTCGGCATCGTCACGCTGAACCGGCCCGACAGGCGCAACGCGCTCGATCTCGCGATGCGCGCCGCCATCGCTTCGGCCTTCACCGACCTGCAGGCCGACGCGGGCGTGAAAGCCATCGTGGTCACCGGCGGCGACGCCGTGTTCGCCGCGGGGGCGGACTTGAACCTTCTGGTGGACAAGGGTTCGCAGCAGGTCGCCGACATCGACCTCGGCCGGTACTGGGCGCCGGTGGCCGGCAGCCGCAAGCCCGTGATCGCGGCCGTGAGCGGCTTCGCGCTGGGCGCGGGCTGCGAGCTCGCGCTGATGTGCGACTTCATCGTCGCCGACCCCAGCGCGCGCTTCGGCCAGCCGGAACTCGCGGTGGGCATCATGCCCGGCGCGGGCGGCACGCAGCGCCTCGTGCGAACCCTCGGCAAGCAGGTCGCGAGCCTGATGCTGCTGACGGGCGAGCAGATCACGGGCGAGCGCGCGTTCGCGCTCGGGCTGGTGGCCGAACTGGCGGGCGACGGACAGGCGCTCGCGCGCGCCATCGAGCTCGCGCGCAAGGCCGCACGCATGCCGCCCAAGGCCGTGGAGGCGACCCGCCGCGTGCTGCGCCAGGGCGCGGACCTGCCGCTCGAGGCGGCGCTCGCGCTCGAGAACCGCGAGTTCCTGCTGCTCTTCGACACCGCCGACAAGACCGAAGGCATGCGTGCCTTCCTCGACAAACGCAAGCCCGATTTCACCGGGACCTGACATGAACGACACAACGATCGGCGTCATCGGCGCCGGCACCATGGGCCGCGGCATCGTGCAGCTTTTCGCGCAGGCAGGGCACCGCGTGCTGTGCCACGACGCGCAGCCGGGCGCGGCCGCCAAGGCGGTGGATTACGTGGGCGGCATGATCGGCCGCGGCGTGGAGAAGGGCCGCATCACGGCGCAGGAGTTCGCGCGCATCCAGGGCCGCATCCATGCGGCCGCCGATATCGCCGCGCTGTCGGAGTGCGGCGTCGTGATCGAGGCCATCGTCGAAGACCTCGAGGCGAAGCGCTCGCTGTTCCGCGCGCTGGAGGCCGTCGTGCGCGGCGACGCGATCCTCGCAAGCAACACCTCGTCGCTCACCGTGGCCGAGATCGCCGCCGCCTGCGCGAAACCCGAGCGCGTCGCCGGGCTTCATTTCTTCAACCCGGTGCCGCTGATGAAGGTGGCGGAAGTGATCGCCGCGGTGCGCACCTCGCCCGCCACGGTGGAGACGCTGCGCGCCCTGACCGAGGGCGCGGGCCATCGCGCGGTGGTCACGGCCGACCAGCCGGGCTTCCTGATCAACCACGCAGTCGCGGCCTCTACACCGAGGGCCTGCGCATCGTCGAGGAGCAGGTGGCTTCGCCCGCCGATGTCGACGACGTGCTGCGCGATGCCATGGGTTTTCGCATGGGTCCGTTCGAGCTGCTCGACCTCACCGGGCTCGACGTGTCCTCGAAAGTGATGGCTTCGATCTACGAACAGTTCCAGCAGGAGCCGCGGTTCAGGCCTTCGTCGCTCGTCGCCCCGCGCGTCGCGGCGGGCCTGTTCGGCCGCAAGAGCGGCGAGGGCTGGTACCGCTACGACGGCGAAGGCAGGAAGATCGCATCGGCTTCACGTCCGGCACCGCTGCTCGCGTCCGGCACGCGGGTCTGGATCGATCCCGAAGCGCACGCCGCCGATGAACTGCAGGCGCTTGTCCTGAACGCCGGTGCAGCGATCGCGGCCAATCATAGTGAAGCCGACCTCGCCATCGTCCAGCCCTGGGGCCGGGATGCCACGGCCACCGCGATGGCGCTCGGCCTCGACGCCACCCGCTGCGTGGCGGTGGACCCGCTGCCGCCGCTCGCGCTGCGCCGCACGCTGATGCTCACCGCCGTCACATCGCCGCAGGCGCGCGATGCGGCGCATGCGCTTCTTTCGGCCGACGGCACGGCCGTCACCGTGATCGGCGACAGCCCCGGCTTCATCGCGCAGCGCGTGATGGCGACCATCGTGAACATCGCCTGCAACATCGCGCAGCGCGGCATCGCGAGCGTGGCCGACCTGGAAGCCGCCGTGCCCCTGGGCCTGGGCTATCCGCACGGCCCGCTCGCCTGGGGCGACCGCCTCGGCGCGCCGCGCATTCTCGCCATCCTCCGGGCGCAGCTCGAAGCCACCGGCGATCCGCGCTACCGCGCGAGTCCCTGGCTCGTGCGGCGCGCCGGGCTCGGCCTGCCGCTCACCACACCCGAGGCCGCGCGCTGAGCGCGACCTGCCCGCACATCCCCCATCCACCCAGGAGAACCGAATGAACGCTCCCACATCCAATCCCGCGCGCTACGACGCGGTCATCATCGGCGCCGGCGCCGGCGGCCTGTCCGCGGCGGCGCGCCTCGTCGCCGCCGGCAAGAAGGTGCTCGTCGCCGAGCGGCTGGACCGCGTCGGCGGCCGCGCGTCCAGCGAGCAGATCGACGGCTTCACCGTGAACATCGGCGCGATCGCGATCGAGCGCGGCGGCGTGTTCGAGGAAACCTTCGACCTGCTCGGCGTGCCGCTTGACATCCGAGAGCCGAGCCCGGCCACGGTGTTCTTCATCGACGGCAGGGTGATCAACGTCGCCAAGGGCGGCTGGGGCATGCTGCTCGGCACCTTCACCAAGCAGGCGGCGAAGATCGGCGCGAAGTTCTCCGACGCGCGCGCGGGCGGCGACCTGCCCGAGGCCAAGATGAGCACCGCGGAGTGGCTGTCGCAGTACACGGGCAACGAGACCGTGCATGCGATCTTCCGCAACCTGTGCGCGGCCATCTTCGCGGCGAACGCGGACGAAGTGCCGGCGCGCGCCTTCCTCACCTACTTCGCGATCAAGGGGGCGTTCAAGCGCTTCGGCTTCTGCCCGCGCGGCACCATCGGCCTCTGGAACGACCTGGCCGGCGGCATCCGCAGCCGGGGCGGCGAGGTGTGGACGGGCGCAGCGGTCAAGGCGCTCCATGCGCAGGACGGCCGCGTCACCGCGCTCGACATCGACAAGGACGGCGTGACGCAGCGCGTCGAGGCCGACGTGTTCATCAGCAACATCGGCCCGGCCGCCACCGTGGCGCTGCCCGGCGCCGAAGCGTTCGGCGCGGAGTACATCGCGCAGACCCGCCAGCTGCTGAAACCCGCGGCCAACATCGTCATCAACTTCGCGACGCAAAAGCGCCTGATCGACGTGCCCGGCCTCGTCACCTTCGGCAAGACGCGCACCCTGTGCAACATGGGCGAACTCACGGCGACCTGCCCCGAGCTCGCGCCTGCCGGCTGGTACCAGTACGTGGCGTATGCGGTGCCGCGCCCGGCGATCGGCGACTTCGACGAGAAGGCCCAGATCGAGGACTCCCTGCAGGACCTGCGCGAGCAGTTCCCCGGCTTCGCCGACGCGAAGATGCTGTCGATCCGCGTGATGCGCGGCGAGTGGCCGGCGCAGCGCTCCTGCGCGGGCTTCGACATGTCGCAGGACACGCCGCTCGCGAACTTCTGGCACGTGGGCGATGCGGTCAAGGACTATGGCGACGGCGGCACCCAGGCCTGTGCCTACACTGGGCGCGAGGCCGCGAAAAAAGCGCTCGGCTACATGAGCCCGGCCATCGCCTGAGCGACCACCAGACCACGGGAAGACACATGGACGACGCACGGCAACAGCAGGCCGCCTCCGCACACCGGGTGTTGGCGGCGCTGCGCGCATCATTCGACGCGGCGGCGGCGGCGCTCGCCGCGCGATGCAGCGAAGGCGGCAAGCTGAACGCGCGCAAGCTCGACGCCGAGCAGGTGCCCAGCTTCGAGCTGGCCTGGGCGGGCGCCGAGCTGCTGGCGGCCGAAACCGGCATGGCCGCGCTGCAGGCCGACGCGCCCGCCGTGGCGGTGGACCTCGCACTGATCTTCTGCGTCGAGGCGGCCACCGCGGTGGTCGCGCGGCTGGAGACGCTGTACCTGGAGCTGGGCCTGTCCCTGGCGCCGCTGCGCGAACTGCAGTCGCAGCCGGCCTGGGACGGGTTGCGCCGCGATGCGGGCGGCGCGCGTGCGCTGGAAGCAGCCGGGCGCGCCGTCGCGCTGTCGGATGGCGAGGTGGGTCCCACCGAACTCGACGAGCCGCATGCCCTCGCGCAGGAAGCATTCCGGCGTTTCTCGGCCGAGGTGGTGGCGCCGCAGGCCGAAGCGATCCACCGCGACGACCTCACGATTCCCGAGAGCCTGTTGCAGCCGCTGCGCGAGATGGGTGTGTTCGGCCTGGCGATTCCCGAGAAGTTCGGCGGCAGCAGCCCCGACGACCGCGAGGACACCCTGCTCATGGTGGTGGTGACGGAGGCGCTGTCCGAAGGATCGCTCGCGGCGGCCGGCAGCCTGATCACGCGGCCGGAGATCCTGAGCCGCGCGCTGATGGCAGGCGGCACCGACGCGCAGAAGGCCGAGTGGCTGCCGAAGCTCGCGGCCGGCAATCCGCTGTGCGCGATCGCGATCACCGAGCCCGACTACGGCTCGGACGTCGCGGGCCTCGCCCTGAAGGGCGTGCGCGTCGACGGCGGCTGGCGTCTCACCGGGGCCAAGACCTGGTGCACGTTCGCCGGCAAGGCCGGTGTGCTGATGGTGGTGACGCGCACCGATCCGGACCGGTCCCTGGGCCACAAGGGCCTGTCGCTGTTGCTGGTGGAAAAACCTTCGTACGAAGGCCATGATTTCGAATACGTGCAGGACGGCGGGGGAACGCTCGCCGGGCGCGCCATTCCCACCATCGGCTACCGCGGCATGCATTCCTTCGACCTCTCGTTCGAGAACTTCTTCGTGCCCGATGCGAACGTCGTCGGCGGCGAGGCGGGCCTCGGCAAGGGCTTCTACCTCACCATGGCGGGGATGGTGGGCGGCCGCATGCAGACCGCGGCTCGCGCGTGCGGCGTGATGCGCGCGGCCCTGCGCGCGGCGATCCGCTACACCGGGGACCGAAAGGTGTTCGGCTCGGCGCTGGCGGAGTTTCCGCTCACGCTCGCCAAGCTCGCGCGCATGGGCGCGCGGCTTGCCGCCTGCCGGCAGCTCGCCTATTCGGTGGCGCGGCTGGTAGACACCGGCGCGGGCCGCATGGAGGCGAGCCTCGTGAAGCTGCTCGCCTGCCGCTCGGCGGAGCTGGTGACGCGCGAGGCGCTGCAGTTGCACGGCGGCATGGGCTATGCGGAAGAGACGGCCGTGAGCCGCTACTTCGTCGATGCGCGCGTGCTGTCGATCTTCGAGGGCGCGGAAGAAACGCTGGCCCTCAAGGTGGTCGCGCGCAGCCTGATGGAACGCGCACTGGGCATTGCGCCCTCGGGGGCTTGAGATGGCGGCGACCGGCGTCCTCTCGGGCATGCGCGTGGTGGAGGCCGCGGCCTTCGTCGCCGCGCCGCTGGGCGGCATGACGCTCGCGCAGATGGGCGCCGACGTGATCCGCATCGACACGCTGGGCGGCGGCCTGGACTACCGGCGGTGGCCGGTCACCGATGACGACACCAGCCTGTTCTGGACCGGACTCAACAAGTCGAAGCGCTCTGTCGCGCTGGACCTGTCATCGCAGGAGGGCCGCGAACTCGCCATGGCGCTGATCTGCGCGCCGGGCCCCGACGCGGGCCTGTTCGTCACCAATTTCCCGCCGCGAGGCTGGCTCGATTACGACAGGTTGCGCGCCGGAAGAAGCGACCTGATCCAGCTCACGCTGCAAGGCGACCGGCATGGCGGCTCGGCGGTGGACTACACCGTCAACCCGCGCCTGGGCGTGCCTGCGATGACCGGCCCCGCGTCCAGCGGCGAACCGGTGAACCACGTGCTGCCGGCATGGGACCTGATCACCGGCCAGATGGTGGCCGTCGGCCTGCTCGCGGCGGAGCGCCATCGCGGACGCACCGGCCAAGGCCAGCACATCAAGCTCTCCCTGCAGGACGTGGGACTTGCCGTCATGGCGCACCTCGGCTTCATCGAGGAAGCGCGCCGCGGCCAGCCGCGCGCACGGCACGGCAACGAGCTCTTCGGCGCCTTCGGCCGCGATTTCCGTTGCGCGGACGGCGAGCGCGTGATGGTCGTGGGGCTCACCGGCAAGCAGTGGCGCGCCATCGCGGACGCCACCGGGCTGGGCGCCGAATTCGACGCGCTCGGCCGGCAGCTGGGCCTCGACCTCGCGCAGGAAGGCAACCGTTTCCGCGCGCGGCGCGAGATCGGCGAGCGGGTCGGCGCGTGGATCGCGGCGCGTCCGCTCGCGGCGGTGGCGCAGGCCTTCGACGCGCAGGGCGTCTGCTGGACGCGCTACCAGGGCATCGAGCAGCTGGTCAATTCCGATCCCGAGTGCAGCCCGGCGAACCCGATGTTCTCCACGCTGCATCAGCCCGGCGTCGGCGAAGTGCTGGCACCCGGCATCCCGCTGGACTTCCAGGGATCCGGGCGCCTTCCGGCGCAGCCCGCGCCGGTCCTGGGCCAGCACACCGAAGAGGTGCTGGCGCAATTGCTGGGCCTGGACACCGCGCAGTTCGGACGGCTGGCCGAACGCGGCGTCGTCGCCCGGCCGCCTGTCGGCTGAGCCCCGTTTTCTCCGTGTAAATACTATGCAACCCCCCGGGATTTGCTCATAATATAAACCGTCCCGTCGGTCTATTTAACGGCCCCCACCCCCTTCAGGAGACATCCATGCGT
This sequence comes from Caenimonas aquaedulcis, assembly GCF_015831345.1. Classification (NCBI taxonomy): domain Bacteria; kingdom Pseudomonadati; phylum Pseudomonadota; class Betaproteobacteria; order Burkholderiales; family Comamonadaceae; genus Caenimonas; species Caenimonas aquaedulcis. The sequence continues at coordinate 1,748,379 of NZ_JADWYS010000001.1, read as the reverse complement.
GCTACCTTCCGACAACTCGCCGCGGCACTTACGGTGCTCGGCGCTTCCCTCGCCGCGCTGCCGGTTTCCGCGCAGACGACAGTCATCAAGTACTCCAACTGGCTGCCGCCCGGCCAGGCCATGCGCGTCAACGTGATCGAGCCGTGGATCGCGGAAGTGGAGAAGGTCACGCAGGGCCGCGTGAAGATCGAGACGCAGCCGAAGGTGGTGGGCACCGTGCCCGCGCAGTTCGACGTGGCGCGCGACGGCCAGGCCGACCTGGTGATCTTCGTGAACGGCTACACGCCCGGGCGCTTCGACATCATGGAAGTGACCGAGCTGCCTTTCACCAGCGACAACGCCGAGCAGTACGCCGCCGTCGTCTGGCGCTTCTACCAGAAGCAGCTCGTGAAGTACGGCGAGTACAAGGGCGTGCACCCGCTCAGCGTGTTCGTCGTGGGCACGGGCCAGTTCTTCAACAACAAGAAGCCGATCAAGACCATGGCCGACTTCAAGGGCATGAAGCTCCGCAGCCCGCAGGCCGGCGTGAACCAGAGCCTCACGCTGCTCGGCGCGGTGCCGGTGCTCAAGCCCATCTCCGAGCTGTACGAGCTGCTGTCGTCGGGCGTCCTGGACGGCACGGTGCTGGTGCCCGAATCGGTGGCATCGTTCAAGCTGGCCGACTCGCTGCCTTACGCCACCATCATCCCGGGCGCGCTCTACAACACCATCCTCACCCTGGGCATCAACGAGGACAAGTGGAAGAGCATCCGCAAGGAAGACCAGGACGCGATCATGAAGATCTCGGGCGAGCCTTTCGCGCGTTCGGTGGGCCGCACCTACATGCAGGGCGACGAGGCCACCTGGGCCGCTTACCGCAAGGCCGGCCGCACGATCGAGACCGCGAGCCCCGCGATGATCGCCGAGATGAAGACGGCCCTCAAGCCGGTGGAAGCCACCTGGATGGAGAAGGCGAAGAAGAAGGGCGTCGCCCAGCCCGAGAAGCTGATCGAGGCGCTTCACGCCGAGCTCGACGCGGTCAAGGCTGGAAAGTAGACGCGCCATGACAAAAGGCCCGACGCGCCAGGCGGTGCGGCTGCTGGAGGCGGCCAGCGCGGTGGCACTGCTCCTTCTCATGCTGCTGGTGCTGGTGGACGTCGCCGGCCGCAACGTGCTGAACAAGCCCGTGCCCTGGAGCACGGAGCTGCTGGAGATCATCGTGGGCGTGATGATCTTCCTGCTCTACCCGGTGCTCGCGCTGCAGTCGGGCCACATCACGGTGGACCTGATCCACGTGCGCCCCTCGCTGCGGGTCGTGCAGCGTCTCCTCGGGGCGGTGGTCGGCGGCACGCTCTTCGGCGTCATCGCCTGGTGCCTGAGCCGCCAGGCGATCCGCGCCCTGGGTTACGGCGAAGCGTCGCCCATTCTCGGCATTCCGCTCGGGTGGGTACTCGCCACGATGTCGGTGCTGGCCGGCGTCTGCACGCTGGCCTTCATCGTGTCGGCCGTCGGCGTGCTGCGCAACAGGGAAACGCCGGCGCAGCTCGCCGGCAACGAGGTGATCTGATGCTTGCCGCCTGCCTGGGTTTTCTCATCGCTTTCTCGTTCATCCTCTTCCAGGTGCCCATCGCCACCGCGCTGGGCCTGGTGGGGTTCGGCGGCTACGTGATCCTCAACGACTGGAAGCCGGCGCTCAGCATGGTGGCCACCGTCACCAAGGACAGCACGCTGGTCTACACGCTGATCGTGCTGCCGCTCTTCGTCCTCATGGGCAACCTGGTGGCCGGTGCGGGCATCTCGGTGGACCTGTTCCGCGCGGCCCAGGCCTTCATCGGGCGCCGCCGCGGCGGCCTCGCGATGGCCACGGTCGCGGCCTGCGGCGGCTTCGGCGCGATCTGCGGCTCCAGCGTCGCGACCGCGGCCACCATGGGCAAGGTCGCCATCCCGGCGATGCGCAAGCTCGGTTACTCGGATTCGCTCTCGGCGGCATCGGTGGCCGCGGGCGGCACGCTCGGCATCCTGATTCCGCCCAGCATCATCATGGTGGTGTACGGCGTCGCGACGCAGACGCACATCGGCAAGCTGTTCGCCGCCGGCATCGTGCCCGGCATCATCGCCATCTTCGGGTACATGGCCGCGGTGAAGTGGTCCGTGTGGCGCAACCCGGCGTCCGCTCCGCTCGCCGACGAGATGGAAAAGACCGACAAGGCGGCGCTGCTCAAGTCGCTCTGGCCGGTCGCCGTGATCTTCGGCGTGGTGATGGGCGGCATCTACGGCGGCTTCTTCACGTCGATCGAGGCGTCCGGCATCGGCGCCTCGGCGGCGATGGTGTTCGCGATGACGCACCACTCGCTGAAGATGAAGGACATCTACGCGATCCTGGTCGACACGGCCAAGACCTCGACCATGATGTTCGGCATCATCCTGGGCGCGGCGCTGTTCGGCGAGTTCATCAACCTCACCGGCGTGCACGAGGGCTTGCTGAAGGTGGTGAACGGCAGCGGCCTGCCGCCCTTCGGCATCATCCTGCTGATGATCGTCCTGTACATCCTCCTGGGCAGCGTGCTCGAGAGCCTGTCGATGATCCTGCTCACGATCCCGATCTTCTTCCCGATCATCAAGCAGCTCGGCTACGACCCGGTGTGGTTCGGCATCCTGATCGTGGTGGTGGTCGAGATCGGCCTCATCCATCCGCCCATCGGCGTGAACCTGTTCGTGATCCGCTCGGTGATGCCCGACATCCCGATGATGTCCATCGTCAAAGGGGTCATTCCCTTCATCGTGGCGGACTTGTTGCGTATCCTGTTGATCGCCTCGGTGCCGGCGCTCTCGCTGTGGCTGCCGAACCTGCTCTTCAAGACCGCCGTTGGATGACGCCGCTCCCGTGACCGATCTCTCGCTTCCCCCGCCGCTGGACCTGCGGCCCGAAACCCTGGGCCCCCGCCTGGCCGCCTTCCTGCAGGCACGCTGGGGCGAGCCGGTGCAGCTGTCGGACTGGAAACGCTTTCCTGCGGGCTTCTCGTGGACCACGATCGGCTTGCGCGCGCTGCGCGCCTCGCAGGCGGAGCCGCTCGACCTCATCCTGCGCGTGGGCGACCCGCGCGGGCTGCTCGCGCCGTACAGCGCACAGCCCGAGTACGTGGCGCTCGCCGCGTTGCAGGACGTGCCGGGCTTGCCGGTGCCCAGGGTGCATGCGTTCAGCGACGACACGTCCTTCATCGGCGCGCCCTTCCTCATCACGCAGCGCGTGGACGGCGATACGCCGATGCCGTGGAAGGGCGATGCCGCCCGGCGCGAGGAGGCGCACAACGCGTCGCTCGCGCTCGACTTCATCGATGCCGTCGCCGCGCTGCACCGCGTGGACTGGCGCGCGACGCCGCTCGCGCAGCTCTGGGCGGGCGTGGACACGAACACGCTCGCGCTGAACCAGGTCGAAACGTGGGCTCGCCATGCCTGCATGCTGGATGGCGGCCACCGCGCGGGGCGCTCGCCGCAGATGCACTACACGCTCGCCTGGCTGCGCCGCCACGCGCCCGCCGGCGGTCACGCGGTCATCGTGCACGGCGACTACCGGGTGGGCAACTTCCTGCAGCAGGACGGGCATATCACGGCCATCCTGGACTGGGAGCTGGTGCACCTGGGCGACGCGCACGAAGACCTCGCGTGGGCGGGCCTGCGCGTCTTCGCGGGCGGCTCGCCGCGCATCGGCGGGCTGGTGGACCGCGACCTCTTCTACAAGCGTTACGCGGAACGCACGGGCTTCACGCTGCAGCCGCGGGTGCTGCGTTTCTACGAAGTGCTCGGCCTCTTCAAGAGCGCCGCGATGCTGGTGGGGGCGGTGCGCCGTATCGAGACCGGGCAGGCGCGCGACATCCGCATGGCGTCGATGGGCTTCCAGCTCGCGTCGACCCTGCTCGAGATCAACCGCCTGATCGCGGAGGCCGCATGAAGCAGTCGCTCCCCGAACTGGTCCGCGCCGCGCGCGTCGCGCTCGCGGAAGCGGTGCGGCCGGAGCTCACCAGCGACCATGCGCGCTCGCAGCTCGCGGGTGTGCTGGACATCCTCGCCAAGCTCGAACGCATGGTGGTGTGGTCGCCGGAGGCACTGCGCGAGCAGGCGGCGCTGTTGCGTGCCGGCTGCCAGGCGTTCACGGCGCGCCTCGCGGCGGACGGCGTGACGCCACCCCCACTCACCACGCCACCCGGTTCGCCGGACGACTCCGCCGAGGCGCAGGCCCACGCGGCGGAAGAACAGGTCATGCAGCTGACCGACTGGCTGTTCGATCCGTCGACCCGCGTCGCAGAGGCCTTGCGCAGCGACCTCGACCGCATCCTGCAGCAGGCCCTGCGCCAGGCGCTCATCGTCGAGCGCAAGCTGATCCCGCTCACCGATTTCACCGCCATGTCAACGGCCGCCTCCCCGTCCCCGAAGGACTGAGCGTGCGCCCCAACCAGGATGACGATTCCATGCTGACTCCCCAGGACGACCTGCTCGGCCACCCGACTTCCGGCACCTTCGACGGCACCGGCGGCCCGACAACCCAGGCCGGCAACGGCGACCCGCGTTTCACCGAGCGCTACTGGTACACCGGCCAGCCGCTGGACGGCACGCCCATCATCTTCGACATCGGCCTGGGCTACTACCCGAACAAGGGCGTGATGGATGCCTTCGCGGGCGTGACCATCGGGCGCAAGCAGATCAATTTCCGCGCGTCGCGGCGGCTTGCCGGCAACCCGCTGGAGAGCACCGTCGGGCCGCTGAAGATCCAGGTGGAAGAGGGGCAGTCGCGCCACCGCGTCACGCTGGGCGAGAATGGCTCGGGCATCTTCTTCGACTTCCAGTTCCAGGCGAGCTTTCCGGCGGCGAAGGAAAAGCAGAGTTACCGCGAGCGCAAGGGCGTGGTCGAGGAGGACCTGGCCCGCGTGGCGCAGCTGGGCCGGTGGCAGGGCTGGATCGTGGCCGACGGCAAGCGCTACACGGTGGAGCCCGCGACCTGGTGGGGCCAGCGCGACCGCTCGTGGGGCATCCGCTCGGAGATGCGCACCGACGACGCGAAACCCCCGGTGCAAACGCACAGCAACTTCTTCTGGACCTGGTCGATGTTCCAGTGCGAGAGCGTGGCCGTGTCGATCTTCCTGAAGGAACGCGAAGCCGGCAAGCCCTATTACCTCTCCGGCGCGGAATTCGTGCGGCAGCCGGACGGCAGCGTGAAAAAGCGCGAAGCGACCGGCGCCACGCACGACCTCGTGTGGGCGGACGATCCGCTCGGGCAGAGCATCGAGAGCGCGACGCTGCGCCTCGAGTTCGAGGAAGGCCCGCCGCGCGAGCTGCGGCTGCAGGCGCTGCCCACGCGCTTCTACCTGAAGGGTGGCCTCTACGGCGGCTTCGGCGGCTGGAACCATGGCGACGACCGCGGCGAGTACGAGGAGGCGCATGACGTCTGGAACCTGGACGATCCGCAGGTGCGCGCACGCGCCCGCACGCTGTCCGACCACGTGGTCCGGGTGACGACCGACGGGCTCACGGGCATCGGCATCGCGGAATACGGCGTGGCCGAAGGCTTCGCGCGCTATCCCGCGCCGCAGCGTTTCCCGGCCTTGTGAGGAGGACGACGTCATGCAACTGACGCAAGCATTGACCCGCGCGGTGCAGACCCGCCATGCCCACACCGCCACCATCTACCAGAACCGCAAGCGCAGCTGGAAGCAGGTCGGCGAACGCGTGCCGCGCCTGGCGGCGGGGCTGCGCGGCCTGGGGCTGAAACGCGGCGACCGCCTCGCCGTGCTGGCGCTCAACAGCGACAACTACATCGAGCTCTTCTTCGCGGCGGCCTGGGCCGACCTCGTGCTGGTGCCGCTCAACACGCGCTGGGCGGTGCCCGAGAACGTGTACACGCTGCGCGATGCGGAATGTTCCGCGCTGATGGTGGACGACGCGTTCGCGGCGCAGGTGCCGCAGCTGTTGGCGGGCCACCCGATGCCGCAGGTCGTGCACATGGGCGACGGGGCCACGCCCGTCGGCCTGCGCAGTTACGAGGCGCTGGTTGCCGATTCGAAACCGATGGCCGACGAGTGCGGCAGCGGCGACGAGCTGTGCGGCATCTACTACACCGGCGGCACGACGGGCCATCCCAAGGGCGTGATGCTCTCCCACGCGAACTTCACCGCCGCGTCGATCAACTGGATCGCGACGCTGCATTTCGACGAGGACACGGTGTACATGCACTCGGCGGGCCTGTTCCACCTGGCCGGCGCGTCGCCGGCGTTCGCCCTGACGATGGCGGGCGGCACGCACGTTTGCCTGCCCAAGTTCGATGCGATGCTGGCCTTCGAGGCCATCCAGGAGCACCGCATCAACTACTGCCTTTTCGTGCCGACGATGATCAACATGATGCTGAACCATCCGGATTTCGACCGATACGACCTGACCAGCGTGCGCTACTGCGAATACGGCGCGTCGCCGATGCCAGACGCGGTGCTGGAGGCGGCCATCCGGAAGCTGCCGTCGTGGGTGTTCATCCAGGGCTACGGCATGACGGAGACGGCCGCGCTCACGGTGAGCCTGCCCTGGAAATACCACTTCGACGGCGAGCACGGCAAGGCGAAGCGGCAGGCGGCAGGCCGCGCCGCCTATGGCGTGGACGTGAAGATCGTGGATGCGGACGGCCAGGAAGTGCCGCGCGGCACGCCCGGCGAGATCGCGGTGCGGGGCGCGCAGGTGATGCTCGGGTACTGGAAGAAGCCCGAGGCCACCGCGGCGGTGCTGCGCAACGGCTGGATGCATACCGGCGACGGCGCCTTCATGGACGAGGACGGCTTCGTCTACATCGTCGACCGGGTCAAGGACATGATCATCAGCGGCGGCGAGAACATCTATTCGCGCGAGGTCGAGAACGCGGTGCATGCGCACCCGGCGGTGCGCGAGTGCGCGGTGATCGGCGTGCCCGACGAGAAGTGGGGCGAGGCCGTGATGGCCGTCGTCTCGCTCAAGGACGGCAGGACAGCCACGCCGGCCGAGATCATCGAGCACTGCAGGACGCTGATCGCGGGCTACAAGTGCCCGAGGCACGTGGAATTCCGAGATGCGCTCCCCCTTTCCGGCGCGGGAAAGATCATGAAGAACGTGCTGCGCGAGCCCTACTGGGAAGGCAAGAAGCGGTCGGTGAACTGAACTAGCGCGCGCCCAGCGCCCGCCGCGTCATCTTGAGCGCCGCGCTCACGACTTCGTCCACCGATGCGCGCGAGGGCGTCCACCACTCCACCGTCCAGTTGAGCGCGCCGAGGATCAGCAGGCGCAGCGCGCGCCGCTCGTTGGGGCTGGGGTAGTCCTTGCCCATCACGGCGTCGTCCACGAGCTTCTGCCAGATCTTCCCGTAGCGCGCCTGTTCCTTCTCGACTTCGGCGCGCAGGTGCTCCGGCATCTGGCCCGCGTTGCGCACGGCCGCCTCGGTGTAGTGGGAGATCTCCAGCACGTAGCGCAGGTGCGACTCCACCGCCACCGCGAGCCGGTCGATCGGTGCAATGCCGGGCGCCAGCGCGGCGAGCGCCGCTTCGGTGTGCTTGCGCACCTGCGTGCTGCCGGTCAGGAGCACGGCCACGACGAGCTCTTCGCGCGACGCGAAGTAGTAGTACAGCGTGGAGATGCGCAGGTCCGCGCGCCTGGCGATGTCGGCGAGCTTGGTGCCGGCATAGCCTTCCTGGCTGAGCACATAGGCGGCGGCGTTGAGGATGCGCATGCGCGTGTTGTCGGACTTGCGCAGTTCGCCGTCCGGCACGTCGCTCAGCATCGCGTCGCGGCCGGCCGCGGTCGTCTGTTCGATCTTGGTCGGGGGTGTGGGCTTCTTGGGCATGTTGGAGCGGATTCTGAACGAAGTCGTCAGCTGCCCGCGATCCGCCCCGCATGGCCGGCCCACCAAGGATCCTTCAGGGAGTTGCGCAGGACCTTGCCTGTCGCCGTGCGGGGCAGGGCAGGGGCGAAGTCGACGGAGGTCACCTTCTTCACGCTCCCCACGATCTCGCGCACGTGCGCCATGAGCTCGGCCGCGCTCGCCGATGCGCCCGGGCGCAGAACCACCACGGCCTTGGGCGTCTCGCCCCACTTTTCGTCGGGCACGCCGAACACGCAGGCCTCGGCCACGGCGGGGTGGCGCTGCAGCGCCTCTTCCAGTTCGGTCGGCCAGACGTTGTAGCCGCCCGAGACGATCATGTCGTCCTTGCGGTCGACGAGGTAGATGAATCCGTCTTCGTCGAGATAGCCCATGTCGCGGGTGAGGATGCTGCCGTCGGCGAGCGTGCGCGCCGCGGTGGCCTTGGCATCGCCCCAGATGCCCGTCATGGTGCATCCGCGCGCGGCGATCTCGCCGATCTCGCCCGGGGGCAGCACCTCGCCCTCTTCACCGCGGATCGTCACGATCACGTTGGCGGTGGGCCTTCCCACCGAGCGAAGCCGGCGCATCTGCGCATCCGTGCCGCTCGTGACGTGCTGGTGCGGCAGCAGCATGCTCACCGGCGCCGTCTCGCTCTGGCCGTACATCTGGTAGAGCGCCTTGCCGAAGATCTCGATCGCGAGGCCCAGCGTGGAGGCGGCGATGGGCGAGCCGGCGTACATGAGGCATTCGAGGGCGGACAGGTCGCGCCCGCGCGCGGTCGGGTCCTTCAGCATCTCGCGGATCATCACGGGCGCGGCGACCGCGTGCGTGATGCGCAGCGACTCCAGCAATTCCAGCGTGCGCGCCGCATCGAACGACGGCATGGGCACGATGCGCGCGCCCACCGTCAGCATGCTCCAGAGGAAAGCCACGCCCAGGTGCGCGAGCGAGGTCGGCACGAGGTAGCGGCTGCGCTCGGTGACCAGCGGGGTGGACCAGCGCCATTCGGCGTTGTACTTGCGCCAGTCCGCGATCGAGTGGTAGATGCCCTTGGGTTTGCCGGTGGTGCCGCTGCTGAAGCGGATGATGTGCGGGTGGTCGTCGCCCACCTCCAGGGGAACATCCTCGCTGGAAGCGCCGGCGAGGGCGCTTTCGTAGTCGAGCATGCCAGCCGGCGCGGGGCCGCCGTAGACGATGACCGTCTTCAGGTGCGGCAGGCCTTCGAGCAGCGGCGCCACCGCCTCGATGTACTTCGCCTGTACAAGGAATACCCGCGCCCCCGTGAGCTCCAGCAGGTAGCGGTTCACCGTGCTCGAGTGATAGGTGTAGAGCGTGGCGCGCGGATGCGCGCCGAGGGCGCACGCGGCGGCCTGCTCCACGGTCTCGGCGGCGTTGTCCCCGAGCATCGCCACCGGGTCGCCCGGGCCCGCCCCCGCCGCGCGAAACACGTTGGCCAGGCGGCAGGCGCGATCGAACATCTGCGCGTAGGTCTGCTCGCGGCCTTCGAACCAGACGGCCACGTTGCCCGCGTACATGCGGGCCGAGCGGCGAATGATCATTGCGGGATCCATGACTTGCCTTTCTTCCGGGTTCCGGTTTATTATAGAATCGAAATTCGATTCGAAAAGGAAAAACGATGCAGATCAAGCCCGCACCCACCACGCCCCCAGCCGTCGTTCCCTACGGCCATCCCGATTTCTTCGATGCCTACGGCGCCGCCTGGGGCTTCAAGGAAACGCTGATCAACTTCTACGCGCCCGACGGCCAGTACACCGACAAGGCCTCCATGGTCGTCGTGAAGGGCCACGAGATGCTGGCGCGCTTCATGAAGGTATACCTGCAGTTCTCCCCGAAGTGCACGGTGACTTTCATCAACTGGATCAAGTCCGACAAGGGCTTCGCCGCCGAGTGGGTGTGGGAAGGCACCAACGACGGCCCGCTGCGGCTGCACGGCCAGGAAAGCCCGAAGAACGGCAAGCCGTGGTCGATTCCCGGCATCTCGATCTGCACCGTCAACGACCAGGGGAAGATCCAGACGCACGCGGACTACTGGGATTCCGATGCGCTCCTCGCCACCTGGAAGTGAGCGGACATGAGCGTGCAAGACAACGCCGGGCCGATCCAGCCCAACGACGACCTGCTCGGCCACCAGACGCCGGCGCGCATGTCGCGTCCCGCCATGGCCGACACGGCCGAGGCGATCTTTACCGAACGCTACTGGTACATGGGCGCCTCGGTGCCCGACGGCAGGACGGTATTCGGCGCCGGGCTGGGCTACTACCCCAACCGGGGCGTGATGGACGGCTACGCCGGCTTCACGCTGGACGGCGTGCAGCACAGCTTTCGCGCCTCGCGCCGGCTCGGCGCGAACCCGCTGGAAACGCGGATCGGCCCGCTCTCCATCGAAGTGGGCGAGGGCCTGGGCGTGCACCGCATCCGTCTCGCGCCGAATGACTCCGGGCTCGCGATGGACATCGAGTACCGCGCCTCGCACGCGCCCAACGACGAGGGCCGCGACGTGCTGGAGAAGTCGGGCCGCGTGGTGGCCGACGTGACGCGTTTCGTGCAGTTCGGCCACTACACGGGCTGGGTCGAAGCGCAGGGGCAGCGCAGGGAATTCGACCGGCAGCCGCTCTGGGGCGCGCGCGACCGCTCGTGGGGCCTGCGTGTGGAAGCGCGGACCGACGAGTCGCATCCCCCGGTGACGCGCTTCAAGCCGCTTTTCTTCGGCTGGGTGTGCGCGCAGTTCGAGGACCGCGGCATCCACTTCTTCCTGAAGGAATCCGCGCCCGGCGAAACCCGGTTCTTCGTCGGCGACGAGACCGCGCCACTTGGACGCCCGGCCGACACCGTGGCGATCGTGGGCGTGGAGCACGAGCTCGAATGGGCCGACGATGCCTACAGCCAGCACCTGGCGGGCGGCGTCTTCCACCTGCGCTATGCCGACGGCACGCGCAAGGCGCTGAAGCTGCGCGCGCTGCCGGCCAAGTTCTACCTGAAGGCCGGGCTCTACGGCGGGCTGGACGGCTGGTTCCAGGGCGACGACAGGGGCGCGCTGCACACCGACCACACCCGGTGGGACCACGCCGACCCCGAGACGCGCCGCAAGCTGCGCACGCTGGCCGAGCAGCCGATGCAGTTCGAACTCGACGGCCGCATCGGCTACGGAACCATCCAGTGCGGGCTTTCCGCCGGCTACCCGAGGTATCCGCAGGTGCAGCACCTGCCGGTGATGTAGACGGCGCGGTCTCCATGCTCCTCCTTCAAATCGTCGTCGCCGGCGTGGCGCAGGGCTGCGTCTACGGCCTGATCGCGCTCGGCTTCGTGCTGATCTACAAGGCCACCGAAACCGTCAATTTCGCGCAGGGCGAGCTGATGATGCTCGGCGCCTTCGCCGGCTTCGGCTTCATGGCGCTCGGCCTGCCGTTCTGGATGGCGGGTGTGGCATCCGTCGCGGCGATGGCGCTGGTGGGACTGGGTCTGGAGCGGGTGCTGATCCGACCGGTGCTGGGGCAGCCGGCGTTTTCAATCGTGATGCTCACCTTCGGCCTGGGCTACGTCGCGCGCAGCGGCATCACCATGCTTCCGGGAATCGGCACCGAGACCCACATGCTCGCCGCGCCGTACAAGGGCGCCGTCCTGAGGGCGGGGGGCGTGGTCATGGCCGCGGAGCACATGGTGATCATCGGCGCGACGGCGGTGCTGTGCACCGCGCTCTGGATGCTGTTTCGCTTCACGCGCATCGGCGTTGCCATGCAGGCTTCGTCGCAAAACCAGCTGGCCGCGTACTACATGGGCATCCCGGTGCAGAAGCTGAATGGCCTGGTGTGGGGGCTGGCGGCGGCGGTGGCGACGGTGGCCGGACTGCTGCTCGCGCCCATCACCTTCGTGCATGCCAACATGGGCTTCATCGGGCTGAAGGCCTTTCCCGCCGCCATCGTCGGCGGGTTCAGCAGCCTGCCGGGCGCCATCGTGGGCGGCATCGTCATCGGCGTGGTCGAGGCGCTCTCAGGCTTCTACCTCCCCGAGGGGTTCAAGGACGTCGCACCCTACGTCGTCGTCCTCATCATGCTGACCGTGAAGCCGACCGGCCTCTTCGGCGAACGCGCGCGCAAGAAGGTCTGACATGCGCTTCGTCTTCAAGACCCACTACGACCAGGACATCGCGCTCGCGCGCCACGGCGGCCAGCGCTTCTGGTACGGCGCGCTGCTCGCCGCGCTGGTGCTGGCGCCCTGGGTCGTGCCCGAATACGGGATCGCGCAGCTCACGTTCGTGCTGATCTACGGCATCGTCGCCGTCGCGCTGATGCTGCTGGCGGGCTTCACGGGCCAGTTCTCGATCGGCCATGCGGCTTTCATGGGCGTAGGCGCCTACACGGAGGCCTACCTCGGCGCCAGGGGCTGGCCCTTTCCGCTGTCCATGGCCTGCGCCATGGGGCTCTCCGGGGCGGTCGGCCTGGTCGTGGGCCTGCCCGCCCTGCGCGTGAAGGGCATGTACCTCGGCATCGCCACGCTTTCCTTCGGCTTCATCGTCGAAGAGGTCATGTCGCGCTGGGAAAGCGTGACGGGCGGCAGTGCCGGCAAGTCCGTGGCATCGCCCTCCCTGTTCGGCTGGACGCTGGACAGCCCGGCCGCCTTCTACTACCTGTGCCTGTTCTGCACCGTCGCGAGCACGCTGGGTGTCCTCAACCTGCTGCGCGCATCGACAGGACGCGCATTCGTCGCCATCCGCGACTCGGAGATTTCCGCGCAGAGCATGGGCATCCAGCTCGCGCGATACAAGTCGATGTCGTTCTCGCTGTCGGCGGCGCTTGCCGGCCTGGGCGGCGCGCTGTACGCGCACAAGATCCAGTTCATTTCGCCCGAGCAATTCAGCGTCGTGCAGTCGATCGACCTGCTGTTGATGGTGGTGATCGGGGGTCTGGGTTCGATGCATGGCGCCTTCTTCGGGGCGGTCTTCCTGATCGGCATGCCGCAGCTGATCTCCGTGGCCAAGGACTACCTGCCCGAGAGCATCCGGCAGGCCACGGGCTTGCAGGGGCTCGTGTACGGGGCCGTGCTCATCGCATTCGTCATGCTGGAGCCGATGGGGATGTACGGGCGCTGGTTGAAGATCCGCACGTGGCTGGAGCTCTACCCGTTCTACCGGCGCGGCATGTTCAAGCGGCAGAAATCGTTCCAGAAATCGGAACGCCTGAAATGATCGTCGGGCCATGACCTCTTCCGTCCTCCTGTCCGCCAGGAACCTCAGCGTCCGCTTCGGCGGCGTGCTGGCCGTGAACAACGTCAGCTTCGACGTGGAGCGCGGCGAGGTGTTCACGCTCATCGGCCCGAACGGCGCGGGCAAGACGACCGTGTTCAACCTCATCAGCCGCATCTACAACGCGACCGCCGGCACGCTGGACTTCGACGGGCAGCGGCTGACGCACGTGGCCCCGCACGACGTGGCCGGCCTCGGCATCGCGCGCACGTTCCAGAACATCGAACTGTTCGAGCACGCCACCGTGCTGCAGAACCTGCTCATCGGCCGCCACATCCGGCGGCGCGCCGGCATCTGGAGCGAGCTCCTGTTCACGCGCACCGTGCGCGAGGGAGAGCGGGAAACCCGTCGCAAGGTGGAGGAAGTGATCGACTTGCTCTCGCTCCAGCATTACCGCGACACCCTGGTCGCCGGGCTGCCCTACGGCGTGCGCAAGGTGGTGGAGCTCGCGCGGGCCCTCGCGACGCAGCCCAAGCTGCTGTTGCTCGACGAGCCGTCCTCCGGGCTGAACGCCGAGGAAACCGGCGACATGGCGTTCTGGATCAAGGACATCCAGCGCGACCTGCACGTGACGATCCTCATGGTGGAGCACGACATGGGCCTGGTCTCGCGGGTGTCCGACCGGGTGCTCGCGATGAACCAGGGCGAGGTGCTCGCCCTCGGCGCGCCCGCGGTGGTGCAGTCCGATCCCGCGGTGATCGAAGCCTACCTGGGCAGTGTCGACGACGTCGAGTCGCTGCGGCGGGGACCGGCCGCATGAACGACGTGCTCGTCCTCAGCAACATCGAGAGTGCCTACGGTCCGATCAAGGCGATCCGCGGCGTGAGCCTGCGCGTGGCGCGCGGCCGCATCGTGACGGTGCTCGGCTCCAACGGAGCGGGCAAGACGACCATCCTGAAGACCATCAGCGGCATCATCGACCCGCGCAAGGGCAGCGTCGTCTTCCGCGGCGTGGACATCACCGCGAAGGATCCGACCTTCATCGTGCGCCAGGGGCTGAGCCACGTGCCCGAAGGGCGCGAAGTATTCCCGCTCCTGACGGTGCACGAGAACCTGCTGATGGGCGCGTACACGCGAGGCGACCGTGACGCCGTGGCTCGCGACATGGAGCAGGTCTACACCTATTTCCCGATCCTGCGCGACCGCCAGAAGCAGCAGGCGGGCCTGCTGTCGGGTGGCCAGCAGCAGATGCTCGCCATCTCGCGCGCGATCCTGGCGGGCCCCGAGCTGATCCTGCTCGACGAACCGAGCCTCGGGCTGTCGCCCAAGCTCACGAAGGACATCTTCGAGATCGTGATCCGCATCAACCGCGAGCGCGGCACGACCATCCTGCTGGTCGAGCAGAACGCGAACATGGCGCTCAATGCCGCCGACCACGGCTACGTGCTGGAGAACGGGCGTGTCGTGATGGAAGACACCTGCGAGAACCTGCGCGCGAAGGACGATATCCGCGAGTTCTACCTCGGCCAGAAGGGCGGGGACGACCGCGCGGAACGGCGCTGGAAGAAAAAGAAGACCTGGCGCTGAGCGCGCACAACGACATGCCCAAGCCCTGGAACCTCACCACGACCCGCCCGCCGGAACACAGCGCTGCCGTCCCGGGCGACTCCGTCGTGCAGATTTTCTGGAACGCCTGCGAGCGGCGTGCGGACACCGTCGCGATGCGGCAGAAGCACTTCGGCATCTGGCGCGGCTGGCGCTGGCGCGAGGTCGGCGCCGCCGTGCGCGAGTTGGCGCTGGGTTTCGTATCGCTGGGGCTCGAGCCCGGCGAATGCGTGTCCATCCTGTCGAATACACGCATGGAATGGGTCTGGTGCGACCTGGCGGTGCAGACGGCCGGTGGCGTGGCGAACGGGATTTATCCGAGCGACCCCGCGAGGCAGGTCCGCTTCGTCTGCGAAGACTCCGCCACGGTGCTGCTGGTGGTGGAGGACGAGGAACAACTCGACAAGGTGCTTGGTGTGCGGGAGCACCTGCCGCTGCTGCGGCACATCGTGCTGCTGAATGCGAAAGGGCTCGACCAGTTCGCCGATCCGATGGTCATCACCCTGGAGGAGCTGCGCCGCCAGGGCGCCGCCTTCGACGCCGCGCATCCCGAAGCCTTCGGCCGCCTCGGCGCGCTGCGCCGGCCGGGCGACCTGGCCGCGCTGATCTATACCTCCGGCACGACGGGGCAGCCGTTGGGAACCATGCATTCGCATCGTGGACTCGCGGCCGCCGTGCGCGCGCAGGTCGCCGCCTTGCCGCAGGACGAACGCGACGAGCGCATGTGCTTCCTGCCGCTGTGCCACGTGGCCGAACGCGTGGCGGGTTGCTACGTGGCTCTCTGCACGGGCGCCGTGCTGAACTTCGTGGAGAACCCGGACACCGTCGCGGAAAACGTGCGTGAGATCGCGCCCACCGTGTTCGGCGGCGTGCCCAGGCTGTGGGAGAAGTTCTATTCGGCCGTGACCATCGCCGTGCAGGAGGCCGGGCCCGTGCAGCAGGCGCTCTATCGCTGGAGCCTGGATGTCGGCCACGAAGTCGCCGCGCGGGTTCTCGAAGGGGAACCGGTCGGTTTTGCACTGAGGCTCAAATACCGTCTGGCCGGCATCGCCGCCCTGGATCATGTGCGCCGCTTCATCGGCATCCACCGGTGCCGCTACCTCACCACCGGCGCGGCGCCCATCTCCCCGGAGCTCGTTCGCTGGTACCTGGCGCTGGGCGTTCCGATGCTCGAGTCATGGGGGCTGGCCGAAGCCTGCGGGCTATCGACGTCCATGCCGGCCGCATCGATGCGGCCGGGCAGCGTCGGGAAGGCGCTGCCCGGCACCGAGGTGCGGGTCGATGCCGCCTCGGGTGAATTGGCCGTACGGGGACCCCATGTGTTCATGGGTTACCTGAACCAGCCCGAGCGCACCGCGCTGGCCTTCGACGACGAGGGGTGGCTGCGCACGGGCGACATGGGCGCGGCGCTGGGGGACGGGTACTTCCGGTTCGACGAGCGCAAGAAGGACCTCATGGTGACGGCCGGCGGCCGCAGCTTCGCCCCGAGCGCGTGGGAAAACGAATTGAAGTTCAGCCCTTATGTGACCGACGCGGTGGTGACCGGCGAAGGCCGGAGCTACCTGACGGCGATCGTGCTGATCGAGCAGGAGAACGTGGAGAAGTTCGCGCAGGACCGCGACATCCCGTTCTCTAGTTATGCGAGCCTCACGCGCGCGCCCGAAGTCCGCGCCCTGGTGCAGGGCGAGGTCGACCGGGTGAACCGAAAGCTGGGGCAGTCGGGGGAGATCAGGAAGTTCTTCCTGCTCGAGAACCAGCTCGGCGCGGAAGACGAGGAACTCGCGCCGACCATGCGGCTCAAGCGCCGGCTGGTGCTCGCGAAGTACGCCTCGCAGATCGAGGCCATGTACGCCTGACGGGAGCGCCCCGGCGCTCCCGTCCTATTTGCCTTACAGCGGCAGGTAGTCGGTGAAGGGGACCCAGCGTCCTGCCTTTACCTGCGAGACCCGGATCTGTGCGCCCCCCAGGCGGCGCGTCGGCCCGAAGGCGTACTCGGGGTTGCCGAGGAATGTCTTGGCGTACTTCACGTTCTGCAGGGCATTGACCATGCTCTCGGTCGTCGGCTCCGCGCCGGCATTCTTCAATGCCGTCGCGAACAGGTCGATCGAGGCCCAGCCCGTGGCGGAATACACATCCGGCATGGACGAGAAACGCGCGTTGTACGCGTCCATCCACTCGTTCAACTCCTTGCTGTTCTTCGGGTCGTCGCGATACATCATCGGGTACTCGCCGATCGCGTAGAAGCCTTCCAGCGGCGGGCCGCCGAGCTTCGCCACGTCGGCCTGGAACGAGGCGCTGCTGCCCAGGAAATCCCCGCTGTAGCCGAGCAGCCGTGCCGCCGTCGCGCCGCCGATGCTCTCGCGTGTCGCGGTGGCCATGACGATCGTGTCGGGCTTCGCCGCCACCAGCCGTTGGGCCTGCGAGGCGAAGTCGGTCGCGCCCCGCTTGAAGGACGCCTTCTCGACGAGCGGCAGGTTCTGGTCCTTCAGCACTTCCTCGGTCGCGCGCAGGATGTCCTGGCCGAGTTCGTCGTCCTGGTAGAGGATGGCCACGCGCTTGTAGCCCTTGCGCTTGATCATCTCGTTGAGGCCGGCCTTGATGCCCACCTCGAACGGCGTGAGGATGGCGAACTTCAGCTTGTGGAAGGGCTCCCAGTTTCCGCGGTGCGCGCTGATCGGGAACAGGTCCAGGATGCCCTTGTCGACGATCACGGGCGCGGTGGCGAGCGTGACCGCGGTCCCGAGCACGTTGACCATCGCGAACACGCGGTCGCTCGTGACCAGCTTCTGCGCCGCGAGCACGGCGCGCTTGGGGTCGTAGCCCGAGTCCTCCACCAGCAGCTTGATTTTGCGGCCGTTCACCCCGCCGGCGGCATTGATCTGGTCGATGCGCATGTTCATGCCGTTCAGGAGCGGCTTGCCGATCGAGACGATGGGTCCCGACAGGTCCTGGATCGTGCCGATCACGATTTCGTTCTTCGTCACGCCTTGCGTGGTCTGCGCGAGAGCCAGCATCGGAATGCCGGCGCCCGCCCCGGCGGCGGCCAGCCCGGCAGCGCCTACGAATGATCTGCGTTTCATGAAGTCACCTCTGTCTCTGGATTGAAAGTTGGAAGATGGGGTCCGTCAGGCAAGCTGCTCCGAGCCGGGACCGGACAGCTCGTGCATCATGGATTTCGCCGTGCGCTGGCGATCGATCGCCAGCGTGGCGCGCAAGTGGTCCGACAGCGCCTGGCGGGCGGCCTGCCAGGCGGCATCGCGCTTCGCGGCCGGGACGCCGTAGAGGCGATCGATCAGGGCGTTGATGGCCGCATCGCCCCGGTCGCGCGATTGCGCGACGTCCAGGTTGTCCGCCTCGCTGGCGGCAAAGAGCGGCGCGGCGTCGGGAAGGAGGGTCTTCACCGTCCCGGCGAACTGCCGCTGCGCCTGCACGTGCTGCAGCAGCTGCGCGGACGACCATCCGCCTTGCAGCTGGAGGTTGCCGAGCGCGTAGATCACGGCATGGAGCTGGATGCGCGCCTGTTCGGTCGCCAGGTGCGGCGCCACCTGCGCGCGCAGCCCGGCGGCGAGCGCGCCGAGGAGCTGGCCCCAATCGTTGTTCATCGTGCACGCTCCATGACGTCGAGGAGATCGCGCATGAGCTGCGGCAGCCCGAACGCGAGGGACGTCATCCGCAGGTCCGGCGAGCGACCCGATTCGATGCGGCGCGCGCCGCTCATGTTCATGGCGATGACCTTGAAGAGCGACAGCGCCTCGTAGTAGCGGACCGACTCCCGATTCACGGTACGGCCCGCCGCGGCGGCGTAGCGATCGTAGAGCGCGTCGCGCGGCATCAGGCCGCAGACCCGCTTGTCCCCGTCCAGGAACATCCGCATGCAGGCCCAGCCGAGATCCTCGTGCGGGTCGCCCAGGTGCACGAGCTCCCAGTCGAGGATGGCCGTGATCCGCCCCTCGTCTTCCAGGAAATTGCCGCTGCGGTAATCGCCATGCACCAGCGTCACCGCCGGCGCCACGGGCGCGTTCTCGCGCAACCAGTGAAGGGCGTAATGCAGCAGCGGCAGGCGCCGCAGCTCGTTCGCCTCCAGCATCGCCTGCCAGCGAGCCAGCTGGCGCAGCGCCGCGTTGCCTTCGGTCGTGGCGTGGTCCAGTGCCGGCAGTTCCTTTTGCGTCCAGTCGAAGCGGTGCAATGCGGCGAGCGTGTCGACGAACTGCGCCGCGATGGTGTTGTCGCCGGATTCGGCGCCGCGCGCCTGCTCCCAGGGCGTGCGCACCACGCCGCGCACCCTTTCCTGCACCATGAAGGGCGCGCCGACGACCTCGGTGTCGTCGCTCGCGAAGAGGACCGCGGGGACCGGTACGGCGCCGCCGTGGAGGCTGCGCAGCACCTGCGATTCCGGCGCGGTGGAATAGGGCGCGAGAAGGCCCGTGGGTTCGCCGATGCGCACCACGACGTCCTGGACCTTGCCGGTCGGCGTGTCCTGCGTGATCGTCGCGCCGTAAGTGCTCCAGGAAAATCCCCCGGTGAAGCGCCGCCACAACTGCAGGCGGCTGCGCACGCCGGTGCGCGCCTCGATGAATTCGCCCAGGCGCTGTTCCATCCGTGCCTTGCCGGCAACGGATTCAGTGGACGCGCCGCGCATGGTCTCTCCAGTAGGGCTCCCGCAGCGGCTTCTTGGTGATCTTGCCGGCCGCCGTCTTGGGTAGCGGCTCGGTGCGGATGTCCACCGACTTGGGGCACTTGTACGGCGCGATGAGCGTGCGGCAATGGGCGATCAGCGCTTGCGCGTCCAGGCTCATGCCTTCCGCGAGCACCACGACGGCGTGGACCGTCTCTCCCCATTTGGCGTCGGGGATGCCGATCACGGCCGCCTCGCGCACCGCGGGATGGCGGTGGATCGCGTTCTCCACCTCGGCCGAGTAGACGTTTTCGCCGCCGGTGACGATCATGTCCTTGATGCGGTCGACGATGTAGATGAAGCCGTCGGCATCCATGTAAGCCGCATCGCCCGAGTGCATCCAGCCGCCGCGCAGGCACGCCTGCGTGGCGGCGGGGTCGCGCCAGTAGCCGAGCATCACGTTGGGCCCGCGGATGGCGATCTCCCCCACCTCGCCCGTGTCGGCTTCGCTGCCGTCGGCACGCGTGATGCGGACCTCGCAGACCGCGGAGGACCGTCCCGCGGAGAGCCGCTTTCCGGCGAGCGGTCCCTCCAGCACGTGGTAGCAGGCGGGGAGCGTGGTTGCCATGCCGGCTGTCTCGGTCATGCCGTAGGCATGGACGAAGCGCCAGCCCGGCAGCTTCTCCATCGCGGCGAGCAGCACCGGCTCCGGGATCGGCGAGCCGCCGTAGATGCACTGGCGCACGCTGGTGAGGTCGTGCTGCGCGAAATCCGGATGGGACAGCATCATGTTCACCATGGTCGGGATCAGCACGGTGCTGTTGACACGATGCGCGGCAATCGCCTTCATCACCGGCAACGCTTCAAACTTGGGCAGGAAGACGTTGGTGCCGGCGCAGGCCGTCGTGTACCAGAGGTAGGCGGCGCCGGAGAGGTGGAAGAGGCCGCCGACATGCATGTGCACGATGTGCTCCTCGCCGGGAGGCAGGGCGGCGAGCCAGCTGAGGGCGAGGCTCACCGCATTGGCGTGCGACAGCATCACGCCCTTCGGGTAGCCGGTCGTGCCGCCCGTATAAAAGATGGCGTACAGGTCGTCGCCGCGCCGCGCCGACTCGGCAACGCCCGGCAGTCCTTCCAGGGCGGCCTCCAGCTCAACCATGCCTGAGCGCGCGGATGCGTTGCCCATGTAAATGACGCTGCGGATCCCGGCGCACTGCGCGGCAAGCTCGGCCGCGGCATCCGCGAAGCTCTCGTCCACGACCAGCACGCTGGCGCCGCTGTGGTTGAGGGTGTAGACGTTTTCGGGAACGGCCAGCCGGATGTTCATGGGCACCGCGACCGCGCCTGCCCACGGGATGGCGAAGAGCAGCTCGCCGTAGGTGTCGCTGTTCATGGCCAGCACCGCGACCCGGTCGCCTTCGGCCACGCCCTGCGCCTGCAGGAGCTGCGCCATGCGCGGGATTCTCCCCATCGATTGCGCCCAGGTCCGGGCGCGCCCGTCCACGCGGAAGCCATCCCGGTGGGGATGCAGCCGGGCGGCCCGGCGCACGAATTGCGTTATCTGCATGCTTTCGTCTCTCCTATTATCGAATCGAAATTCGATTCGATAATGTAACGCCGACCCGCGGCCAGCGCAAGCCGCGCGGAAAAAAACCGGACGGGGGTTGCGACCGTCGGCCAAACCTGCATAAAATCAAATTCGAACTCAAATTAGAAACCGTACGCCGCGTCGCGGTGGGCGTTTGGCAACCTCACAGGAGACAAAACGATGAACAGATCCCTCCGGGCGCTCGCCGCCCTCGCGCTCGCTGTTGCCGCACTCGGCGCCCACGCCCAGCAGCAAGGCATCACCGACACCGAGATCCTCATCGGCGACGTGATGCCGCTCACCGGCCCGCCGGCGCTCGGCGGCATCGCGCACAACATCGGCGTGCGCGTGGCCGTGGCCGAGGTCAACGCCGCCGGCGGCATCAACGGCCGCAAGGTGCGGCTCATCACGGAAGACGACGGCTACGTCAACACACGCACCATCCAGGCCGTGCGCAAGCTCGCGACGGTGGACAAGGTGTTCGGCATCACCACCGTGTCCGGCGCGAACCAGGGCCTGGCGGCGTTGCCGGTGATCGAGCAGACCGGTGTGCTGACCTTCAGCGTCATGGGCTTTTCCAAGCAGCTCTACGACCCCGTGAAGAAGAACGTCTTCGTCATCGGCCAGACCTACGACGTGCTGTTCGACGACATGACGACTTTCATGGCGAAGAAGTACCCCGGCCGCAAGTGGGGCATCGTGTCGCAGGACGACGAGTCGGGCGAGATCGTGCGCGAAGGCTTCGAGCGGGCCGCGAAGGCGGCGAGCCTGAACGTGGTGTCGCGCCAGATCTACAAGAAGGGCCAGCAGGACTTCTCGTCGGAGATGGCGAAGTTCAAGCACGACGGCGGCGACATCCTGATCGCCGGCGGCATCGTCAACGAGAACGTGGCGATGGTGAAGGAGCTCGAGCGCCTGGGCCTGAAGGTGCCGATGGGCATGTTCTACGTCGGCCGCTACCCGATCACGCTGGAGCTCATGGGCGCGGCCAGCGACGGCACGCTGTGGGCGGACTATGTCGAAGCCGAGACCGGGCCCAAGGGCGCCGCGTTCCTGGAGCGCGTGAAGAAGACCGTGTCCGAGGATGAATTCAAGCGCGTGAACCGTTTCACGCTCACGGGCTACGCCTCGGCGCGCACCATGTTCGAGGCCATCCGACAGTGCGGCAAGGCCGTCACCTGGGCCTGCGCCATCGACCGCCTCGAAGCGATGAGGGGCTACGACACGGGCGTGATGGCGCCGGTGGCGTTCAGCAAGACGTCCCACTTCTCCGTGCAGAAGCCCATCGTGATGGAAGCCGTGTACGGCACGCGCAGCTTCAAGCCGGTCCCATGACGGCGGCGCCGCCCGCGGGGTTCCGGCAGGTGGGCCGCTATTGCGGCGCGTTCATCGACCATTGCGGGCCGGTGTTCGGCAGGCTCGAGGAGGGCGGCGTCGTGCTGGGCTTTCGCGTGCTGCCGCACCACACCAATCCGCTGGACTGCGCGCACGGCGGCATGCTTGCATCGTTCGCGGACATGGTGCTCGCCTGCGGCGCGATGTACCGGCCCGAGGGCTGGGGTCGCATCCTGCCGACGATCTCGTTGCAGCTGGATTTCCTTGCACCTGCCCCACGGGGCGCGTGGGTGGAGGGGCGATGCGAGGTGCTGAAGGCCACGGGCTCGATGGTCTTCACGCAGTGCGTGGTGCGGGCCGATGGCCAGGCGGCGATGCGCGCGAGCGCGGTGTTCAAGCTCGGACCCGCGCCGCAGGACGACCGGCCGTGGGATCCCCTGGAGCTGCTGTAGCCGCTACGCGAACCCGTTCGCGAAGATGTCCGCGATCTGGCGCGCGAGTTCGCGCGGCGAGACGGGCCCCGAGCGGCGGTACCACGAGAAGGTCCAGATCATCATGCCGAAGAGGAGCAGGGCGTAGGGCTTGCGCATGCGCTTGTCCTCCATGCGCTTCGGGTTGATCTCCAGCAGCAGCCTTTCCATCTGTTCGGTCATCTCCACTTCGAGCTTGCGGATCTGCTCCCGCTGCGCCTTCGGCAGGAACTTGAGGTCGTTCATCAGGATGATGTGCTCGTGGCGCGAACGCGCGGCGCCCTGCATGAAGCTCTCGATGAACTGGTGGAAGCGCTCCGCGGCCGGCAGCGGGAGCGCCAGGATGCGCGCGAGGTCTTCCGCCTGCTGCGTGATGTACTCGTGCACGATCGCATACAGCAGGTCTTCCTTGCTGGGGAAGTAATGGTAGAGATGCGACTTCGAGGTGCCGCAGGCCTGCGCGAGGTCCAGCATGGTCGCCACATCGAAGCCCTTCTGCGCGATGAGCGCGGCGGCTTTCTCCAGGATGACCTGCTTCTTGTCTTCGTAGTCATCCGCGCGAACTCGAGTCATCGTCCACCTCCTTGCAGGATTCCCTGCCGTCGTATATATTAGACCGACGAGACGGACTATATATTGGCCACGCCATCGTGCGAATTGGGGTAAGCATGGAGACAAGCGACAAATCGCTCCTGATCGTGGGCGCCGGGCATGCCGGCAGCGAGCTCGCGATCTCCGCCCGCCAGGGCGGCTGGGCGGGGCCGATCACCCTGCTGGGCGAAGAGCCCGGCGTTCCCTACCACCGGCCGCCGCTGTCCAAGGCGTACCTGGCCGGCGAGGCGGACCTGGAATCCATCCTGCTGCGGCCCGCCGCCGCTTACGAGAACGCGCGCGTCGAGCGGATCACGGGTGTGCGCATGACCGCGATCGACCGCGCAGCAAGGCAGGTGCGCCTGGAGGACGGCCGCTCGCTGCACTACGACAAGCTGGCGCTGTGCCTGGGCGGACGGCCCCGCCCGCTGGTGTGCGAGGGCATGCCGGCAGGCGCGCCGCCCGCGAACCTGCTTTACCTTCGCACGCTGCAGGATGCCGGGGCGATCGGCCGGCACCTGGGCGAAGGCAAGCGGCTCGTCATCGTCGGCGGCGGCTACGTGGGGCTGGAAGTGGCGGCGTCCGCGAGCAAGCAGGGCGTGCACGTGACGGTGCTGGAGGCGCAGCCGCGCGTGCTGGCGCGCGTGGCCGGGCCGCGGCTTTCGCAGTTCTATGAATCTGTGCACCGCGAGCATGGGGTGGAGATTCTCACGGGCGTGCAGGTCGCGCGCGTGCGTTGCGAAGGCGCGGACATCACGGCGATCGAGTGCACGGACGGCCGCGTCGTCGAGGCCGACTGCGTCGTCGCGGGGATCGGGATGCTCGCCAATGTCGACGTGCCGATGGCGGCCGGCCTCGCCACCGCCGAAGGGATCGAGGTGGACGAGCATGGCGCGACAAGCGATCCGGACATCTTCGCCGCGGGCGACTGCACGCGCTACCTCCACCCGCTCTACGGGCGCGAGGTCCGCATCGAGTCGGTGCCCAACGCGCTCGAGCAGGCGCGCGCGATCGCGGGCTGGCTGTGCGGCAAGCCCAAGCCCAACCGCGCGGTCCCCTGGTTCTGGTCCGACCAGTACGAGCTCAAGCTGCAGATGGCGGGCCTCGCGCATGGGCACGACCGGTGCGTCCTGCGTGGGGAGCCTGCGTCGCGCAGCTTCTGCGCGTTCTACCTGCAGGGCGACCGCCTCCTGGCCATCGACGCGGTGAACCGCCCCGCGGAATTCATGGCCGTGCGCCGTGCGCTGGTGCGCCCCCTGGTGGTGGATGCGGAGCGCCTGGCCGACGAAGCCGTCCCGCTCAAGGACCAGCTGGCGTGAGGATGCCCGCTTAGGGGAAAGTACCGAGCGGGCAGCCTTCCGGGGCCCACATAATCCGTTGATTCACAGTCCGACGCGACGGTCTATATTTAAGCCATGACAAGCATCCCCACCGCCGTTGCCGACACGCCCGCGCTCGCCGTGCACAACATCCAGGTTGTCTACGGCGGGGCGATCGAAGCCGTGCGCGACGTTTCGCTCGAAGTGCGCGCCGGCCAGATCGTCGCGCTGCTGGGCTCCAACGGCGCCGGCAAGTCCACCGTGCTGAAGGCGGTCTCGGGCGTGCTAGACGCGGAAGACGGCGAGATCGACAAGGGCTCCATCCAGCTCTTCGGCCGCGCGATCGAAAAGGATGCGGCGCCCGAGATCGTGCGCCAGGGCATGGTGCAGGTGCCGGAGGGCCGGCGGCTCTTCGCCACCCTGACGGTCGAGGACAACCTCCTCGCCGGCGCGCACCTGCGTTCCAGGTCGGAGCTCGCGGCGGCGAAAGAGTATGTGTTCAAACTGTTTCCGCGGCTGGTGGACAAGCGCTCCACCGTCGCGGGCTACCTGTCGGGCGGCGAGCAGCAGATGGTGGCGATCGGCCGCGCGCTCATGAGCGCGCCGAAGCTGCTGGCGCTGGACGAGCCCTCGCTCGGCCTCGCCCCGCTGGTGGTCGCCGAAATCTTCAACAGCATCCGGCAGCTGCGCGACCAGAGCGGCCTCACCATCCTGCTGGTGGAGCAGAACGCGAGCCGGGCGCTCGCCATCTGCGACTACGCCTACATCATGGAAAACGGCCGCGTCGTGCTCGACGGCACCGGCGAGCAGTTGCGCCGCAACGCCGACGTGCGCGAGTTCTACCTCGGCCTGTCCTCCAAGCAGGGCCGCACCCACATGAAAGACGTGAAGCACTACAAGCGGCGCAAGAGGTGGCTGTCATGAGCGTGGCGAACGCGACGGAGACGCCCGTCCTCGAAGTCAGGAACGTGTCCAAGCGCTTCGGCGGCGTGAAGGCGGTGAACGACGTGAGCCTGCGCGTGATGCCGCGAGAGATCGTGAGCCTCATCGGCCCCAACGGCGCGGGCAAGACCACGACCTTCAACCTGATCAGCGGCGTGCTGCCGCCCTCCAGCGGCCAGATCATCTACCGCGGCGAAGACACGGCGAAGCTGCGCTCATCCGACTTCGCTCGCAGGGGCATCGGCCGGACCTTCCAGAACCTGGCGCTGTTCCGCCACGGCACCGTGGTGGAGAACCTGCTGGTGGGGCGGCACGTGCACTTCAGGTATTCCGTGATGGAGGCCCTCGCCTTCTGGGGACGTCCGCGCCGCGAGGAGATCGAGGCGCGCGAGAAGGTGGAGAAGATCATCGAGTTCCTGGAGATCGAGGAGCTGCGCGACAAGACCGTGTCGCAACTGGCCTACGGCCAGCAAAAGCGCGTCGAGCTCGGGCGCGCGCTCGCGTGCGAGCCGCAACTCCTGCTGCTCGACGAGATCGTCGCGGGCATGAACCGTGAGGAAAAGGAAGACATCGCGCGCTTCACGCTGGACATCCGCGACGAATTCGGCATCGCCGTGCTGATGATCGAACACGACATGCAGGTCGTGATGGACCTCTCCGACCGCGTCTACGTGCTCGACTTCGGCGCGCTGATCGCGCAGGGCACGCCGGCCGAAGTGGCCGCGGACCCGATGGTGCTCGCCGCCTACCTCGGGGAGGACGCGCATGCTTGACCACGACAACCTCATCCGCGGCAACGTCACCATGCCCGGCCTGCTGCGCCTGCGCGCGCAGGAGCGGGGCGCGCAGGTCGCGCTGCGCGAAAAGGACCAGGGAATCTGGAAGGCGCGCACCTGGGCCGAGTACTACCGGGACGCGCGGCGCACGGCGCTGGGCTTCCTGAAGCTGGGCCTGCAGCGCGGCGACAGGATCGTGATCGCCGCGGAAGACGTGCCCGAGTGGTTCTACGCGGACCTCGGCGCGCAGATGATCGGCGTTCAGGTGGTGGGCATCTACCCCACGAATCCCTGGCCTGAACTGCAGTACATCACCCGGCACTGCCAGGCGAAAGTCGCCATCACCGGCGACCAGGAGCAGACCGACAAGGTGCTGGACGCCATGGCCAACGGGGAGGGCCTCGCGCACCTGGAGCGGATTTTCTGCGTCGACATGAAGGGCCTGCGCCGCTACGAGCCGGGCCGGCCCGACAGCTTCGCGCACCTGCTCGCGCTCGGCGACCAGCTGCTCGCGGAAGACCCCGAAGCGGACCGCCGGCTCGATGCATCGATCGATTCGCTGGTGCCGGACGACATCAACATCCTGGTCTACACCTCGGGCACCACCGGCCCGCCGAAGGGCGCGATGCTGACCCACCGCAACATCGCTTACGGCGCGTACGCGTATGCGCACGCGCGGCAGATGATCGGCAAGCGCTTCGAGTCGGTGTGCTACCTGCCGCTGTGCCACCTGGCCGAGCGCACGTATTCCACGGTGCTGCACCTCATCACCGGCGGCTGCGTGAACTTCGCGGAGTCGGTCGACACGGTGTCCACGAACGTGCGCGAGATCGCGCCGACCTTCTTCCTGGGCGTGCCGCGCATCTGGGAAAAGCTGCAGCAGGGTTTCGAGTTCCGGATGAAGGACAGCTGGAAGCTCCAGCAGTGGGTGTACCGCCACGGCATGGCGCGGGGCCGGGTGCTGTCGGACCGGCGCGCGGCGCAGGGCCGCCTCACCGGCCTCGCGGACCGGCTCGAGTTCGGCTTCTGGTGGCTCGTGCTCTTTCGCAACATGCAGCGGCACATGGGCCTGAACCGCAGCCACACGCGCATGTGCGGCGGCGCGTCGGTGTCGCCCGAGACGCTGAAGTTCTTCGACATCATCGGCCTCACGGTGGCGCAGGGTTACGGCCTCACCGAGGCCGGCGGCCTGGCCTTCGTGCAGGTGCCGGGTCGGCCTTACGTGTCGGGCAGCAGCGGCCCGGCCATGGAAGGCGCGCAGTGGAAGCTGGGCGAGGACGGCGAGATCTTCATCCGCTCACCCGGCGTCTTCAAGGGCTACCTGCACGACGAGAAGGGCACCGCCGACGTGCTGGACGCCGAGGGCTGGCTCGCGAGCGGCGACATCGTGGAGATCCGCGGTGGCGACGAGGTGGCGGTGGTCGACCGCAAGAAGGCCATCATCATCACGAGCGGCGGCAAGAACATCGCGCCCTCGGAGATCGAGAACGCGATGAAGGACAGCGAGTACGTGCGCGAGGCGATCGTGGTCGGCGAGGGCCGCAAGTTCCTGGGCGGCCTGATCCAGATCGACTTCGAGACCGTCGGCCGCTGGGCGGCCGAGCGCGACCTGCAATACACCACCTACAAGTCGCTCACCGCGCTGCCCGAGGTCGTCGAGCTGATCCAGCAGGTGGTGGACCAGGTGAATTCGCGCTTCGCCCGCGTGGAAAACATCCGCAAGTTCGTGCTGCTGGAAAAGGAGCTCGACCATGACGACGGCGAACTCACCGCCACGCAGAAAGTCCGGCGCGGCCTGATCAACGCCAAGTTCGCGCGCGAGCTGCAGATCATCTACGGCTCCTGAAAGTACAGCATGGGATATTTCGTTGAACTGGTGGTGTCGGGGCTGGCGATCGGCGCGATCTACGGCCTCGTGGCCATGAGCTTCGCGGTGATCTACAAGGCCACCGGCATCGTGAACTTCTCGCAGGGCGAGCTCGGCATGCTCACGGCGTACACGTCCTGGTCGATCGCGACCACGCTGGGGGCCGGCGGCATTGCCACGGTGCTTATCGCGGTGGTCGCAGGGGCGGTCATCGGCATGCTGTGCGAACGGCTCATCATGCGGCCGATGCTGGGCGAGCCGGTGCTCTCGGTGGTGCTGGTGACGATCGGCCTGGCCGTCGTGCTGCGCTCCATCGTGACCATCGGGTGGGGCGCGGCGCCGCACAAGTTCGAGGTGGCGGGCGTGGACGCCGTGCTGGACATCGGCGGCATGGGCATGCGCGTGAGCCAGCTCGGCGTGATCGCGATGCTCGCCGCGGCGCTCGCCGGCTTCTGGTGGTTCCTCAAGTACAGCCGCTTCGGCGTGGCGATGCGCGCCGTGGCCGCCGACGAGAACGTGGCGCGGCTGATGGGCATCTCCACCGCGCGCGTGCAGTCCGTGGCCTGGGCCTGCGCGTCGGCGCTCGCGGGCCTCGCCGGCGTGTTCTTCGCGGTGATCTACGGCCTCTCGCCCACGATCTACGAGCTCGGCCTGAAGGCGTTTCCCGCCACGGTGCTGGGCGGTTTCGACTCGGTGCTGGGCTCGGGCGTGAGCGGCCTCGTGATCGGCGTGCTGGAGAACCTGGTGGGCGGCTACCTGCCCAGCACGCTCAAGGAAGTGGCCGGGTTCTTCCTGATCCTGGTGGTGCTCATGGTGCGGCCCTTCGGCCTGTTCGGCGAAAAACGGATCGAGAGGGTCTGATGAAAAGCGGCTTCTTCAAGCAACGGTACGCCGAGCTCGTCGTCCTCACCGACTCGCGCGCCGTCAAGGCGTGGACCGTGGTGCTCTTCGCCGCGCTGCTGCTCGCGCCAATGGTGCTGGGCCCCTTCCTGCTGGCGCACGTCACGGTGATCCTGTTCACGCTCGTGGGCGCGCTGGGCCTCACGGTGCTCACCGGCTTCACCGGGCTCATCTCGCTCGGGCATGTGGGCTTCCTGATGCTCGGCGCCTATGCGTATGCGATCGGCGTCACCCGTCTCGGCCTGCCGCCGGAACTCGCGCTGCTCGCCTCGGCGGGGGTGCCTGCGCTTTTCGGCCTGGTCGTGGGCGTGCCTTCGCTTCGCCTGCACGGGCTGTACCTGGCGATCACCACGCTGGCATTCAGCCATATCGTGAGCGCGGCGCTGCTGGCCGGCGGCAAGTTCACCGGCGCGGGCCGCGGCATCACGGTCCTGCGGCCGCGCATGCTGGGCATCGACCTGTCGAGCGACCGCGCCTTCTACTGGTTCTGCCTCGCGATGTGCGTGCTCGCCGTGCTGGTGACCCTGAACCTGCGGCGCTCCTACGTGGGCCGGGCGCTGGTCGCGATCCGCGACAACGACATCGCGGCGCGGACCATGGGCGTGAACCTCGTTCGCTACAAGCTCCTCGCCTTCCTGATCAGCGCGGCGATCACCGGCGTCGCCGGCGCCATGATGGCCATGTACATCAGCATCGTGAGCGTGGAGAGTTTCCCCTTCCTGCTCTCGATCGAGGCGCTGGCGATCATCATCGTCGGCGGGCTCGGTTCGGTGCTGGGAGCGGTGTTGGGTACCGTCTTCATCGTCAGCATGCCCGAAGTGTTCGCGGCGCTCACGTCGGGCATGGGCGGGCGCCTCGCCGACCTCATGACCACCAGCGCGCACGAGATCAAGAGCGTGCTCTACGGCCTCGCGATCATCGCATTCCTCAGGTTCGATCCGCGCGGGTTGCGCGGCATCTGGCACGACATCCGCCATGCATGGGTCTACTGGCCCCTGCGATATTGATTTCAACGAAGGAGCATTCCATGACGCTACACCTCAGCAGACTGACCGCCGCCGCCCTGGTGACCCTGGGCATGTCACTGCCCGCCCTCGCGCAGCAGCAGGGCGTGACCGACACGGAGATCGTCGTCGGCGACATCCTTCCGCTCACCGGCCCCCCGGCGCTCCTCGGCGTCGCGCACAACCTGGGCGTGAAGGCGGCGGTGGCCGAAGTGAACGCCGCCGGCGGCATCAACGGCCGCAAGGTCCGCCTGATCTCCGAGGACGACGGCTACGTGCCCTCGCGCACGGTGCAGGGCGTGCGCAAGCTCATCACCAGCGACAAGATCTTCGCCTTCACCTCGATCTCGGGCACCGCCCAGGCCGAGGCCGCGATGCCGGTGATCAAGCAGGCGGGCATTCCGGCGATGGCGCCGATCACGACCTACGAGGGCCTCTACAACCCGACGATCAAGAACGTCTTCGCGGTCGGGTACGACATGAGCAACGCGGTGGAAGAGCTCGTCTCGATGATGGCCGATCGCTATCCCGGCAAGAAGTGGGCCGTCATCTCGCAGGACGACGACTACGGCGAGAACGTGCGGGCGGGCTTCGAGCGCGCGGCCAAGGCCAAGAAGCTGCAGGTCGTGTCGACCCAGGTCTACAAGAAGGGCCAGGCCGACTTCTCGTCCGAGATCCTGAAGGTCAAGCAGTCGGGCGCCGAGGCGCTGATGGCGGGCGGCGTGCTCGGCGAGAACGTGGCGATGACCAAGGAACTCGAGCGCATCGGCCACAAGATCCCGGTGGGCGTGACCTACGTGTCGCGTGTGCCCGCGAGCGCCAAGCTGATGGGGCCCGCCGGCGAGAATGTCTACACCGTCGACTACGTGTACCTGGAAAGCTCGCCGCAGGGCAAGGCCTTCACGGAGAAGCTGGGCAAGTACCTGAGCGCCGAGGAAATGCCGAAGGTCAACCGCTACAGCTACACGGGCTATGCGGCGGCGCGCGCGTTGTTCGAAGCCATGGGCAAATGCGGCAAGGCGCTGACCTGGGATTGCACGAATGCGGAGCTGGCGAAGGTGAAGAACCTCGACACCGGGGTGATGACGCCGATCTCCTTCAGCGCGACGAACCACCTTGCCGCGCCGAAACTGCTGCTGCTGAAGGCCGACCCCGCCGCGGTCACCTACAAGGCCGTGCAGTAAGGAGGGCTCAGGACTTCTCGGCCAGGAAGCCCTTGAGGAAGAGGCGCGAGATGCGGTCGCACAGTTCCTGCGGCTTCATCGCGCCGCCGGGCTTGTACCAGAAGTCCGTCCAGTTCAGCATGCCGATGAGCATCATGGTGTAGGGCTTGTAGACGTCTTCCGGCAGGCCGGGGTTCAGCTCGCGAATGAGCGCGGACACGCTTTGCGTCAGCTGCCGCTGCAGTTCGATCAGCGGGGCCTGCTTGGCTTTCGGCAGGTACTTCACGTCGTTCATCGCGATGACGTGGCGCCGGCGCGATTGCGCGGACTTCTGGGTGTACGCCTGGACCAGCGCCATCAGCCGCTCGCGCGGGGTCCCGGCCGTGGACACCGCTTCGTCGAGTCCCGCGATGACGCGCTCCAGGTGCTCCTTGAGCATCGCGAACAGCAGGTCGTCCTTGGTCGGGAAGTAGTGGTACAGCATCGACTTCGTCGCGCCGCACGCCTGTGCCACGTCCTGCATCTTGGCGGAGGGATAGCCTTCCTTGGCGAACAGCGCCGCGGCGCAGTCCATGATGGCCTGGGCCTTGGATTCGTAATCGTCTGAACGTACGCGAGGCATGGATTCTCCGTAAAGCGCGCGAAGTGTAGCAAGCAGCCTTGCGGCGACCGCCGGATTCGCATAAAATAAACCGACGCGCCGGACTATAAATGACCGATTTCGCCCCCGACTTGACCTATATCAACCCATGACCGAATTCGAATTCCAGGAGCCCGATTTCCTCGGGGAGGACCTGCGCATGGTGCGCGCCCAGGTGCGGCGTTTCGTCGAGGAGCGCATCGTGCCGCACGGCGAGGCCTGGGAAGCATCCGGCGAGATCCCGCGCGAGATCTTCCGCGACCTCGGCGCGATGGGTTTCCTCGGCATGCGCCATCCCGTGGAGTACGGCGGCGGCGGCATGGGCGCGATGGCCTCGGTGGTGCTGGGCGAGGAGCTGTCGCGCTCGACCTTCGGCGGCGTCGCCTCCGCGCTCACGGTGCACAGCGACATGTCGGTCGGCCACATCGCGCACCGGGGCACGCACGAGCAGAAGCTCAAGTACCTGCCCGCCGCCTGCGCCGGCGAGAAGGTCGGCGCCGTGTGCGTGACCGAGCCGAACGCCGGCTCCGACGTCGCGGGCCTCAAGACGCGCGCGGTGCGCACGAAGGAAGGCTGGGTGCTCAACGGCTCCAAGACCTTCATCACCAACGGCGTGTTCGGCGACATCTACATCGTCGCGGCGCGCACCGACCCGGAGGCCAAGGGCAGCCGGGGCATCTCCCTCTTCATCGTCGAGAAGGGCAACCCGGGGTTGAAGATCGCGCGCAAGTTCGACAAGCACGGCTGGCGCTCCTCGGACACGGCCGAGCTGTTCCTGGACGATCTCTTCGTGCCGCACGACGCGCTGCTCGGTGAAGAGGGCAAGGGCTTCTACTACATCATGAGCACGTTCCAGAACGAGCGGCTCGTGGTGGGCGCGCTGGCTTCGGGCACCAGTTCGAAGGCGATCGAACTCACGGTGGACTACCTCAGGCAGCGCCAGGCCTTCGGCAAGCCGCTGTGGGAGCAACCCGTGGTGCGCAACAAGGTCGCGTGGATCGCCGCGAAGGCCGCGGCCGTGCGTGCGCTGACCTACCAGTGCGCGCAGATGATCGACGAGGGCAAGGACACCGTCCGCGAGGTATCGATGCTGAAGGCCTTCGGCGCGGAAACCCTGCAGGAGGTGGTGCATACCTGCCTGCAGCTGCACGGCGGCACGGGATTCATCATCGGCACGCCCGTGGAGCGGATGGCGCGCGACTCGCGCATCCTCACCATCGGCGGCGGCGCGACCGAGGTGATGCTGGAAGAGGTCGCCAAGCGCATGTGAACGGGACCCGCGAGCCGCCATGCCCCACGAATTCACTCCCTACGGCTGGCCCGCGCTCGGCCCGCTGTACCTCGCGCCGACCGAGGCGCTCGACTTCGAGGACGCCGCCGTTGCGCGTTTCGCCGACGTTGCGGTGAAGGGCGCTGCCACGCAGCGCGAGCGCGCCGTCCGGCTCTTCTACGCGGTGCGCGACGGCATCCGCTACGACCCTTACCACGTGCCCCGCGACGCACAAGGCTACGCCGCCAGCACCGTCGTGCGGGACGCGCGCGCGTTCTGCATCCCGAAGGCGGTGTTGCTCGCGGCCTGCGCACGGCGCGTGGGCATTCACAGCGCGATCGGGCTGTCGGACGTGGTGAATCACTTTTCCACGCCGAAGCTTCGTGCGGCGATGGGTGGGCGCGATGTCTTCCTGGACCACGGCTGGGCCGCGCTGCACGTCGACGGCCGGTG
This sequence comes from Caenimonas aquaedulcis, assembly GCF_015831345.1. Taxonomy (NCBI): domain Bacteria; kingdom Pseudomonadati; phylum Pseudomonadota; class Betaproteobacteria; order Burkholderiales; family Comamonadaceae; genus Caenimonas; species Caenimonas aquaedulcis. Next base: position 1,714,795 of record NZ_JADWYS010000001.1, on the reverse strand, counting down.
GGTGAAGGCGGTGCCCGCGTTCAACGCCGGCCTGTGCGCGCTCATGGGCGTGCCGCCCACCGAATTCGACGGCACGCGCGACGCCGTGTTGCAGCGGTTCAAACAGGATGGGTCGGAGCACATGCGCTACCTCAAGGACCACGGTGTCTGGTCGGACCTTCCGTTCAACCGCATCCGGGACGACTTCAGCGGCTACTACCCGGCCTCGATGGTGGGCCGGGCGGAACCGGACCTGGAATTCGGCAAGGAGCAGGCATGACCGGACCCCTTTCCCACCTCACGGTGATCGAGCTCGCGGGCATCGGCCCCGGGCCCTTCGCGTGCATGCTGCTCGCGGACCTCGGGGCGAAGGTGATCCGCATCGACCGCCTGCCCACCGGCAAGCCCGCCGCCGGGGGCCTGGAAGACCTGATGCGAAACGACGGCGTCGTGGACCGCGGGCGCCAGTCGGTCGCCGTGAACATGAAGGACCCGCGCGGCGTGGAAGCCGTGCTCAGGCTCGTGGCAGGCGCGGACATCCTCATCGAGGGCTTTCGCCCGGGTGTCGCGGAGAAGCTCGGCCTCGGCCCCGCGCCTTGCCATGCCCGCAACCCGAAACTGGTGTACGGGCGCATGACCGGTTGGGGGCAGACGGGCCCGCTCGCGCAGGCCGCGGGGCACGACATCAACTATGTCGCGCTCTCGGGCGCCTTGCATCTCATGGGCCCGGCCGACAGGCCGCCCATCCCGCCGCTCAACCTCGTCGGCGACTACGGCGGCGGCGGGATGCTGATGGTGGTGGGCGTGCTCGCGGCCTATGCGCAGGCGCTGCGCTCCGGCCTCGGGCAGGTCGTCGACGCGGCGATGACGGACGGCGCGAGCCTGCTCATGGCGGCGCAGTACGGCCTCGCGGCCAAGGGCTTCTGGCACGACGCCCGCGGGACGAATTTCCTGGACGGCGCGGCCCACTTCTATGGCACCTACGAATGCGCGGATGGCCGGCACGTCTCGGTGGGCGCGATCGAGCCGCAGTTCTACGAGAAGCTGCTGAAGATCTGCGGCATCGACGACCCGCAGTTCCGCCGGCAATGGGACGAGGGCGAATGGCCCGCATTGCGCGGCAAGCTCGCGGCGGTGTTCGCGACGAAGACGCGCGACGCGTGGTGCGCCCTGCTGGAAGGCAGCGATGCCTGCTTCGCACCGGTGCTGTCGATGGCGGAGGCGCCACTGCACCCGCACAATGCCGAACGCGGCACCTTCGTGACGCAGGACGGCGTCACGCAACCCGCACCGGCCCCGCGTTTCGATCGCACGCCGGCATCCTTGCCTCACAAGGCGCCGCGCGTGGGACAGCACACCGCGGCCGTGTTCGAGGCGGCTGGCTTCCCGTCTCCGGAGATCGCGCAACTGATCGAGGCGGGCGTCGTCTTCGACGCGGGACTTCACGCATGAACGCCCCCGCGGACTCGCCGCGCAAGTCGGTGCACCTGCGGCGCGTGAGCTGCGAAGGGTTCGAGCGCGAGGACGGCCTGCTGGAGATCGAGGGCCTGCTGGTGGACACCAAGCCCGTGCCCTTGCAGATGCCCACGCGGATGCTCCCGGCCGGCGAGCCGGTCCACCAGATGCGGGTGACGCTCGTCCTCGACCGTGAGCGCACGATCCTGGACGTACGCGCTTTTACCGAGCACTCGCCTTACCCGGTATGCGGCGAAATCGCGTCGTCCTACCGGCAACTCGTGGGCCTGCGCATCGAGCCCGGCTTCACGCAGCAGGTCAAGCGCATGTTTCGTGGCGTGCACGGTTGCTCGCACATCACCGAGATGCTGCCCACCATGGCGAGCACGGTGTTCCAGATGTTGTGGTCCGACAGCGACTTCGACGGCGTGGATCCCGCCGGCAGCGCGCGGCGCACGTCGCCCCTGGGCGGCTGCCACGCGCTGAAGCTCGACGGCGAGGTCGTCCGCACGTATTTCGCCCACCTGAAGGACGCATCCCAATGAATGGCACGGCTTCCACCCTGTTCGACGTGCGCGATGGCGTGGCGACGCTCACGCTGAACGAAGGTGCGCGCATGAACCCGCTGACCGACGCGCTGCAGCAAGGCTGCCTGGCCGCGCTGAAACGCGTGCGGGAAGATCGTTCCATCCGCGCGCTGATCGTGACGGGCGAGGGCAAGGCGTTCTGCGCGGGCGCGGACCTGGCCGAGTTCGGCCGCCGCGCCGCGCAGCCCGGCGCATCGATGGGCACTTACGTCGGCGAGATGATGGAGCAGACCGGCAACCCGATCGTCGCGGGCCTGCGTGCGTTGCCCGTGCCCGTGGTCTGCGCGATGAACGGCGTGGCCGCCGGCGGCGGCGTGGGGCTGGCGCTCGCGGCGGACATCGTTGTCGCCGCGCGGTCGGCGTATTTCTACCTGCCGTTCGTGCCGGCGCTCGGGCTCGTTCCCGACATGGGCGCGAGCTGGCATCTCCCCCGTGCCCTCGGGCGTGCGCGTGCGCTTGCGCTCACGTTGACGGGCGACAAGCTGTCCGCCGAGAAGGCGGTGCAATGGGGTTTGATCTGGGATTGCGTGGACGATGCGCAATTGCAGGCGCACTGCCGGCAGCTCGCCTCGCGCCTGGCCGAGCTGCCTGCCGGCGCCGCCAATGAAGCGCGGGCGTTGTTCGCGGCGGCGGAGTCGAGCTCCTTCGAGGAACAGCTCGCGCGGGAGCGCGAGCGCCAGATGGAGTTGATCGAGCGGCCCGCCTTCGCCGCGGGCGTCGCGTCCTTCGGCGCGAGGCGCAAGCCGGGCCCGTGACGGGATCGAATTTGCGGCCGCGCTCCGCTGCGTACGTGCTCGCAGTGGTCCTCGTCGTCATCTGGGGCAGCAACTACAGCATCCAGAAAGGCTTGCTCGCGTTGCTCGGCCCGTCCGGCGTCGTCGCCGCGCGGTATGTGATCACCGCGCTGTGCGCCTTGTTCATCCTGTTGTGGCGCCACGGGCTGTCATGGCCGCGCCTCGAGCGGCGGGAATGGATGGTGCTCACCGGACTGGCGTTCGTCGGCCATGTGTTGCATGTGACGGTCATGGCGAACGCGATGAACCTGTCCACGCCTTTCTCCAGCGCGCTGATCTCCGCCTGCGGACCGATCTTCACCTTGCTGATCGTGCGGTTCACCAGCGCGGTCCGGCTCGATCGGGTGCAGCAGCTCGGCGTCGGGCTCGCCCTCGCCGGGATCCTCGTTTTCCTGTCGGACAAGCTGCAGGCGACCGCGGCGGGCACGCTCGGGGACTTGCTGCTGCTCGTCGCGACGCTGCTCTTCGCGTGCCACACCGTCGCGGCCCGGGCCCTGATCGCCCGGCGCGGCGTGCTGGTCGTCATGACGTACGCGACCCTGATCGCGACGCTGCCCATGCTCGCGCTGCACCTGCCGGGCGCGTGGGCGGCGCCATGGCGGACGCTCTCGCTGGATGGGTGGATGGCGCTGGCATGGTCCCTCATCGTCGCGTCGTTCGGCGGGTGGCTGGTGTGGGGTTGGCTCAATCACGAGCTGGGCGTTCCACGCACCGCGCCTTTGCTGTACTTGCTGCCGCCAGTGGCCGGGCTGATCGCCTGGGCCACGCTGGGAGAGACGTTTTCCGCCTGGAAGATCCTCGGGGCGCTCATGGCGCTCGGGGGCGTGGCGCTGGCCCAATTCTCCCGGCCGAACTGGAAATCACGGACCCCGTAACAAAGGCGATCCCGACATGACATCCGTCCTTGACCGCGCCCGCAGTTTTCTTTTCGTGCCCGCGTCGCGTCCCGAACGTTTCGCGAAGGCGCTGGACAGCGGCGCGGGCTGTGTCATCGTGGACCTGGAGGATGCCGTGCCCCCGGACAGGAAGGACGAGGCGCTCGACCAGCTCGTGGAGCAGCTGGCCCGCTTTGCCGACAAGGACCTGGCGCGGACGATGGTGCGCATCAACGCTTGCGGCAGCGCATGGCATGACAGGGAAGTGCGGTCGCTCAGGCGCTGGGTCGAACGCGGCCTCGGCGGCGTCATGCTTCCCAAGGCCGAAGCGCCCGCGGCGTTGCACGCATTGAACGCGGCGCTGGGCGGCCAGGCCCGGCTCGTGCCGCTGGTGGAGTCCCTGGCCGGCCTCGATGCGGCCGACCTGCTCGCACGGGTGCCGCAGGTGTCGCGGCTGGCGTTCGGCCATCTCGACTTCCAGCTCGACCTCGGAATGCGTTGCGGACCCGAAGAGCCCGAGCTCGCGCCGGTGCGGTTCGCGCTGGTGGCGGCGTCGCGCCGCGCGGGGATCGCGGCGCCCGTCGATGGTGTGACGCTGGACACCTCGGATGCGGTGCGGACGAGCGCCGACGCTCACCGGTCGCGCTCTTTCGGATTCGGCGCCAAGCTGTGCATCCATCCCTCGCAGGTTTCCGCCGTAGAGCGGGTCTTGGCACCTACCCCGGAAGAACTCGAGTGGGCGCGGCAGGTGGTTGCGGAGGCGAAAGCGCGCAACGGGGAAGCTTTCAGCCTCCATGGAAAGATGGTCGACCTCCCCGTTTTGCGACTCGCCCAGGGGACGTTGCTGCAAAACGAATCAATCCGCTGAAGCCGCATGCGCAAGACGGTCTGGTATGGTCGCTGGCAACTTGGGAGTCCTCGCGCAAACCATGCAAGCCTTCTGGATGATCATCGCGTCGCTGCTGTTCACGCTGATGGGCGTGTGCATCAAGTTCGCCGCAACGGCCTTCACCAGCGCCGAGCTGATCTTCTATCGCGGGTTGATCGGCGCCATCCTCATGTGGGGATTTGCGCGCATCGAGGGGGTGAGCCTTCGCACCCGCATGCTGCCCATGCACGCATGGCGCAGCGTCATCGGTGTCGTCGCGCTGGGCATGTGGTTCTACGCGATCGCCTACCTGCCGCTGGCGACCGCGAACTCCCTGAACTACATGAGCAGCATCTGGATCGCGGTGTTCGTCGTCGCCGGCACGCTGTTGACCTGGACGCCGCAGTCGGGCCGCCCGCTTGCGCAGGCCACCTTGATCCTGAGCGTCCTCGCCGGCTTCGCGGGCGTGGTCCTGCTGCTTCAGCCGGAACTGTCGAGCGACCAGCTGTTCGCCGGGGTCATCGGGTTTCTCTCCAGCATCGCCGCCGCGCTGGCCTACCTGCAGGTCGCGGCCCTGTCGAAGGCAGGCGAGCCGGAGAGCCGGACGGTCTTTTATTTCGCGCTCGGCTGTGTCGTGGGTGGCGCGGTGTGGATGGCCATGACAGGTGTTTCGCCCTGGTCGTGGCGCCAGTCGGTGTGGTTGTTGCCGATCGGGATGCTGGCCGCACTCGGGCAGTGGTGCATGACGCGTGCGTATGGGGACACGGGCGGAGCGCACGGAAGCGCCACGCTGGTCGTGGCCAACCTGCAGTATTCCGGGATCCTGTTTTCTGCGGCATTCGGATATCTGCTTTTCGATGACCGCATCACGCTCATGGGCTGGTCCGGCATCGCGCTCATCATCGCGAGCGGGATCGTGTCGACCATCATCCGGATCCGCTCGTTCGCCGGTTCGCCGGGCGAAGAGCGTTGATTCGCCGTGTAGCGCGCCGGGCTTCAGCTGCTAATCGGCATAGCCCGGCATGACCCGGTCCAGGACACGCAGCATCGCGGAGAAATACAGCCATTCGCGCTCGGCGCGCGAATGGCTGTTCTGCGGGTTCGGCCTGTCGACCTCATCGACCATCGCTTCGGGCAGCAGCGCCAGCGGCCGCCCCGTGGCCATCGCGAGCACCTGGGCCTTGCAGACTTTCTCGAGTTTGTAGAGCAGGCGGTAGGCCTGCGCAACCGTGTCGCCTGCGACGACCACGCCGTGGTTCTTCATGAAGAGGACCTGCTTGCTGCCCATGACGGATGCCAGGCGTTCGCCTTCGCTCAAGGCGTGCGCCAGGCCGCTATAGCCGTCGTCGTACGCGATATTCCGTGAGAAGTGGTAGGCGGTGGTCTGGCACGTCGGCAGCAACCGGTTGTCCTGCAGCATGTTCAGCGCGAGCGCCCAGGTCTGGTGGGTATGCAGGACCACCCTGGCGCCGAGGAGCCGGTGCAGGGGCGCATGGATGCAGTAGGCACTGAGCTCGAGCTCGCCCGTGCCTTCCAGGACGCGGCCCGACTCGTCGAACGCGATCATGTCGCTCGCCCTCGCTTCGGACCAATGGCGCCCGAAGGGCAGCACGAGGTACCGGTCGGTGTGACCGGGCAGCATCATGGTGAAGTGGTTGTCGATGCCCTCCTCCAGGCCGTCGTGCACGGCCAGGCGATGGGCCGCCGCGAGGTGGACGCGGGCGAGCCGGACTTCGCCGTCGAGGTCGGTGGGCGGCAAGGCCATGTCGTTGCGATCAGTCCTGGAAAGACGGATCGAGCTTCACCATCTTTTTCAGGAGGGCGGGCCAGGGCGATTGGTAGTCGGAGCTGCCGGTGACTTTCTTTCGTCGCAGGTCCCGGTGCAGCGTCTGGTAGACGCTTTCGCAGATGGCGGGATCGGGTTCGACCAGTGGACTGGCACACGCCATGGCCATGAGCTGGGTCTGGCACGCACGCTCCAGGCGCCACAGCAGGGTGAAGGTGTCGCCGATGGTCCAGCCGCACACCAGCAAGCCGTGATTGCGCATGATCATCACGTCGTGATCGCCCAGGTCGGCGACGATCTTGCGGCCGATCGCCTCGTTTTCCGCGAGCCCGTCGAAATCGTGGTACGCGGCGTGGAGGAAGCGCATCGATGTCTGGCTGACCGGCAGCAAGCCGCACTTCAGCGCGGAGACGGCCATGCCCGCGGCGGTGTGGGTGTGCGCGACGCAGAACGCGTCCGGGCGCGCGGCGTGGATGGCGGCGTGGATGACGAAGCCGGCCCGGTTGACGCCGTACTCGCCTGTGCTGAGCACCACCTGGCCCTCGAGGTCGATCTTGATGAGGCTCGAGGCGGTCACATCCTCATAGAGCATGCCGTACGGATTGATCAGGAAATGCCCCGGCTCTCCCGGCACGCAGCACGAGATGTGGTTGCCGGTCAATTCGGTCATGCCGAAATGGGCGACCAGGCGGTAGGCGGCGGCGAGTTCGACCCGCGTGCTCCACTCCGCCTGGCTCACGAGGTCGCGGATGGCGACGGTGTCCTGGATCACGATGCGTTTCGTTCCGGCGGGACTAGCGGGGGCGGCGACGCGACCACTGCACGCGGATCTCGTCGAGGGCGGGCAGGGGCAACCGGGCTTCGATGCCGTCTGCAAGCTTCCGGTCCAGTTCCAGGATCTCCTGCGCCTCATAGAGGATGTCGTCCAGTCGCGCGCGAGGCAGGACCACGACGCCGTCGTCATCGCCGACGACGATGTCGTCGGGGCTGACCTTCAGGCCGCCGCACTGGATGTCGATGCCGGTGGCGCCGAGCATCAGGAAGTCGCCGTAGCCCTGGATGGCCGAACCTTTGGAAAAAATCGGGTAGCCGCGGCTGCGGGACACGCCGATGTCGCGTACGCAGCCATCCATCACGATGCCCGAGATGCCGGCCAGCGCCGCGAAACGCGACATGTTCGCGCCGCTGATCCATCGATCGATGCCGACCTGCACGACCATGACGCTGCCCGCAGGGGCGGCCGCCATCACGTCATAGAAGCTGCGGGACCCCTTGGGCTGCGATCCCTTGGCCACGAACTGCACCGTGTAGGAGGGGCCGGCGACGCGCATGCCCGGCGCGAGGGCCGTGACGCCCGCCACCCCGGTTTCCAGCCCCAGCCGCCTGGCCGCGTCGTAGAGGGTCGATGCGTCGAATGCATCCAGTGTGTCGAACTCTGTCATGGGGAGGTTCCTCAGGCAGCCAGTGCCCGTTCGTTTTTCAGGTAGCGCTCGCGGATGGCCCGGGCCGACCAGCGCGCCAGGGCTCCGATGGTCGCCGTGGGATTTTTCCCGGGCAGCTGCGGGAAGGCGCTGCCGCCCACCACGAAGACGTTGGGCACCGACCAGGATTGCAGGTAGGGATTGACGGCGCTCGTCGCGGGGTCCGCGCCCATGGGCACGCCGCCCGTGTTGTGCGAGCCCTGGTAGGCCTTCGTGTCGTACGGTGCGCTGGCGGCCGTGCCATCCGCGCGGACCGCGCCCATCTCCCGCGCGATCTCCAGGGATCGCTCGGTGAGGAATCGCGACAGCTTGATGTCGTTCTCGCGGAAGTCGAAGGTCATGCGCAGTCGCGGGCGTCCCCACCGGTCCACGCTCGAGGGGTCCAGGTCCAGATAGTTCCGCCTGTCGGCCATGGACGCTCCGCACACGTTCAGCCGCGCCGTGTGGTTGTAGTAGCGCACCGCCGCCTTCTTCCACTCGGCGCCCCACCGGGGCGTGCCGGCGGGAACCGCCATGCGGCGAATGGGCCGGCCGCCCGAGGACTCGGCCGTGATCATGCCGCCGCCATAGAAGTCCGTCGAACTCGCGGTGAATGCCGCGGAGTTGAAGTCGTCGATGGTGGTGCCCAGGGCACCGCTGCCGATGAAGCCGTTGATCCAGGTTCCTTCGTCGAAGAACATCGTCGCGCCGCCGCGCACGTGGTAGGCGTAACCCCTGCCGACGACGCCTTCGCCGTGCCGCGGGTCATACGGCTTTCCGATCCCCGACAGCAGCATCAGGTGGGTGTTCGAGTACGTGTAGCCGCTCAGCACCACCACGTCGGCGGGCTGGAACACCCGTTGGCCTTCGGCATCGACATACTCCACGCCGCGTGCATGCTTGCCTTCCTTGTCGAGCACTACTTTCAGCACGCGCGATTGCGCGCGGATCTCGACGTTGCGCTGGCGTGCCAGCGCCGGCAGGATGGCGCTCACGGGTGTTCCCTTGGCACCGACGGGGCACTGGAACCGGTCGCAGAATCCGCAGAACACGCACGCATGGAGCTTTACGCCCAGGGGGTTCACGAATTCCCTCGACGAGTTCGCCGCGGGGATGGGGTAGGGGTGGTAGCCGAGTTTCGTGGCCGCCGTGCGAAACAGGCTGCCCGACATCGAATCGGGCAGCGGCGGGTTGCGGTACGCGTGGCTGCGAAATCCTTCGAACGGATTGGCGCCCGATTGGCCCGATGTCCCGGTGATCGCTTCGAACCAGTCGTAGTCGGCTTCGATGTCCTTGTAGGAGATGCCGAAGTCGGCCACCTGCATGTCGTCGGGAATCTGCGCGAGGCGACCTGCTTTGGCCAGGTGCGTGCGGAACTCGAAGTCGTGCGGATTGAAGCGCGTGTTGATGCCGTTCCACGCCACGCCTGCGCCACCGACGACCTCACCCAGGAGATACGCGCCGAAGCGGTTCAAGGGCCGGGCGGTTTGTGATGCCTCGTGCCGGTGAGTGATGGTTTCGACCGACAGGTCCTGCATCATCGCGCCGCGCAGGCCCTGCAGGTCGTCTTGCTCGATGGCGCCGGCTTGCAGGCCCGGTGCTGGAGCCCGGGCCTTGCCGCGTTCCAGCCCGACGATGTCCAGGCCGGTCTGCGCCAGCTCCGCCAGCACCACGCTGCCGGCCCAACCGACGCCGCAGATCACCGCGTCTTTCCTGGGGAGTGTGCGCATCAGGTCCTGTCCCGGAAATCCGCGATGGTCTGGATCGGGACGAGCTGCGCCACCGGCAGGTTCTTGCCGACGAAGCTGCGGTAGTCATGTCCGCAACCGGGGAAGCCGACCATCTTCCATCCACCGGCATTCCTGTTGCCGCCATGGATCGGGTCCGAGAAATAGCCTTCCATGGTGCTCTGGATCGCCTGGTCGAGGAAGTGCGCGATCCACGGATGCGCGATCGCCTTGCGCTCGATCGCGCTCAGGAGTTCGTGGCGATCGCCTGGGTCCAGTTGCGCGAAATCGCATCCCGCGCTTTGCCTGGCGAGCTCGTCCAGCGCGGCCAGCCCTTTGCTGTAGAAGGTCCGCGGCGACCAATCGCCGGGGATGTCAGCGTCCGGCTCGGCCGGCAGGTAGGTTCCCTTGCCGGCACCATAGTCGCCCCCCAGCTGGCCGTCGATGAAAGCGACGACACCCGCGTCGCTGGCCGAAGGGCCGATGGCATCAGCCGGGATCAGGCAATCGACCAGCGCGGCGAGGCACGCGTGTTCCTTGGCTGTGAGCATAGGTGTCAGGTGGTCCAGCGCCAGGTGTTGATGTTCCAGGTGTTGCACTGGACATTGGGATTGGAGTTGTAGCCCACCAGCTTGGCCTTGGTGCCTTCGACCGGCTGCGTCTGGGAAATCGGCAGGACGACCAGGTCCTCCCGGAGCAGGGCCTGGATCTTCTGGTACGCCTCCTTGCGTTCCGCGCGTTTGAAGGATGCCTGGGCTACCGCCAGCAGGCGATCGACTTCCGGATTCTTGTACTGGTAGTAGTTGTTCCCCGATCCGCCCTGGATGGGAATGGCCGCCGAGCTGAAGCGCCGCGTCATGTCCGGGTCCGCACCCGCGCTGTAGGAAGAGGAGATCAGCAGGCAGTCGAACTGCGATTTCAGGTAGTAGTCGGCCCAGATCACGGCAGCCGGCATCGTCTTGATCTGCATGGCAATGCCCAGCTTGGACCAGTCCTGCTGCAGCAGCTGCAGCACCTGCTCACGCTGCGCGACACCGGAGACGGTCGCCGCCGTGAATTCGAGGCGCTGGCCTCCTTTCGCGCGGATGCCGTCGGAGCCCCGCACCCAACCAGCGTCGTCGAGCGCCTTGTTGCCCAGTGCCAGGTCATACGCGTGCTTGGGCAAATCGGGATTGAAGGCCCAGGAAGATCGCGGCACGATCGATTCGGTCTCGACGGGCAAGCCGTAGTAGACCGCGCCGATGATGGCCTTCTTGTTGATGCCGGCGTACATCGCGCGGCGCACGGCCTTATCCTGGAAGATGGGCTTGCCCAGGTTCAGCGCGATGCCCTCCACCTGGGAGAACCGCACCTTTTCGACCTTGCGATCGTGCAGCGCCGAGGCTTCCTTGACGAACTGCGGGGCAATACCGCGGTGGCCGATGTAGTCGATCTGTCCGGTCTTGAACTGGGTGTAGAGATTGTTCGTGTCCGGGATGTAGTTGAAGATCACGCGTTCGACGAACGGTCCGTCGCCGAAGTAGTCCTTGTTGGCCTCCACCGTGATGCCCTGGCCCGCCACGCGCTTGCCCCACTTGAACGGACCGGTTCCGATGGGCGCGGAGTTGAAGGGCGCAGTGTTCGGATCGGCGGCGCTGGCCAGAGCATGCTTGGGCACGATGAACGTGAGGGCGAGCAGCGCGAGGTAGGGCGAATAGGCCTTGGACATCTTCCAGGTGAGCTCGTACGGATTGACGATCGTGATGTCCCTCACCAGGTCGTGCCCCTGTCGTGCGTTGGCCTTGAAGTTCGGGTTGTTGATCAGCTCGATCGTGTACTTGACGTCCTCGGCCGTGAAGTCCTTGCCGTCATGCCACTTCACGCCCTTGCGCAGCTTGACCGTCCAGCTCAGGCCGTCGGCAGAGATGCTTCCGTTTTCCAGGCTGGGCACTTCCGCGGCCAGTTCCGGCACCAGCGTGCCGTCCGGCTCCACGCGCCACAGCGGATTGAACAGGGCGAACCACACGCCCTGGTCGACCTCGAGCTGCGGCATCAGGGGATTCAGCACCGTGGGCTCGGACGAGAAGCCGACGACGACCTGGCCCTTCTGGACCTTGGCCTTTTGCGCCAGCGCGAAGCGCGGCAGCATCAACGCGGCCGGCGCCGCCAGCACCGTGCGGCGGGAGAGATGGATCGAGCCGGCCGACTCGCGCTCGGGGGCATTCCGTTCTGCTGTCATCTCCGACTCCTTGGTGAAAGATACTAGATATTGAAGTGCAATACATTAGATTCTAGAACCAAGCGCAGAAGGAGTCAAGCGCTGATCGCCCGTCAGCTAACTTCGTTCGGCCGGCCCTGCGTCACTCCGGATCAGGTTGCCCGGGCGGGGTGTTGGGGAACTGGTTGAACGAGAGCTGGAACTGCCGGATCATTTTGCGGATGGGCCCGCCGGTCCAGGCGTTGGCCGCGCCGACATTGGTCTGCTCCTTCGGGTCGCGCTTCAGGTTGAAGAGATAGGGAGATTCGAGCTTTCCCTTCATGTCGTTGACCTCCGGCATCCAGTAGAAATGCAGTTTCCAGTCGCGCCACTTGGCCGCGTAGAGCTCGTTCTTGAGGTAGAAGCAAAAGCCTTCCCGTCCGGATTTCTCGGCTCCGAGGAAGAACGCGCTCAGGTCCATGCCGTCGATGGGCCTGTCGGTGGGCACCGTTGCGCCGGACATCGTCGCCAGCGTCGTGAAGATGTCCGTGACGTGGACGATCTCGTTGCTCACGCGGCCTGCGGCGATCCTGCCGGGCCAGCGCACGATGAAGGGCACGCGCAGGCTGCCCTCCATCGCGGTGTGGTACGTGCCGCTCCACGGCCCGGCGGTGCCTCGCCACGGCGCCCGGAACTCCGGGCCGTTGTCGCTGCAAAACACGACGATGGTGTTGTCGGCAATGCCGCGCGCGTCCACCGCGTCGACGATCTGGCCCACGCGATGGTCCATCTCCATCATGCAGTCGCCGTAGTCTCCGGCTTCGCTCTTTCCCGAGAAGTCTCGATGCGCGAGCGTCGGGTAGTGCATGTTGATCAAGGGGACATACAGGAAGAACGGGCGTTCGGCGGCAACCTGGCGCTCGATGAAGTCGATCGACTTGCGCGTGAGTTCCTCGTCGATGGTCCTGCGCGATTCGAGGTCGTAGAGCTTGGCGTTCCTGCAGTCGCTTCCGGCCTTGCCTTCCATGATGTAGGGAAGGTCCACCACGCTGGGGTCGAAACCGAACGTGCTGGTGTACGCGCTCTCGTCCGTCGTGCGGGGGATTCCATACCATTCGTCGAAGCCCCGCGCGGTGGGCAGGCGCCCCTGGGTTTCGCCGAGGTGCCACTTGCCGAACATCGCGGTGGCGTATCCCTGCGCGGAGATGAGCTGGGGCAGGGTCACTTCCCATCGCGTCAATCCATGGGGCAAGCCCGCCGGCGCATGCTGCAGGCACCCGGTGCGTATCGGATGCCGGCCGGTCATGAGCGCCGAGCGGGTGGGTACGCAGTCGCTCTCGACGTTGTAGTTCTGGAGCTTGAGCCCCTGGGCGGCGAGGGCGTCGATCCTTGGCGTGGGCGCGCCCAACAGGCTGCCCCCGCCGTAGCAGCCGAGTTCGCCCCAGCCGAGGTTGTCCGCCATGATGAAAACGATATTGGGTTTTGCGTTCATGATTCAGTCTGCCTTTGCGCCCGATGCCTTGATGATTGCGGGCCATTTCTTGAGATCTTCCGCCAGGAGGCGCGTAAGGGCTTCAGGGGACGAGTCCCCCAGCAGTTCCAGGCCCTGGTCGACCAGCTTCGCCCTAACCGCGGGACTGTCCGTCGCTTTTTTCAGGCTGGCGCGAAGCTTCGCGAGGACCTCCGGCGGCGTGTTCGCGGGTGTCACGAGCGCGGACCAGGTGAACACGTCGTAATCCCTGACGCCGGCTTCCTGCATCGTCGGCACGTCGGGCAGCAGCGGCGAGCGCTTCGTGCCCGTCGTGGCGAGCGCGATAAGCTGTCCCGAGCGGATCTGGGCCAGCACATTCGGTGTGTTGAAAAAAGCCATGTCGACTTCGCCGGACATCAAGGCGATGACGCCCTGCGGCGCGCCCTTGTACGGGACGTGCAGCAGGTTGAGCCCCGCTTTCTGGGCGAACAGCACCCCCGAAAGATGGTGGCTTGTCCCGGGGCCACCGGAGGCATAAGTGTATTTTCCGGGGGACGACCTGGCCAACGAAATCAGCTCGGCCACGGTTCTCGCCTTGCTGGTTGGAGGCACGACCAGGACATTGGACACGCCACCGATCATGCCGATCGGCGAGAAATCCTTGATCGGGTCGTACGCCACTTTCGAATACAGCGATGGCACGAAAACCTGGGTGCCTTGCGTGACATAGCCGAGCGTATATCCGTCCGCGGGGGCGCGCTTGAGCTCCGCGATGGCGATCGAGCCCCCGGCGCCGGCCTTGTTGTCGATCACCACGGGTTGCCCCAGGTCGGCAGTGAATTCCGTCCCGAGAATCCGGGCGTTGATATCGGCGGTGCTGCCCGCCGCGAGCGGGATGATCATGCGGATGGGCCGGCCCGGATACGAGTCGGCCCACGCGCTCGTGGCGCTGCAGGCGATGAGTAGGCTGGCGAGGAGGGCGTTTCTGGTTGAATGCATCACGAGAGTCTCTTTCAGGGTGAGGCGGAGTGCGCTATGCGAGAAAGCGGGCGGCGTCCACATGCCACACCACGTTGACCGGTTGCGTGGGCGGAAACCGCGTCATCGACTGGTTGGTGAGTTCCTGCACCGCAATCTCCGTGCCGCCGTCCAGCGTGACGAAGTGCTTGACGGTGCCGCCGGTGATCAGCGTGTCGGTGACGAAGCCGTGCAGGACATTGTGGTCCGGCTCGACGGTGTCGTGATCGACGATCCGCAGGGACTCCGGCCGCAGGAGCACCTTGCCTTTGGTGCCGGCGACGCGGCAGGTTGGCGGCAGCGGAACCCGGCACGATTCGCCCGACGCGAGCCGGACCGTGCCGATGGCCCCGGGATGGGTCACTTCGCCAGGCAGCAACGTGGACTGCCCGATGAAGTCGGCCACGAATTCCGAGGCCGGCTCGAAATAGAGCTCGGCCGGCGGCCCCAGCTGCTCGACCCGTCCGGCGTTCATCAGCATGATCCGGTCGGACATGTTGAGCGCTTCTTCCTGGTCGTGCGTCACGTACAGCATCGTGATGCCGAGTTGCGTGTGGATATGCTTGATCTCGAGTTGCATCTGCTCTCGCAACTTCTTGTCCAGCGCGCCCAGCGGCTCGTCCATCAGGATCAGGCTGGGCCGGTAGACGATGCATCGCGCGATCGAGATGCGTTGCTGCTGGCCGCCGGACAGCTCCTGCGGCTTGCGGTTCGCGACGTGGGGCAGCCGCACGAGCTCGAGCACCTCGGTCACACGGCGCCGGATCTCGTCTCTTGCGACCTTGCGGATCTGCAAAGGGAAGGCGATGTTCTCGAACACCGTCATGTGCGGCATCAATGCATACGTCTGGAACACCATCCCCATGCCTCGCTCTTCGGCGGGCAGGGAGGTGACGTCGCGACCGTTCAGGATGATCTCGCCGCCCGAAGGGGTCGCCATCCCCGCGATCATGTTGAGAAGCGTCGTCTTGCCCGAGCCGGAAGGACCCAGGAGCGTCAGGAACTCGCCCTGGCGGACCTCGAGGCTGGTCTCGTGCAGGGCCACCAGATCGCCGTAGCGCTTGGTGACGTTGCGCAGGCCAACCATGGTGGGGGACGATTCGAGGTTCATGTGGATGCGTTCGGCTGGAGACGTGCGGCAAGGATGCAGACCGCAACCGACAGGGCGGTGAGCATGGTCGAGATGGCGGCGAGCACGGGAGATACCTCAAACTGGATCGAGGAGAACATCTTGACCGGCAGCGTGGTGTAGCCGGCGCGCGCCACGAACAGGGAGATGACCACCTCATCGAAGGAGATGAGGAAGGCGAAGAGGCCACCTGCGACCATGGCCGGCTTGAGCAGGGGCAGCGTCACCTTGCGCAGTACGGTGAACCGGCCGGCGCCCATGACCCGTGCGACCCGCTCCAGCGAGGGATCGATCTGCCTCAGGCCCGCATTGGCCGTGACGATGACGAACGGCACCGTCGCCACGCCGTGGGCCAGGACCAGCCGGAGCATGCCGTTGCTCAAACCGAGTTCGACGAAGTAGACATAGAGCGCCAGCGCGATCACGACGTGGGGAACCATGATCGGGCTCAACAGGAAGAGCGCCAGCCAGCGTCGTCCGGGAAACCGTCCCCGCGACAAGGCGTACGCGGCAGGCACGCCCAGTACGAGCGCGAGTGCGGACGCGGCCAGCGCCACGCGAAAACTCAGCCACGCCGACGAGATCCAGCCTTCCTCGGCCAGCAGGCGCCTGAACAGGTTGAACGAGAAGCCCTTGGGAGGAAAGACGATCTGGTTGGAGTCGCCGAACGAAATCACGACGACGATCAGGCTCGGCAAGACGAGGAACCCCAGGAAGGCCACCGCGACCCCGTTGACCGCCATCCTCCATCGGGAAATACGACGATCCATTAGTCGTCCTCGCCCGCGAGCAGGGACGAGCCGCCGGGAACCCTGGACAGCGCGAGGGCCGCGGCCACCGCCACCGTGGTCAGCACGACAGCGATGGCGGATGCGACCGGCCACACCATGGCTTCGCGCGTGTAGAAATCCACCAGGTTCGCGAGCATCATGTCCTTGCGCCCGCCCAGCAAAGCCGGGACCACGTAGAACCCGAGTGACAGAATGAAGACGAGCAGGCACCCGGCGGTCACGCCCGGCACGCTCAGGGGAAGTGTGACCTTCCAGAAGATCCGGAACTTTCCTGCGCCCATGATCGCCGCCGCCTTCGCGAGTTCGGGCGGTTGCTTCAACAGGCTGGTGAGGATCGGGAAGATCATGAACGGCACGAGGAAGTGGCTCATGCCCACCATGACGCCGAAGCGGTTGAAGAGCAACTTGATGGGACCCAGGCCCACCGCGGCCAGCAGCTGGTTGACGACGCCCGACTGGCCCAGCAGGATCGTGAAGGCGAAGCTCTTGACGAGGATGCTGGTCCAGAACGGCACCAGCACGAACACCATCAGGAACGCGCGGCGCCTGGGCGGCTGCCGCGACAGGAAATACGCCGTCGGGTAGGCGAGCAAGAGCGAAAAACACATCGCGCCGAAACTGATCTGCAGGGTGGTCGCAGTGACCAGGAAGAACAAGGGCGTCGACAGCATCTTGCCGTAGGCAAAGCCGGACAGATGCGCGCCGTCCGCGCTGAGGAAACTCTGCCAGGCGACGGCCGCCAGCGGCAGCGCGAAGGTGGCGGCCATGAACAGCGCCGCGGGGAGGGCGAAGCTCGCCGTGCGCAGCTGTTCCTGCAACTCGAGGGTGGATTTCACACGTCGATCGATGTCAGGCCAGCAGCCACTCCTTGAAACGGATGTTCAATTCATCGAGGCGGCCATCCCACCATTGGGCGTTGACGAACATGTTGTCCTTCGAGCCGACGTTGGGCAGCCACTTTCGCACGGCGGGATCGACCTTGGCCAGCGCGTCGGTGTAGGTCGGCGCGTCGCCGGACAGGTTGGCGTGTTCGACCTGGCACTCCCGGTTCATGACGAAGGACAGGAACCGCATCGCCGCCTCGCGGTTCTTCGTGCCGCGCAGCACGCCGGACCAGCCGAGCCCGAGGATGTTCTGCCGGAACGAATAGTCGATCGGCACCCTGGCTGCCTGCAGGTCCTTCACGCGCGTCGTATAGGTGAACGTGAAGTCGGTCTCGTTGGCCTGGATGAGCGCCACGGTCTGCTGGGTCTGGGCAATCCAGTGCGACACGTTCGGCTTGATCCGGTTCAGGGCCCTGAAGGCCCGCTCGATGTCGCAGGGATACACCTGGTCGGGCGGCACGCCATCGGCCATCAAGGCGATTTCCAGCGTGTCGTTGATGCGCGTGCGCAAGCCCCTTCGGCCCGGGAAGTTCTTCACGTCCCAGAACTCGGGCCACGTCTTCGGAACCTTTCCGCCGAAGCGGTCGGTGGGGAATGCGATGCCTCCTGCGTAGACGGAACCGCCCACCGCGAACTCATGGCGGGCCTGCGGAATGCAACCTTCGCGGTTGACGATCTTCTCGTCGATCGGCTCCAGCAGCCCGAGCCGCGTGCAGACCGGCACCCAGGCATCGAGCAGGTCGACGACGTCCCACTCGACGTCCTTGCGCTCGACCTGCGCCCGGATCTTGGCGAGATCCGGGCCCGCGACCGACACGATCTCGATGCCCGTCGCCTTGGTGAAGGGTTCGTAGAACGCGCGACGCTTGGCCTCGCCCCCGGCGCCGCCGACATTGACGACCACGAGCTTCTTGGTCTGTGCCGAGGCCGGGCGCAGGTACATCGGCAGCGCGACTGCGCTCGCGGCGAGTCCTCCCGCCTTGATCAGCGAACGGCGGGACAGGGGCCGGCTCTTGAAACCATCATTCGAATCAGTCACGGAAAGCTCCTCGGTTGAGTGAAGTGGGCTGTCAGGCCGCCCAGTACCACGTGCCGATGTTCCAGGTGTTGCAGGACACATTCGGGTTGGAGCGATAGCCCATGAGCTTCGCCTTGCTGCCTTCGACGGGCTGCGGCTGGCACAGCGGCAGGATGACCAGGTCTTCGCGGATGAGGGCCTGGATCTTCGCGTACGCGTCCTTGCGCTCGGCGCGCCGGAAGCTGGCCTGCGCGACGCCCAGCAGGCGGTCCACTTCGGCGTTCTTGTACTGGTAGAAGTTCTGGCCGGAGCCACCCTGCACGGGAATTGCACCGGAGCTGAAGCGCTGCGTCACGTCAGGGTCGGAGCCGGTGCCGTAGGTGGTGGACAGCAGCAGGCAGTCGAACTGCGACTTGGTATAGAAGTCGCCGTAGACGACGGCGGCCGGCATAGTCTTGATCTGCATGGCGATGCCCAGCTTCATCCAGTCCTGCTGCAGCAGCTGGAGCACCTGCTCGCGCTGCGCATTCCCCGACACCGTCGCCACGGTGAATTCGAGGCGCTGGCCGGCCTTCGCGCGGACGCCGTCCGGGCCGCGAACCCATCCCGCTTCGTCCAGCAGCTTGTTGCCCAGCCCGAGGTCGTAGCTTTGCTTGGGCAGGTCGGGATTGAAGGCCCACGACGAACGCGGCGTGACCGACTCGGTCTCGGTGGGCAGTCCGTAGTACACCGCATCGATCATGGCCTTCTTGTTCATGCCCGCGTACATTGCGCGGCGCACGGCCTTGTCCTGGAAGATCGGCTTGCCCATGTTCAGGGCGATGCCCTCGACCTGCGAGAACTTGACCTTCTCCACCTTGCGGTCGCGCAGCGCGGAGGCTTCCTTCACATACTGCGCGCCGATGCCGTAGTAGCCGATGTAGTCGATCTGCCCGGTCTTGAACTGCGTGTAGAGGTTGTTCGAGTCGGGGATGTAGTTGAAGATGACGCGCTCCACATAGGGGCCGTCGCCGAAATAGTCCTTGTTGGCTTCGACCGTCACGCCCTGGCCGGCCACGCGCTTGCCCCACTTGAACGGCCCGGTGCCGATCGGCGCGGAGTTGAACGGCGCGGTGTTCGGGTCGGCCGCGGTGGAGAGCACGTGTTTGGGAACGATGAAGGTCCAGGCCAGCAAGGCAAGGTAGGGTGCGTAGGCCTTGGACATCGTCCAGGAGATGTCGTGCGGGCTGGAGACCGCGATGTCCTTGACCAGGCCGTGGCCCTGGCGCGTGTACGCCTTGAAGTTGGGGTTGTTGATCAGCTCGAGCGTGTACTTGACGTCCTCGGCCGTGAACTCCTTGCCGTCGTGCCACTTCACGCCCTTGCGCAGCTTGATCTTCCAGGTGAGGCCGTCGGCCGAGATGCCGCCGTTGTCCAGCGTGGGCACTTCGGCCGCAAGCTCCGGCACCAGCGTGCCGTCGGGGTCCGCGCGCCAGAGCGGGTTGAACAGCGCGAACCACACGCCCTGGTCGGTTTCGATGCGGGGCATGAGCGGATTGAAGACGGTGGGCTCCTGCGAGAAACCCACCACGATCTGGCCCTTCTGGCCCTTGGGCGGCTTCTGGCTCTGGCCCATGGCGAGGTGCGGCAGCATCAACGCGGCGGGGGCAGCGAGTACCGTCCTGCGGGAGATATGAAATGAGCCATTCGACTCAGGCTGGAGGGCTTTCCGTTCCATGGTCATTCGCAAACTCCTGTTTAGATACTAAATATTGAAATACAATACAGCGGATTTTAGACCAAGCGCCCAAAGAGTCAAGCGGTTGTGTACGGATCAATAGCCGCGCTTGCGGTCGACCAGGCCGTGCATCGGCTGGCCATCGTGGTGGCGGCGAATGTTCTCCAGCACGGCGTCGACAGCGACTTCGGGCCGCGCGGCAGTGGCTATATGCGGTGTGATGCGCACGCGCGGATGCCGCCAGAGCGGGTGGCCGGCCGGCAGCGGCTCCGGGTCGGTGACGTCGAGCCGCGCGCTGGACAAATGTCCGGACGCGAGCAGGCGCATCAGCGCCCCGTGGTCCAGGTGGGCGCCACGCGCGACCTGCACCAGCGAGGCGCCGCGGGGAAGCTGCGACAGCAGCTCCTCACCGAGCAGGCCCCGCGTGTCGTCCGTCAACGGCAGCAGGCACACGAGCACCTCGGTGCGCGCGAGAAACGCACGCATGGCCTGCGCGCCTGCAAAGCATTCGACCCCTTCCATCCGGTGCGCCGAGCGGCTCCACGCGGCGCAGGCATAGCCGAGCTGCACCAGGCGATGCAGCGAAGCTTTCGCCAGGTTGCCCATCCCGAGCACGCCCACGCGAACCTGCGAGGCGCTGCGGATCGGCCTCGGTAACCACACGCCGCGTGCCTGCTGCTCCGCGTAGTCGAAGCAATCCCTGTGCACGTCCAGGACCGCGTGCAGCACGTACTGCGCCATCCCTTCCGCGAAGGCGGGATCGATCATGCGAACGAGGGGGACGCTGTCGGGGATGGCCGACAGGTCCAGGTGGTCGATGCCGGCGCCGGTGGTGAAGAGGATTTCCAGGTTGGGAAAGACCTCGTGCAGGCGCGGCGGCGGCGTCCAGGCCGCCATGTAGCGCACGTCGGCCGGATCGCCCGTGTCCGGCCACTGCCGGAACTCGATGTCCGGTGCGCGCTCGGCGAACAGGCGCGCCCACTGCTGGCCGCGCACGGGGTCCGATTTGTAAACAAACGCCGGCAAGCCCAAAAAAAACCTCCAGGCAGTTGCAACGGATAAATACTAGCAGTATATTAGCTTGCATTACTATGTATCACAATACAATACCGACAGCCGAGACTTCGCGTTCTGTGTCCGTGCCATGGACCGCCTACTTCCCGAAGCGCACCGATGGCGACCAGCTCGATGTGGTCGCCTTGCTGCAGCAGGGCCTGGCGCGCGGCAGCGAACGTTGCGTGATCGCCTATGAAGGCGAGGCCGTCACCGCGGGGCAGATGCGCACTCGTGTCGCGCAGGTGCAGGCGCAGCTGCGCGGGGCGGGCATCGGGGCCGGGGACCGCGTCGCGGTGATGATGTCCAACTCGGTGGAGCACGTCGCGCTCATCTACGCGTTGATCCTGTCCGGCGCGGTCTGGATCCCGGTGAACGTGCGCCTGCGCGGCGCGGGCCTGGACTACATCGTGCGGCATTCGCGTCCGGCTCTCCTGGTGTTCGACGCGGAGTTCGAGGAGGTGCTGGCTTCGCTGTCCGGCGTGAAGACCTTGCGCCTGCAACCGGGCGCGAACGCGGATGCGCAGGCGCAGGAGATGAGCTGCAACCGCGACATCCGCCACGGCGACCCGCTTTGCATCATCTACACCTCCGGCACGACCGGCGCGCCCAAGGGCGTGGTGTTCACCCATCGCATGCTGCGCATCGCGAGCGAGGCCGCGCTGATGGTGGCCGGCATCCGCGACAAGGACCGCGCATTCCTGTGGGAGCCGCTGTGCCACATCGGCGGCGCGCAGATGCTGATGCTGCCGTTCCTCGTCGATGCGCAACTGCACGTGGTCAAGCGCTTTTCGGCCAGCCGGTTCTGGGCGCAGTGGCGCACGGCCGGGGCGACGCACCTCCACTACCTCGGCGGCGTGCTGGACGTGCTCATGCAGTTGCCGCAGGCGGGAGACATTCGCGTCGCCTGGGGCGCGGGTGTTTCCGTGCAGGCCTGGGGGCCCATCCGGGCGCGATTCGGCTGCGAACTGCGCGAGTGCTACGGCATGACCGAATGCTCGAGTTTCGCGACCCTGAACGCGAGCGGCACGCCCGGGTCGATCGGCGCCGCGCTGCCGTGGATCGGCATCGAATTGCTGGATGCGGAGAGCCGGCCCGTGCCGTCCGGCGACATCGGCGAGATGGTCCTGTCCAGCGATGTCGAAGGCGTCTTCCTGCCTGCGTACCTCGACAATCCGGAGGCAACGGCGAGCGCCCTGCGCGGCGGCAAGCTGCACACCGGCGACCTGGCGCGGCAGTTGCCCCATGGGGAATACGCCTTCGTCGGGCGCCGCACCGACTCCATGCGCGTGCGCGGCGAGAACGTGTCGGCCTGGGAAGTCGAGCGTGTCTTCGCCCTGCACCCCGCGATCAAGACCGCGGCCGTCGTCGGCGTGCCTGCGGCCATCGGCGAGCAGGACATCCTGATGTATGTCGAATTCGAATCCGGCGCCGCGGTGGAATGGGGCGAACTGGTGGCCTGGGCCCAACCGCGCCTGGCCGATTTCCAGCTGCCGCGCTACTACGCGTCGGTCGACAGGTTCGAACTGACCCCCAGCGAACGCATTCGCAAGCACCTGCTGCCGCGCGACGCGGCAGGCGCGTGGGACCGCACCCTTTCAAAGTCATCTTCCAGGAGCCCCGCACATGTCCAATCCAGATAAGCTCATCGTCGTCGAGCGACGCGGCGCCGTGGGCGTCATCCGCCTCAACCGCCCCGACAAGCTCAACGCGTGGACAGTCGCCATGCGCAGCGACATCATGGCCGCGATGAAGGCATTCGAAACCGACGCCGACGTGCGCGCCGTGGTGCTCACGGGCACGGGCGAGCGCGCGTTCTGCGCCGGCCAGGACCTGGGCGAGGCGCACGGATTCAACGCCGACGACTCGGAGGTGTGGATCCGTGGATGGGGCGTGTTCTACACCGTGCTGCGCAGTTTTCCCAAGCCGCTGGTCATGGCGCTCAACGGCATCGCCGCGGGCTCGGCCTTCCAGGCGTGCCTGATGGGCGATGTGCGCGTGGCCCACGCGGGCGTGCGCATGGGCCAGCCGGAAATCAATTCCGGCATTGCCAGCATCACCGGTCCGTGGATCATGAACCTCATGCTCGGCATGTCCCGCACGATCGAGCTCACCCTCACGGGCCGCCTGATGGACGCCGACGAGGCCCACCGCCTCGGCCTGGTGCATCACATCGTCCCGCAACACGAGGTGCTGGAGCGCGCGGTGGAGATCGCCGACGAACTGGGGATGAAGCCGCCCGTCGCCCTGCGCCTGGACAAGGCGCGTTTTCGCGAGATGTCCGAGCCTTCGTTCCTGGAAACCATCGAGGCGGCCGTGCGCGCGCACCGCAAGTCCTACGACAGCAACGAACCGCAGCGCATGGTCGAAGCCTTCTACAAGGCCCGTGGCGGCGCGCTGCCCGCCGCCGACGTCAACGCATAGGACGGCCGGCATGACGAGCGCTTCCATGCGGACGGTGCAGGCTTCCACGGCGCCTGTCCTGGAGATCGAGGGCCTGTCGATCGAGTTGCCTGCGGGGGCCGACCGGTCCCATGCCGCGAAGAACCTCGACATCCGGATCTACCCCGGCCAGACCACCTGCATCGTGGGCGAGTCCGGTTCGGGCAAATCGCTGGCGGCGCTGGCCACCATGCGGCTGCTGCCGGAGGGCGTGCGCATGAGCGGGGGCGCCATCCGCCTCAACGGGCAGAACCTCGCGGCGCTGACCGAGGCGCAAATGCGCGGCGTGCGCGGGCGCGACATCGGCATGATCTTCCAGGAGCCGCTCACCGCGCTGAACCCGGTGATGCGCATCGGCGACCAGATCAGGGAAGTGCTGGAAGTGCACGGGCAAGGCAGCCGAGCCAGCCGCACCGCCAAGGCGATGGAGCTCATCACGGAAGTAGGCCTGCCCGAGCCGGCCCGGATCATCCGCGCGTTTCCGCACGAGCTGTCGGGCGGCCAGCGCCAGCGCGTCGTCATCGCCATGGCGCTGGCGCTCGAGCCCAGGCTGCTGATCGCCGACGAGCCCACCACGGCGCTGGACGTGACGACGCAGGCGCAGATCCTCAAGCTGATCGCCGACCTGCGCGAGCGCCACCACATGGCCGTGATGTTCATCACCCACGACTTCGGCGTGGTGCGCGAGATTGCCGACCGCGTCATCGTGATGCGCCACGGCGAGCGGGTGGAGGAGGGCAGCGCGCGGGAAGTGCTGGGCAATCCCCAACACGCCTATACCCGGCAGCTGCTGGACGCGGTGCCCACCATGGTGCCCCCGCCCGCCAGGCGCTTGCCGGAGGAAGAGGCGTTGGTGGTCAGCAACCTGAACAAGACGTACGGGCAGCGCCAGATGTTCGCCGCCAAGCGCACGGTGCACGCGGTGTCGGATGTGAGCTTCGCGATCCGCCGCGGCGAGACGCTTGGCCTGGTGGGCGAATCGGGTTCCGGCAAATCGACCGTCGGGCGTTGCGTGATCCGGCTGATCGAGCCCGACACCGGCACCATCCGCGTCGGCGACCTGCAGATCGACAACCTGTCGCTGCGCGAGCTTCGGCCGCAGCGCCGCAGGGTGCAGATGGTGTTCCAGGACCCCTTCGGATCGCTGGACCAGCGCCGGACGGTGGGTGCCAGCATTTCCGAAGGGATGATCGCCAATGGCGCGTCGACGGCGCAGGCGCGGGCGCGCAGCATCGAGCTCCTGGAACTGGTGGGCCTGCAGCCCGCTGCGGTGGACCGCTATCCACACGAATTCTCGGGCGGGCAGCGCCAGCGCGTGGGCATCGCGCGCGCGCTGGCCCTGAACCCCGACGTCCTGATCGCCGACGAGGCCGTCTCCGCGCTGGACGTGTCCGTGCAGTACCAGGTGCTGCAGCTGCTGCGCGAGGTGCAGGCCCGCATGGGCCTGGCCATCCTGTTCGTCACGCACGACCTCCGTGTGGCGGCGCAGATGTGCGACCGGATCGCCGTCATGCAGAAGGGCAAGCTGGTGGAGCTGCAGGACACGCGCGACCTGCTGTCATCGCCGCGGCACGCCTACACGAAGGCCTTGCTGGCGTCCGTCCCGGGTCACGACATGATGCCGCTGCGCGAGGCCGCACGCGTCGTCGCCGAAGAGGCCGCATGACCGTGACCGCCACAGCGACGGGCAAGCGGCCGGCCGAGTGGGCCATCGTCGAACACGAGCCGCTGCCGCCCAGCATCGCGGCGCTGCTGGACAGCGCCGCCGCGGCGCATCCCGACCGGTCCTTCTGGAACACCATCGAGGGCGACGGCGCCTCGCTGAGCTATGCGCAGCTGGCCCGCCTGACGCGCGTCTGCGCACAGCACCTGCGCGCTGCCGGCGTCCGCAAGGGCACGCACGTGGCGGTGATGCTGCCCAACGCGCCGGGCTTCCTGATCGCCTGGATCGCGCTGTGCCGCCTCGGCGCGGTGGCGGTGATGATCAACACCGCCAGCACCGGTGGCGAACTCGCCCGCATGCTGCAAGGCACGGATGCGCGCTTCCTGCTGATCGATGCGGCCTACCTCGACACGTATCGCGAATTGCCCGCCGGCGCGCAGATGCGTCCCGGGTGCCTGTTCGTCCATGACGCGCCGGCTTCGCAGGCATCACTTCCGGCGGCCATCGATTTCGACACGCTGCTGCAGAGCGACTCGGAGCTGTCCGGGGACGCGGCGACGCTGGACGACATCGCCAGCATCCAGTTCACGTCGGGTTCCAGCGGCGTGCCCAAGGCCTGCATGCTCTCGCACCGCTTCTGGCTGACGCTGGGCAAGGCGCGCTCGTGCGTGGGGCCCGCGCCGCGCCGCATGCTGATCGACTCGCCCATGTTCTACCTGGGCCCGCTCTGGCGCGTGATGATGTCGATGTACTGCGGCACCACGCTTTTCGTCGCGCGCAAGTTCAGCCTGAGCCGCCTCTTCGACCGGATCGTCGAGCATGGCATCGACACCTGCGCCGTCACGTATCCCGTCGCCAAGCTCGAACCCGACCCGCGGCTCTTGCAGTCGTCGCTGCGCTGGCTCACGACCTACGGGCTCGCCAAGGAAGTGCATGCGGGGATGGAACGGATGTTCGGCGTGCCGGTGCGGGAGATCTACGGGATGACCGAAGTGGGCTCGGTGCTCGCGATGCCGGTGAGCGACACCAGCATGGTGGGTTCGGGTTCGTGCGGCCTGCCGGTACCGTTCCGGCGCTGCAGGATCGTGCGCGCCGGCAAGGACGTGGACACCGGCGAGGCCGGCGAGCTGTGGGTCGCGGGGCCCGGCATGTTTTCGGGCTACTACGGCGACCCGAAGGCCAGCCGCGATGCGTTCGACGGCGAGTGGTTCAAGACCGGCGATCTCTTCAAGCGGGACGAGGACGGCTACTACTACATGCTGGGGCGCATCAAGGACGTGATCCGCCGCAGCGGCGAAAACATCTCGGCCGCGGAGGTCGAGCTCACCGTCAACGCGATCGACGGCGTGCTCGAAGCCGCGGCCGTGCCGGTGCCCGACCCGCTGCGCGGCGAGGAGGTCAAGGTCGTCGTGGCCCGCGCGCCCGGCGCGCGTGGCGCGCAGCTCTCCGTGCAGGAGATCGTGCGGGCCTGCGAGGCGGCGCTTTCGCCCTTCAAGGTGCCGCGCTACGTGCAGTTCCTCGATGTGCTGCCCAAGACACCCACCGGAAAAATCGACAAGCCGGGCCTGAGGAACATGCGGGCGATCACCGCCGACGTGTTCGACGCGAGACCGGAAAAGCAAAGGTAATCACGGATGAAATCGGACGACGTCGGCATCATCGGGTATGGCAGCTCCGCCTATGAGAAGAATGGCAGCCAGCCCACTTTCGCCTACCTGGCGGACGCCGCGGCGGCGTGCCTGGCCAGCGCGGGCATCGCGAAGTCGGAGATCGACGGCATCGCGCTCAGCTCGTTCCACGCGCCGCCCGACAACGCCGCCACGCTCGGCGAGTACCTCGGGCTGGAGCTGAACTGGGCGCACTTCTTTTCGGCCGCCAGTGCGGGCCCGGTGATCTCGGTGATGGAGGCGGTGCGTGCCGTGGAGTCGGGCGTCGCCAACTGCGTGCTGTGCCTGGGCGGCGACAGCCGGACGATGGACGACTTCCGCCACCTCATCTCGCGCTTCAACCAGGCGGTGGCCAATTACGCGGCGCCGCTGAACTTCGGCGGCATGAACGGATTCTTCTCAATGATCCAGCGCCGCCACATGCACGAGTTCGGCACGAAGCGCGAGCAGCTCGGGCGCATCGCCGTGGCCCAGCGCTACAACGCGCTGCGCAATCCCCAGTCCCTGTTCAGGAAGGAACTGACGCTGGACGATTACCTCAACGCGCGGATGATCGCGGATCCGCTTCGCCTGTACGACTGCCCGATGCCCGCGTCCGGCGCGGACGCCATCCTGGTGGCGCCGCTGGATCGCGCGCGGCCCGGCAAGGGCGTGCGCATCCTCTCGGGCTTCCAGAAGCACAACCACCTGCCCGGCGAGATCACGCCGCTCAGCGGGGGCTGGGCGGCGTTTCGCGAGCGCCTCTTCAGCGAAGCGGGTGTATCCCACGACGAGCTGGACCTGGTGCAGCTCTATGACGACTATCCCATCATGGTGTCCATCCAGATGGAAGACCTCGGCTTTTGCGGCAAGGGCGAAGTCGGTGCATTCCTGGATCGCCACACCCTCACGTTCGACGGCAGCTTTCCGCTCAACACCGGCGGCGGCCAGCTCTCCTGCGCGGCGACGGCGGGCGGTGGCGGATTGATCGGCGTGCTGGAGACGGTGTGCCAGCTGTGCGGCGAAGCCGGCGAGCGGCAGGTCGAGGATGCCCGCACCGGCCTCGTCAGCGGATTCGGCATGGTGTCTTACGGGCACGGCCTGTCGGCCAGTGCATTGATTCTTCAGAAAGCGGGGAAGTGACATGGAGTTTCCGAAGCCCACCGAAGACGCCGTCAACCGCGAGATGCTGCAGGCCTGGCACGCGCACGGCGAGTTGCTGCTGCAGCACTGCACGCAGTGCGCGGCCGTCACCTACTATCCGCGCAGGATCTGCCCTTCCTGCTGGTCCAGCCGGATGGAGAACCGGCCTTCGGCGGGCGAGGGCACGGTCATCAGTTTTTCCGTCGTGCATCGCGGCGTCGACGAAGCGTTCCGGCAGCTCGGCACCACTGTCACGCTGGCGTCCGTGCGGACCGACGACGGCCCGCAACTGATCACGCTGATCGTCGGCGACGACCGTGACCAGGTGGCGATCGGCGGTAGGGTCAGGCTCGCACGCGACGCGGACCGGGAGCGCTATCCCTTGCCCGTCTACTCGCTCGCCCCTTCCGGAAAGGACGCATCATGAGCTCGTTTCTCGCACGGCGAATCGCCGTCGCCCTCCTGCTCCTTCTCGGCGTCTCGGTGATCGGCTTCTCGATCCTGAACCTGGCGCCGGGCGGCCCGCTGTCGATGCTCGCGGCCACCGGCGACCTGTCGCAGGAGGATCTCAAGCGGCTCGGCACGCAGATGGGCCTGGACGATCCGCTGCCCGTGCAATACCTGCGTTGGCTCGGCCACCTGCTAGAAGGCGACTGGGGCCGCTCCTACCGTGACCATTTGCCGGTACTGGAGATCATCGCGTCCCGGCTGGGCGCCACCTTCCTGCTCATGCTCACCTCGACCGGCATCGCCGTCGTGCTGGGGACCTGGATCGGCGTGATGAGCGGCGTGCGGCGCGGCGGCAGATTCGACACCGCGACCTCCGTGCTCTTCGTGACGCTGGTGTCCATTCCCACCTTCTGGCTGGGCCTGGTCGCCATCTACCTGTTCTCCGTCAAGCTGGGGTGGCTGCCGCCGGGCAACCGCGAGACGCCGGGGGATGGGTCCTTCGTCGACCTGCTGTCGCACCTTCTCATGCCGGCGCTGGTGCTCGCCATGGTGCACGTGGCGGTCTGGAGCCGCTACATGCGCGCCTCGGTGATCGACGCGTTCTCGCAGGACTACATCCGCACGGCGCGGGCCAAGGGCCTGTCGCAGGCGCAGGTCCTCTGGCGCCACGTGCTGCCCAACTCGCTGCTTCCCATGATCTCGATCGCGGGCATGCACATCCCCGCGCAGCTCGGCGGCGCCCTCGTCACCGAAACCGTGTTCACCTGGCCCGGCATGGGGCGGCTCTTCATGGACTCGCTGAACTACCGCGACTACCCCGTCGTCCTCGGCGTGCTGATGCTGACCGCGGTGCTCACGCTCCTGGGCAGCCTGCTCGCCGACCTCGGCTACGCGATCGCCGATCCCCGTGTGCGTCCCAACTAAAGCCCGCAGGAACTCCCCATGACTACCCTGGCTTCACCTCGCGTGGATGCGCCCCGGCGCGCGGTCGTCGGCAAACGCTCGCGAGCCCTGTATGCGGCGATCTTCATCGTGCTGATGATCGCGAGCTGCGCGTTCATCCCGTTCCTGCTGCCGTGGACGGACACGCAGATCGACATCGTCAACCGCCACCTCGCGCCGTCCTTCGGGGTGCATCCCGCGGGCACCGACGAACTGGGCCGCGACCTGCTGGCCCGGCTGCTGGTGGCAGGCCGGATCTCCCTGTCGGTCGGCGTGGCCGCGATGGCGATGAGCGTGTGCATCGGCGTGACGCTGGGCCTGCTCGCGGGCTTCTACAGCGGCTGGATCGGCAACGCCATCATGCGCATGGTCGACGTCGCCCTGTGCTTCCCCAATGTGTTTTTGATGCTCACGCTGTCGGCGCTGCTGCAACCCAGCGTCGTGACGCTGATCATCCTGATCGCGTGCACCTCCTGGATGGAGATCGCGCGCGTCGTGCAGGCGCAGGTGTCATCGCTGCGCGAGCGGGAGTTCGCGCTGGCCGCGCGCTCCGTCGGCTGCAAGGACGCGCACTTGATCTTCAAGGTCCTGCTGCCCAACACCATGCCGACCATCCTGGTCGCGGCGACGCTCAACGTGGCGCACGCGATCCTGGCGGAGAGCTACGTGAGCTTCCTGGGCTACGGCGTGCAGCCGCCCACGCCCAGCTGGGGGAACATGCTCAACCAGGCGCAAGGCTACCTGGACTCCGCGCCGTGGATGGCCATCCTGCCGGGCGCGCTGATCACGATGACGGTCCTCAGCTTCCACTTCCTCGGCGAAGGCGTGCTGGATCTCTTCGACGTCCGGTCGCGCAAGCGCTGAACGCCAACCCCCATGCAATCAACGGAGCACCACATGAACCCAGCCCCCGATAGCCTTCTGCGCTATCCCGAAGTCAGGGACAGCGTCTCGCGCGAAGAGTGGGAACAGCGCGTCAACCTGGCCGCCGCGTTCCGCCTGTGCGCCAAGTACAAGATGACGGACCTGATCTACGCGCACCTGTCCGCGAAGGTTCCCGGCAAGCCCGGCCAGTACCTGATCAATGCATACGGCCTGTTCTGCGACGAAGTCACGGCGTCCAACCTGGTCACGGTGAACTTCGACGACAAGATCGTCCATGACCCCACCGGCCTGGGCGTCAACCCCTCCGGCTATGTCGTGCACGGCGGCCTGCACAAGCGCCGGCCCGACGTGCAGTGCGTGATTCACGTGCACACCATGGCGGGCGGCGCGGTGTCGGCGCAAGCCCATGGCCTGCTCAACCTCACGCAGCACGCCATGCGCTTCCACGATCGCGTGGCCTACAGCGATTTCGCCGGCACCGCGACGAACGACGACGAGGCCGAACGCCTGGGCCGTGACCTGGGCGGGCGCAAGGTGATGATCCTGCGCAACCATGGACTGCTCACCTGCGGCAGCCAAGTGCGTGAAGCCTTCGACTTGATGTACCACCTCGAGTCCGCGTGCCAGATGCAGGTCGGCGCGCTGGCCGGCGGCAACGTCATCGTGTGCGATCCAGCGACCGCGGAATCCGTGGCCGCGTATTTCGACAAGCCCAACCGCGTGGGGCCGACGAAGGACTGGCCGGCGATGCTGCGGATGCTCGACCGCGCGGACCCGAGCTTCCGCGATTGAGCCGCCGGGTGGACCCGATCAACATCGGCGACATGCGGGCGCTCGCCAGGAGGCGGCTGCCCCGCATGCTGTATGACTACCTCGATGGCGGCACGCACGACGAACTGACGCTGGGCACCAACCTCGAGGACTTCGACCGGCTCCGGTTCGTGCCGCCGGTGCTCCAGGACGTGAGCCGCATCGACCTGGCCACCACGATCTTCGGCGAGCGACTGTCGATGCCGCTGATCCTCGGGCCGGTGGGCTCGCTGGGCGTGTTGTCCCGGCTGGGGGACATCGCGACCGCCAGGGCCGCGGAGGCCTGCGGCATCACCTCCTGCCTGTCGACGACGGCGGTGTCCTCGGTGGAAGATGTCTGCGCCGCGCGCAAGGAGCCGATCTGGTTCCAGCTGTATGTCATGAACGAACCCGGCCACCACGAGCACCTGATCCAGCGTGCGAAGGCCGTCAACTGCAAGGCGCTGGTGCTGACGGTCGACTCCGCCATCTCCGCGCAGCGCGACCGCGACATGCGGCATGGCTACACCCACACGGGCCAGGTCAAGCTGTCCAACATCGCCGACATGATCACCCGGCTCGACTGGATTCGCGATGTGCTGCTCGGGCCGCGCCTGAACTTCGGCAGCATGCCGGGGGGCAAGAACAACTACAAGCGGATCATGTCCAAGGCCGGCGGCGGGCTGATCGCGAAGGACCTCACCTGGGACACCTTCAGGGACATCCGCGCGAAGTGGGATGGGCCGCTCGTGCTGAAGGGCGTCATGACGCCTCGCGATGCGGTGAAGGCGGTGGAGTGCGGTGCGGACGGCATCGTGGTCTCCAACCATGGCGGACGCCAGCTGGACGGCGCGATCTCATCGATCATGGCGCTCGCGCCCATCGTGGATGCGGTGAACGAGCGGGCCGTCGTGATGCTGGACAGCGGCATCCGCCGCGGGCAGCACGTGGTCAAGGCGCTGGCCATGGGCGCGAAGGCCTGCCTCATCGGCCGCGGCTATGCGTACGGGCTGGCGGCCCGGGGGCAGGCCGGCGTGGAACAGAGCATCGAGATCTTCCGCAAGGAAATGACGATGACCATGGGCATGCTGGGGTGCCGCAGCATCGGCGAGCTGCGGCGCGAACTGCTGCACACGGGCGATTGGCAATTTTAATAAGGGGACTCCCATGCCGCGATTTGCCGCCAACCTCACCATGCTCTTTACCGAGCTGCCCTTCCTCGAACGCTTCGCCGCAGCGCGCAACGCCGGCTTCGAAGCGGTCGAATACCTGTTTCCGTACGCCTACCCCAAGGAGCAACTCGTCGCCGCACTGCGTGCGAACGGGTTGCGGCAGGTCCTGCACAACCTGCCCGCCGGAGATTGGGAATCGGGCGAGCGCGGCATCGCCTGCCATCCGGACCGCGTCGCGGAATTCCGGGAAGGGGTCGCGCGAGCCATCGAGTACGCCCGCGCGCTGCACTGTCCCCAACTGAACTGCCTCGCCGGCAAGGTGCCGCCGGGTGTCACGCACGGGGATGCGCACGCGACGCTGGTCGGCAACCTGCGCTTCGCCGCTGCCGCGCTGAAGCAGGCGAGCATCCGTCTGCTGGTCGAGCCCGTCAACCACCACGACGTACCCGGCTTCTTCCTCACGCGCACCGATCAGACGCTGGCACTCATCGACGAGGTCGCGAGCGACAACCTCTTCCTGCAGTACGACATCTACCATGCCCAGCGCATGGAAGGCGAGCTGGGCGAGACGCTGCGCCGGCACATGCATCGCATCGGGCACATCCAGCTGGCGGACAACCCCGGGCGCCACGAGCCGGGCACCGGCGAGATCAACTACCCCTGGCTGTTCGCGCACATCGATGCGCTCGGCTACCGGGGCCTCATCGGCTGCGAATACAAACCGGAGGCCACCACGTCCGAAGGCCTCGCGTGGATGAAGACGCTCGCGAAGGAACCGACGTGACCGCACCGCGACTGCAAGTCGGCTTCATCGGCCTGGGCATCATGGGCGCGCCCATGGCCGGGCACCTGTTGAACGCGGGCCACGCCTTGTTCGTGCATACCCGCGGAAAAGTGCCCGCGTCCCTCACGGGTACCGGGGCCGTGGTCTGCGCTTCGGCGCGCGAGGTGGCCGCGCGCGCCGACATCGTCTTCATCATGGTGCCCGACACACCCGACGTGGAGGCCGTGCTGTTCACTGAATACGGCGTGGCGTCGGGGCTCTCGCAGGGCAAGACGGTCGTCGATTGCAGCTCTATCGATCCGATCGCGACGCGCGAATTCGCGGGCCGGATCGAGGCGCTCGGGTGCGACTACCTCGATGCGCCCGTGTCGGGCGGCGAAGTGGGTGCCAAAGCTGCGAGCCTGACGATCATGGTGGGCGGCACGCCGGCAGGCTTCGAGCGCGTCAGGCCTTTGCTCGAGCAGATGGGAAAGAACATCACGCGCGTGGGCGGCGCGGGCGACGGCCAGGTGTGCAAGGTGGCCAACCAGATCATCGTGGCGCTGAACATCGCGGCCGTCGGCGAGGCCTTGCTGTTCGCCTCGAAGGCCGGCGCCGATCCGGCCAGGGTGCGGCAGGCCTTGATGGGCGGCTTCGCGGCCTCACGGGTGCTGGAGGTGCACGGGGAGCGCATGATCAAGCGCACGTTCGAGCCGGGGTTTCGCATCGCGCTGCACCAGAAGGACCTGAACCTCGCACTGCAGGGGGCGAGGGCGCTCGGGGTGGCGTTGCCGCAGACCGCGGGGGTCGCGCAGCTGATGCAGTCCTGCGCCGCGCTGGGACTCGGCCAGGCCGATCACTCGGCGCTGGTGCGCGCACTCGAAACCATGGCGCAGCACTCGGTGTAACGTATGGCAGGTGCACGCCGTCAGGTAGTGCAATGCGCATCTGCGACACGGCATGCAATCGTGGTGATGCAATAATGCCGCCCATGATCCAGAAGGCACCACCACAGCGCGAGGCGGCAGACAGCCCCCTGATGGTCAATTCGGTCCAGAAGGCGTTCCGTGTCCTGACGGCCTTCAGCCGCACCGAACCGCGCCTGACCTTGACGCAGATCGTCGAGAAGCTGGGCATCGACAAGAGCACGGCGCAGCGCTTCACGCACACGCTGCTGGTCATGGGCTACCTGGACAAGGACCCGGTGACCAAGACGCTCGGCGTGACGGTAAAGATGCTGGACCTCGCGCACATCTACCTGTCGAGCAATCCGCTGATCGCCTCGGCCATGCCCTACCTGATTCACCTCAATGGCGAAACGGGCGAAACGGTCAACCTCACCGTCATGGACGGTCCGGAAGTGGTGTTCGTCTCGCGGATGGTCGGCAGCAACCTGCTGTCCACCGGCGTGATCATCGGGACGCGGCTGCCGGCCTATGCGACGGCCAGCGGCCTGGCGATGATGTCGATGCTGCCGGATGCGGAGATCAAGCGCCTGCTCAAGGCGAGCGACCTGAAGCCGCTCACGCCCCGGACCGTCTACGAGCCCGCGAAGATCATGGAGCGGCTCAGGACCGCGAACGCCAAGGGCTATGCCCTGAGCGTCGGCGACTACTTCGTCAACGACATCTCGCTGGGCGCGCCGATCATGTCGCGCAGCGGGCTGGTGCAGGGGGGCTTGTCGCTGTCGGTGTCCATCGACCGCTACACGGCCAAGGAAGCCGAGGCCAAGTTCGCCAAGGTGGTGTCCGCCGCGGCCAAGTCGATCCTGGTCTGAGTCACTTCACCGCTTTCTCGATGACGGGGCCCCAGCGTTTGTGCTCCGACTTGACGAAGGCGTCGAACTGCGGCGCCGTCATGGGCGTGAAGTAGGCGCCGCTCGCCTCCACCTGCGCCTTGAAGGCGGCTTCGTCGGTCTTGTCGTTCAGCGCACTGGACAGCTGCTGGATGATTTTCGGGTCGGTGGCCCGGGGGGCGAACAAGCCCGTCCAGGTCAACGCCTCGAAACCGGCGAAGCCCGGCGTCTCGGCGACCGTGGGCACATCCGGGTACTGCGGCACGCGCCGGGGCGTGGAGACGGCCAGGAGGCGCAGGCGCCCTGCCTTGATCAGGCTGGAGACCGACGAGAGGATGTCCATCATGAAATCGATGCGGCCCGCCGCGAGGTCCTGGAGGGCGGGTGCGCTGCCCTTGTAGGGCACGTGCTGCAGCTGGAGCTTGCCCATGTCCGCGAACATCTCGACGGCCAGCTGCGACGGGCCGGCGCCGCCCGAGCCGAAGAACAGGCCGTCTTTCCGTGTCCGGGCCGCCTCCACGAGTTGCGCGACCGAGGTGAAGGGGGAGTTGGCGGGCACCACGAGCGCAAGCGGTGTGCTGGTGAGCAGGGCGACCGGCGTGAGCTCCTTCATCGGATCGAGCTTCAGTTCCGGAAACAAGGCCTTGGCGGTGAAGAGCGTGCCCACGCCGCCCACCACGAGCGTGTAGCCGTCGGGATCCGAGCGCGCCACCGTGAGGGTGCCCAGGCCCCCGCCCGCACCGGGGCGGTTCTCGACGATCGCGGTCGCCTTGAGCCGGTCCCCGATGCGCTGGGCCATCTGGCGGCCCGCCGCATCGGTGCCGCCGCCCGCGGGGAAGGGAACGACGATGCGGATGGTCTTGCTGGGATAGGCGCCGGACTGCGCGAGGGCGCGGCTGGCCAGCGATGTGGCCGCCAGCGAGGCGGCAGCGAGGTTGAATGAACGTCGGTTGAAGCGCAGTGTCATTTCGATTTCCGGGAAGGTGGCCCCGTTGCCTTGCGCAATCGGGGGGGTGCACGTATACTACATTCAACTTTTTCTTATTGCAATTCAATACTTCTTCCATGTCGACCGACGCGACGCTGCTCCACCTGACCGATGCCGACATCGGCCGCCTGGACCTCGGCCTGGCCGGCGTGCGGGGCGCGATCGACAAGGCGTTCCTCGCGCATAGCCGGGGCCTGCTGCGCACCGAGCCCAAGACCTCGATGTTCATCGGGCCGGGCCATGCGTTCCAGAGCCTGATCGCCGTGGACACGCAGGGCGGCTTCGCGGCGCTCAAATGGGTGGGCATGGTGCCGCCCGGCGGCGCTGCGGACGTCAACATCAACGCGAGCATCCTCCTGTCGGATGCCGCCAGCGGACGGCTGCTCTGCCTGATGGACGGCCGCCGCGCGACGGCCTTGCGCACCGCGGGCATGACGGCGGTCGCGGCGCAATACCTCGCACGCAAGGACAGTGCGAGCATCGGCTTCGTGGGCGCGGGTGTGCAGGCCCACAGCCATCTTCTTGCGCTCAAGGAGTTGCTGCCCTCGCTGCGAACCGTCCACATCCACAGCAAGACGGCGGCCAGTGGCGAGCGCCTGGCCGACAGCGCGCGCGCACTCGGCTTCGAAGCACGCGTCACCGGCGCACGGGACGTGCTGCAGCAAAGCGACATCGTGATCACCACCGTGCCGCTGGGGCCCGATTTCGAGCCCTTCATCGAAGCCGCCTGGATCCGCCCCGGCGCCTTCGTGGCCGCGATCGACGTGGCGCGCTCCTGGAAGCACGAGGGCCTGCGGGACCTCGAGCTCACGGTGGTCGACGACGAAGCGATGAAGCATTACGCCAAGCCCGGCAATTTCATCCCCGAGCTGGACCACGCCGATGCGACGCTGTCCGACCTCGTCGGCAAGGGCCATCCCGGGCGCGTCGACTCGCGGCAGCGGGCCATGCTGTTCAGCAGCGGTTCCGCTGTCGCGGACCTCGCGATCGCCACGCTCATCTACGAGCGCGCGATAAACACGGGCATCGGCACGAGGCTGGCCAATTGAGGGACGCGGCCATGTCACTGATCCCGCAATTCAGGTCGCTGCTCGGCGACGCGGCCGTGCTCACCGAAGCCGCCGCCATGGCTCCCTACGCCGAGGATTGGCGCGGTCGCTACCGGGGCAACGCCGCGTGCGTCGTGCTGCCCTCGAACACCGGGCAGGTCGCGCAGGTCGTGCGCGCCTGCGCCGAAGCCCGGGTGCCGCTGGTGCCCCAGGGCGGCAACACCAGCCTGTGCGAAGGCGCGGTGCCCGGGAAGGGAGACGAGGGCTGGGTCGTCCTCAGCCTGCAGCGGATGCGCCGCATCCGCTCGGTCGACCTGGCCAACAACTCGATGACGGTCGATGCCGGATGCGTGCTGGCCGCCGTCCAGGACGCGGCGGCCGAACAGGGCCGGCAGTATGGCGTGAGCCTCGGCGCCGAAGGGTCCTGCCAGATCGGGGGCAACATCGCCACCAATGCGGGCGGCACGGGCGTGCTGCGCTACGGCAACACGCGCGACAACATCCTGGGGCTGGAGGTGGTGCTGCCCGACGGGCGCATCTGGAGCGGGCTCAACGGCTTGCGCAAGAACAACACCGGCCTGGACCTGAAGCACCTGTTCGTCGGCTCCGAAGGGACCCTGGGCGTCATCACCGGGGCCACGCTGAAGCTGCACCCGCTCACCACCGCCTATGCCAACGCCTGGATGGCCGTGCCCACGCCGCAGGCGGCCCTGGACGTGCTGGGCCTGTTCCAGCAACGCGTGGGCGGTGTGCTCGGTGCGTATGAAATGATGAACGCGCTCCAGCTGGACATCGTTCTGGCGCATGTCGAGAACCGGCGGGCGCCGCTGGCGGCGACGCATCCTTGGCACGTGCTGGTCGAGCTGGCCGACACCGGTGGCGAGGACGCGCTGGGCGAGGCTTTGCAGGAAGTGCTGCGACGCGGCCTGGAAGCCGGCCTCATCCTCGACGTGGCGGTGGCGACCAACCGCGCCCAGCGCGATGCCTGGTGGCAGGTGCGCCATAGCGTCACCGAAGGCAACAAGAAAGCGGGCATGGGCATCGCCACCGACCCGGCCGTGCCCGTGTCGGCGGTTCCCGCCTTCATCGAGCGCGCGACGGCCGCGGCGCATGCCGTGCTGCCGGGTGCGCCCATCATCATCGTCGCGCACCTGGGCGACGGCAATGTCCACTTCATCCCGCAGGCCAGTTTCGCGCAGTGGGAATCATGGGCCGATCCGCATGCGATGGCCTCCCGCATCAAGCACGCGGTCAACCAGGTGGCGCACGAGCTCGGCGGCACCTTCAGCGCCGAGCACGGCATCGGCCAGGCGCTGACCGGGGACATGGCCGAATTCAAGGCCGACGTCGAGCTGGACCTGATGCGGCGCATCAAGCAGCTGGTGGACCCGCACAACCTCTTCAACCCGGGGCGATTGCTGCCTTCACATCCACGTTGACCGACCCATGAAACAAACACTCACCGCCGGCGCCCTGAGAGGCATCATGCCCGCCGTTCCCACACCGACCACGTCGGACGACCTCGTCAACGACGCGGCAGCTCGGGCGCAGGTGGACTACCTGTTGAAGGGCGGCGTCAGCGGCATCGTGCCGCTGGGCGGCACCGGCGAATACTGCTCGCTCTCGCAGGCGCAGCGCGTGCGCATGATCGCCACCACGGCCGCGGCCGTGGATGGACGCGTTCCCGTCATCGCCGGCATCCTCGACCCCGGCTACCACGATGCGTTCGATTCGGGCAGGGCGTTCGCCGGTGCCGGCGCGGACGCGCTGATGCTGCTCACGCCCTACTACACCACGCCGACGCAAAAGGGCATACGCGACTACTTCGTGCGCTTTGCCGACGCCTCGCCGCTGCCGGTCGTCATCTACGAGATTCCCTACCGCACCCGCATCGCCATCCAGCCCGAGGTGCTGCACGAGCTGTCGCGCCACGAGAACATCATCGGCATGAAGGCCTGCAACACGGACATGTACCACTTCCTCAAGGTGGTGGCCGGCGTGTCCTCGGATTTCACGGTGATGAGCGGGGAAGACACGCTGTTTCCGCTGCACATGGCGGCGGGCGCGAAGGCGGGGATCATCGTCACGGCAAGCGTGCTGCCGCGGACCTGGAGCGCGATCTACGCAGCCGCGAAGGCGGGCCGCTCGGACGAGGCGCTGCAGATGCACCGCAGGCTGATCCCGCTCATGGACCTCGCCTTTGCCGAAACCAACCCCGGCCCGCTCAAGTCGGTGTGGGAGCTGGTCGGCGTGAAGGCGCCGCACGTGATGGCGCCCCTGTTGCCACCGGGCGCGGAACTGCGCAGCAGCCTGCACGGCGAACTCTCGGCACGGCTGAAGGACGAAGCGGCGCTCGCCTGAACGCGGGTTACACGAGGACGTCGCGCGAGATCGCGCTCGCCTGCGATTGCCCCGTGAAGGCCATGCAGTTGTCGAGTTCGTCGCGCAGGATCTCCAATACGGCGCGCGCGCCGTGTTCACCCGCCGCCGCGACCCCGTAGAGCGGCGCGCGCCCCACCAGGACGGCGCGCGCGCCGGCGGCCAGGAACTTGGCGATGTGGCTGCCGCGTCGGATGCCGCTGTCGGCCAGGACGGTGAGCTTGCCGCCCACGGCATCCGCAATCTCGGGCAGCACCTGCAGCGCCGGCGGCGACGCGTCCATGTTGCGCCCGCCATGGCAGGAGACCACGATGCCGTCCGCGCCGAGCGCCGCGGCCCGCTCCGCATCCTGGCGTTTCATCACGCCCTTCACGACCAGGTTGCCGTCCCAGCGATTGCGCACCTGCTCGAAGTCGTCCCAGGTGAGCTTGCGCGCCAGCCTGACGTTCACTTGCTTGGTGACGCGCGTGATCGGCGTGTGGAATTCGGGCGGATAGTGCGCGAAACAGGGGATGCCGGTCGTGAGCAGATAGCGCGCGAGGACGTCGAGTGTCCACCGCGGATGCGCAAGCAGGTCCATGGCACCGACGAGGGACGGCCGGATCGGGACCCTGAATCCGCTGCGGTTGATCCATTCCTTCTTCGGGTGACGCTGGGTGTCCACCGTGAACAGCAGGTTGCGGATGCCCAGTGCCTTCGCGCGCGCGAGCAGCTGCCAGGCGATCTCGCGGTCTTCGAAGAGATAGAGCTGGAACCAGAGGTTGGCGCCGCGCGCGCGATCGGCGATCTCCTCCATCGAGGTGATCGACTGCGTCGCCACGCAGAAGGGAATGCCGGCATGACGCGCCGCGCGTGCCAGCTGCACCTCGCCGTCGTGCCAGAGCATGCCCGCGCCGCCGGTGGGCGCGACGATCACCGGCATCTGCAAGGTGTCGTCCAGGACCACTGTCGACAGGTCGGGCGCCGACACATCCACCAGGACCTGCGGGCGGAGCTTGGCGTCCTCCAGGCCGTTGCGGACGGCTCGCATGCCCACCTCGTCCTCCGTGCCCCGGTCGACATATTCGAACATCCCCCTGGGAAGGCGTCGCTTGGCCAGGGCGCGAAATTCTTCGACGTTGAGTGGAGTCATGGCTGGGATTTTAAAGATATTAGATATTGAAGTACAATATAATTGAGTGTATGCGAAACGACGAAGGAACGCGCATGAAAAAGGAAGTGGTCGTGATCGGCGCCGGCATCGCCGGGACCTGCACCGCGGTGCAGTTGGCACTGCGCGGACACTCCGTCACCCTGCTGGACCGCAAGAGCCCAGGCCGCGAAACGTCCTATGGCAACGCGGGCGTCATCCAGCGTGACGCCGTCGAGCCCGCCGGGTTCCCGCAAGACTGGGGGATCCTGCTGCGCGCCGCATTCAAGATCGGGGCGAGGGTCAGCTATCACGGCGGCGCGTTGCCGGGCATGGTGCCGATCCTCGCGCGCTACTGGTCCAACTCGCGTCCCGCGCCGCACGCGGCGGTCGCGAAGAGCCACTCTCGCCTCATCGAGCACTGCCTCACGGAGCACGGCGCCCTCATCGCGATGTCGGGCGCCGACGACCTCATCAAGCGCGAAGGCTACCGGTACGTCTACCGCAAGCCAGAAACGATGGAGCGTCAATTCAAACGCGCGCAGCGATACGCGCGGGAGTACGGCGTGAGGTTTTCGCTGGAAGACAGCGCGGCGATCGCTGCGCTGGAGCCCGCCCTCCGGCTGCCGGTCGCCGGCGCCCTCCACTGGCTCGACGCGTGGACGGTGAACGATCCGGGCGCCCTGGTGGGCCGCTACGCCGACCTGCTTGCGCGCCATGGCGGCCGCGTCGTCCTCGGCGATGCGGAAACATTGCAGCAAGCCGGCAAAGGTTGGCGTGTCGAGTCGGACGCCGGCCGCATCGAGGCCGAACAGGCGGTGATCGCGATGGGGCCCTGGTCGGCCGACTATGCGAAGCGGCTCGGCTATCGCTTCCCGCTCATTCCCATCCGCGGGTACCACTGCCACTACGACGGCCCCGGTCCCGCCTTGCCGACGGTCGATGTGGATGGCGGGTACATGGTCTCCCCGATGCAGCGCGGCTCGCGGATCACGACCGGCGGGGAATTCGGCCACCTCGAGGCGCCATCCACGCCCGTCCAGCTGGCGCGCGCGGAGAAGCTGGCGCGCGACCTCTTCGGCCTGGGCGAGCGGGTGGAGGCCACGCCCTGGCGCGGCGCGCGCCCTTGCATGGTCGACCTGCGTCCGGTGATGGGCCCGGCGCCCCGGCATCCCGGCCTCTGGTTCAACTTCGGGCACGCGCACCAGGGATTCACGCTGGGCCCGGTCGCCGGCCGCCTCGTCGCGGAAATGATGGAAGGCGGGCCGACCTTCGTGGACCCGGCGCCTTATGCGCCGGCCCGGTTCGACTGAACTTCTCCACGATGGCCCCCTCGCAGGGCCGCCGGTTACTCGATCTCCGCGATCAGTTCGATCTCCACGCACGCGCCCAGCGGGATCTGCGCCACGCCGAACGCGCTGCGCGCGTGCTTGCCGATGTCGCCGAACACCTCCACCAGGAGCTGGCTGGCGCCGTCGATCACCAGGTGGTGCTCGGTGAACGCAGGACCGGAATTGACCAGCCCGAGCAGCTTCACGATTCGCTTGACGCGATCGAGCTCGCCTGCGGCGGCCTGCAGCGTGGCCATCAGGTCCACCGCGATGGCGCGCGCGGCGGCCTTGCCTTCTTCGGTCGTGATGTCGACGCCGAGCTTCCCGGCCCACGGCTTGCCGTCGCGGCGGGCGATGTGGCCGCTCAGAAACACCAGGTTGCCGGTGCGGACGAAGCGCACGTAAGCCGCAGCCGGCGCGCCCACCGGCGGCAGGGTGATGGCGAGTTCCTTCAGCTTCGATTCGATGGTCATCGGAGGCTCCTTTTCAAAGATTTCAAGCGGGTTGGGGGTGACGTCGATGGCAGTGATGTAATATACTATATCGTATTGCACTACAGCATATTTGAAGCAGGACGCTGTCCCCGGCCTCAGAGGATTTCCGCACATGGCACCACTCAACGTCGAAGATTTCCGCATCCTGGCGAGAAGGCGCCTGCCCCGGGGCATGTTCGAGTACGTCGACCGGGGCACCGAGGACGAGGTCGGGCTCCGATCGGTCCACAGCGGCCTGGAGCAGGTCAAGCTGCGGCCCCGGGTGCTGAACGATGTGTCGGCACCCGACACGTCCACCGTGGTGCTGGGCGACGCGCTGCCGATGCCGGTCATCGTGTCGCCCACAGCGGTCGCGGGACTGCTCTGGCACGATGGCGAAGTCCAGCTCGCGAGGGCGGCGCGGCGGGCCGGCATTCCGTTTTGCGTGGCGACGCAATCGATGACCACGATGGAGGAGATCGCCGAGCGGGCGCCGGGCGCGAATCTCTGGTTCCAGCTCTATGTGTTCGAGGACCGCAAGATCGGATGGCAATTGCTCGAGCGCGCGAAAGCGCTGGGCATCCGCAACCTGCTGTTCACGGTGGACACCGCCCGCTCGCCGAAGAAGGAATGGAACACGCGCAACGGCTTCGGCATCCCGATCCAGCCGTCGCTCGTCGGCGCGATGGACCTCCTTGTGCACCCGCGCTGGACGCTCTCCGTCATGGCGCGCTACATGCTGACCACCGGCATCCCGGTGTACGCGCACTACCCGCCCGAATACCTCACGCGGATGACGCGTGCCAGTGCCATGCCCAACGTCAAGCTCGCGCGCAAGCTCACCTGGGACGACGTCGACGAGGTGCGCCGGCGCTGGGACGGCAACCTCGTCATCAAGGGCGTGATGGACCGCGAGGATGCGCAGCAGGCCGTCTTGCGCGGCGCCGACGGCATCGTGGTGTCCTGCCATGGCGGGCGCAACCTGGATGCCTCGCCGCCGGCGCTGCAGGTGCTCCCGGGCATCGCGGATGCCGTCGGGCACAAGCTCACCGTCCTCGCCGACAGCGGGATCCGCCGCGGCAGCCACATCGCGAAGTTCCTCGCCTGCGGGGCGCGGGCCGTCCTGGTCGGCCGCGCGCCGCTCTACGGCATGGCGGCGTCGGGTGAGCAGGGCGCGCACGCCGTGCTCGAGATCCTGCGCGAAGAGCTCGATCACTGCATGGCGTTCACCGGTCACGGCAGCCTGGACACCATCACCCGGGATGTCATTGCGCGTGAATGCTGATTCGAAGATTCAACCAAGGAAACATGCAATGACCATCATCGAAGGCGGCCGCAACATCTACGAAGCCGCGGTCGGCGTCATCGTGCTGGACACGAAACTGCCGCGCGCGCACGGCGACATCGCCAACGCGCGCACGTGGCCGTTTCCCATGCTGTATCGCGTCGCGCGCGGCGCTTCGGCGCACGTGGTCGTGCACGAGCGCGGCCAGGGACTGAGCAAGATCCTGGTCGACACGGCGAAGGAACTCGTGGCGTCCGGCGCGCGCGGCATCACCACGACCGGCGGCTTTCTCTCGCTCTTCCAGCAGGAGCTGTCGGCGGAATGCGGCGTGCCGGTGGCGAGCTCGTCGCTCATGCAGGTGCCCCTGGTGCAAAACCTCCTGCCGCCGGGCAGGCGGGTGGGCGTGGTCACCGTGCAAGGCGCGCGCCTGGGGCCGGACCATCTGATCGCCGCAGGCGCGCCGGGCGACACACCGGTCGTGGGCACTGAAGAGGGCGAGGAACTGACCCGCGTGCTCCTCAAGGGCGAAGCGACCCTCGACCTGGTCAAGGCCGAGCGCGACGTCGTCGACGCCGGCAAGCGGCTGGTCGAGCGGCACCCCGACGTCGGCGCCATCGTCCTGGAGTGCCACAACATGGCGCCGTATGCGGCGGCGCTGTCCAGGGCGGTACGCCTGCCGGTCTACGACCTGTATTCCTTCATCGTCTGGTTCCAGGCCGGCTTGCAGCCGCGTGAATTCGACAAGCGCTGAAACGCCCCACCTCACCCCCGCAAGGATCGAACGAATGACCACGAGCGTGCGCCACCGAACAG
Source organism: Caenimonas aquaedulcis (assembly GCF_015831345.1). Classification (NCBI taxonomy): domain Bacteria; kingdom Pseudomonadati; phylum Pseudomonadota; class Betaproteobacteria; order Burkholderiales; family Comamonadaceae; genus Caenimonas; species Caenimonas aquaedulcis. The sequence continues at coordinate 1,670,871 of NZ_JADWYS010000001.1, read as the reverse complement.
CAGAAGCACATGAATCGGCGAAGAACGAGCCCGTCCTCGCTTACGGCCCCGGCAGCAGTGAACGCACCGAGTTGCGCGCCGCGTTGAAGCAGCAGGCAGCGACGGTCTGCGAGATCCCCCTGGTCATCGGCGGCGAGAAGGTGTTCACGGAAGGCCGGAGCGAGGTGGTGATGCCCCATGACCACCGGCACGTGCTGGCTCGCGCGAGCAGGGCGGGCAGGGAGCATGCCGAGCGCGCGATCGCCGCGGCGCTGCAAGCGCGCGCAGTGTGGGCACATCGCAGCCTTGCCGAGCGGGGAAAGATCTTCCTGAAGGCAGCGGACCTGCTCGCCGGGCCGTGGCGCCAACGGCTCAACGCGGCCACCATGCTGGGCCAGAGCAAGACGGTGCAGCAGGCCGAGATCGACGCCGCCTGCGAAATGATCGACTTCCTTCGCTTCAACGTGCAGTTCGCCCATGAGATCGAGGCGCAGCAGCCGCTCTCGGTCGACGGCATCCGCAACAGCACGGACTACCGGCCGCTTGAAGGCTTCGTCTACGCCGTCACGCCGTTCAACTTCACGGCCATCGGCGGCAACCTCGCGATCGCACCTGCGCTCATGGGCAACTGCGTGGTGTGGAAGCCCTCGGCCACCGCGGTGCTGAGCAACTACCGCCTGATGCAGTTGTTCGAGGAGGCCGGGCTGCCGCCGGGAGTGATCAACTTCCTTCCCGGCAATGCGCAGGACATCACCGACGCCGTGCTGGCCAGTCCGGATTTGGGAGGAATCCATTTCACGGGTTCGACGGCGGTGTTCGACGAACTCTGGCTGCACACGGCGCGCAATTTGCGCCACTACCGCGGTTATCCGCGCCTGGTGGGCGAGACCGGCGGCAAGGACTTCGTCATCGCGCATGCTTCGGCGAACCCGTTGGCGCTGGCGGTCGGGCTGGTGCGCGGTGCCTTCGAATACCAGGGGCAGAAGTGCAGTGCGGCATCGCGTGCCTATGTGCCCGCATCGCTGTGGCCCGCCGTGAAGGCTTCGATGCTGGAGATGATGGGGGCCCTGCGCATCGGCGATGTGTCGGACTTCGGCAATTTCATGGGTGCCGTGATCGATCGCCGCGCCTACACCCGCCTGTCGAAAGCCATCGCCGATGCGCGCACCGATGCGCAGGTGCAGGTCCTGACTCAGGCCGACCCCGACGACAGCGTAGGCTACTTCGTGCCACCGACCCTGGTGAAGGTGGAGGATCCGCACCACCGCCTGATGACCGAAGAATTGTTCGGCCCCCTGCTGGCGGTCCATGTGTACGACGACGAGAAGTGGACCGACACGCTGGCCCTGGTCGACGAGACGAGCCCCTACGCGCTGACCGGAGCCGTGTTCGCCGAGGATCCGGCGGCCATCCGGGAGGCTCAAGCCGTGCTGCGCTTCGCCGCCGGCAACTTCTACCTCAACGACAAGCCAACCGGAGCCGTGGTGGGCCAACAGCCTTTCGGCGGCGCGAGACGCAGCGGCACCAACGACAAGGCGGGCTCCGCCTTGAACCTGCTGCGATGGGTGTCGGCGCGCACGATCAAGGAAACACTCGCGCCGCCTGTGGAATGGCGGTATCCGCACATGGAGCCGGACTCACCGGCGCGGGGATGATGCCGGCGAATCAGCCGGTATAGCCCTCGACCGTTTTCGGATCCCGCACCGCGGCCGAATCCGGGCTCTCACCGAACTCCCGCTTCGCGCGCCTCTGGCGCAGCAGGTCCCAGCACTGGTCGAGCTGCTCGCCCACGTGGCGCAGCCGCTCGGCGTTGTGGTCGGGCTTGCCCGCGTCTTCGCGCAGGCGGTTTTCTTCTTCCACCAGTTCGGAGATGTGGCGAAGGATCGTGGCGTCGCTCATGGCTGCTCCTTGAAGCTCCGGTGGAGCATACGCCGGAAGCGGCGAAGGCGGGAGCGGGCCGCATTCCGGCGCCCGCGTGGGCCACATCTCGATTCGAGCAGTCCCCCGAAATGAGCAATGTCTCCGGGACGGGAGGCCTTTTGCTTGCGGGCCGCGCCCCGCTGGCTGTCGATTTGTGGAAAACACGGATGTTCCGTCGCGCGCATGGGGGGCGGACACGCATATGCTCACGCATGGATCGGCCATCGATCCCGAACGATTTGAAGGACACAGGCTTCCCCATGCGCAGCAAACTCTTCGTCCCGGGCTCCCGCCCGGAGCTTTTCGCCAAGGCCCTTTCCAGCGCGGCAGACGCGATTTCCATCGACCTCGAAGACGCCGTCCTCGAGGCGCAGAAGCCGCAGGCGCGGCACACCGTGCGCGAATTCCTCGCGGGCCTGCAGCCGCGCAGCGGCAAGACGATCATCGTGCGCGTCAACGACATGTCGACGCCGCATTTCAAGGGCGACCTCGAAGCGGTGCTGCTTCGCGCCCTGGACATGGTGAACCTGCCGAAGATCGAATCCGCGGACCAGATCCTCCAGGCGTCCTCGATGATGGCGCGCATCGAACGCGAGCGCGGCATCACGTCGCCCATCGGCATCCTCGCCAACATCGAATCGCCGCTGGGCCTGATGCGCGCCTCGGAGATCGCGCGCGCGGACCCGCGCGTGCGCGGGCTGCAGGTCGGCTTCGGCGACCTGTTCGAGCCCCTGTCGATCGACCGCGCGGACGCCGCGGCCAAACACCACGTGCAGTTCATGGTGCGCATGGCCGCGGGCACGGCGGGCATCGCGGCCTATGACGGCGCGTTCCCGAACGTGTCGGACCTCGCGGGGTTCCGGGAGGAAGCGCAGGGCGCGCGCCGCCTGGGCTTCGCCGGCAAGAGCTGCATCCACCCGAGCCAGGTGAGCGCGGCCAACGAAGCCTTCCGTCCCACCGAAGCCGAGTGCGCCTTCGCGCGCAAGGTGCTCGAAGCCTGGAAGGACGCCGAAGCGCGCGGCGTCGGCGCGATCCTCGTGGAGGGCCGGATGATCGACAAGCCTTTCGTCGTGCGCGCGCACGAGATCCTTCGCGCCGAAGCCGCCGCCAAGAATTCCTGACGCTGGAAGCCACACCATGGACAAAGCCACCGCATCCCCCACCGAAAATCGCGGCCCGCTCACCGGCGTGCGCGTGCTCGACCTCTCCGCGTATCACGCCGGCCCCTACGGCTGCAGCATGCTCGCCGACATGGGCGCCGAGGTCATCAAGATCGAGCCGCCCGAGGGCGACAACGCGCGGCACTACCCGTCGACGCTCGCGAGCGAGGCGCGCGGCCTGCTGGGCAGCAACCGCAGCAAGCGCGGGCTCGTGCTGGACCTGAAGCAAAGGGAAGGCCGCGCCGTGCTGCATCGCATGGTTCGCCATGCCGACGTGCTGGTGCACAACTTCCGCCCCGCCGTGCCGCCGCGCCTGGGCCTCACGTACGAAGAGTTGAGTGCGTTGAACCGCGGCATCATCGTCTGCGCCGTCACCGGCTACGGCGACCGCGGGCCGCTGAAGGACAAGCCGGGCTTCGACCAGGTGCTGCAGACCATGACGGGCATCTGCGCGGGGCAGGGCAGGAAGGGCCCGCCGGAGATCGTCTACGGTTCCGCCGTGGACTACTACGCGGCCGCGCAGGTGACCATGGGCGTCACCGCCGCGCTCTACCACCGCGAGAAAACCGGCGAGGGCCAGTTCGTCGGCGTGTCGCTGCTGCAGGCCGCGCTCACGATGCAGTCGATGCGCCTGATCTGGGCGGAAGGCGAGCCCAAGGACATCCCGCGCGACATGCATTCCGGCGGCATCACGGGCTTGCACCCGACGCGCGAAGGCAGCCTTTACCTGTCCGCGAACACGCCGCATTTCTGGGGTGCACTGTGCGAGATGGTGGGACTGCCGGAGCTTGCGACGGACCCGCGCTACGACTCGATCCGCAAGCGCGCCGAACACATCGACGAGATCGTGCCGAAGATTCGCGGGGCGCTCGCCGCGCGCACCGCGCTCGAATGGGAGGCGCTCTTCGGCGAACGCGTGCCCTGCGCCGCCGCGCGCCGCACCGAGGACATGTTCGAGCATCCGCAGGTGCTGGCGATGGACCTGATCGCCGAGGTGCCGCACCCGCGCGTGGGCAGCTACCGGACGCTGCAGCGGCCCATCAGCTTCTCCGCCACGCCCTGCGGCAAGCCTTTCGCCGCGCCCTTGCTCGGCGAGCACAGCGAAGCGATCCTGCGCGAGGAAGGCTATGCGCCCGAAGAGATTGCCGCGCTGCGCGAAGCGGGTGTGCTCGGAGGCGCCGCGCCCGCGGCGAAGAGCCAATGAGCGCCGCGCAGCCAAGGCGCTGGGTGCGTCGGCCCGATGGCAGCAACTGGGGCGACTTCGGCGACGACGACCGGCTGGGCCGCCTCAACCTGATCACGCCCGAGCGGCGGCGCGCCGCATTGGCCGAAGCGCGCGAAGGCCTGGTGTTCTGCCTGTCGCTGCCGCTCGACGTCGGCCCCGGCATGAACCCGAGCCGCTTTCCGCCCAAGCTCGCGCCGGCCATCCGCGACGGCCGTCCGCGCTACAACGCATGCGCCTGCGTCGTGTATCCCGGCCTCACGGACGTGGTGTGCGACGACAAAGTGGAACTCTGGACGCAGTACTCCACGCAGTGGGATTCGCTCGTGCACCATGGTTCGCTGTTCGACGCGGACGGCGACGGCGTGGAAGAGATCCGCTACTACAACGGCTTCGGCGAGGTCGAGGCCGTCGGCACGTCTCCGCTCGGCATCCAGCACATGGCCGAGACCTGCGTGCAGGGCCGCGGCGTCCTCATCGACCTGTGGAAGCACGCCGGTGCCGCGAAGACGGTGATCGGCTACGACCAGCTCATGCGCATCATGGAGGCGGACCGGGTCGTGGTGGAGGCGGGCGACCTGCTGTGCCTGCGCACCGGCTTCGCGGACCAGTTGCTGCTGGACAAGCGGCCGGACGCGCAGGCGCTCAACGACTTCGGCGCGACACTCGACGGACGCGATGCGCGGCTCATGCAGTGGATCACCGACAGTGGCATCTCCGCGCTGATCGCGGACAACGTCGCGGTGGAGGCACGCGCCAGCGCGCCGAAGCCCGGCTTCCTCGGCAGCTCGATGCCGCTGCACGACCACTGCCTCTTCAAGCTCGGCCTGCACCTGGGCGAGCTGTTCCTGCTGAGCCCGCTCGCCGATTGGCTCGCCGCGAACGCGCGCAACAGGTTCCTGCTGACGGCGCCCCCCTTGCGATTGCCCGGCGCGGTGGGCTCGCCCGCCACGCCCGTGGCCACGGTTTGATTTCCCGAAATACCAAGGAGACATGCAATGAAAGATTGTTCGAATCCATCGCGGCGTGAGCTGATCGCCGGCCTGGGTGCACTCGCCGCCGCGGGCGCAGTGCCCGTTTCCGCCTGGGCGGCGGACGGCGATTGGCCGACGCGCCCCGTGAAGATCATCGTCGCCAATCCGCCGGGCCAGGCCGTGGACATCGTGGGCCGCCTCTTCGCGGAGTCCTTTTCCAAGACCTTCGGCCAACCCTTCGTCGTGGACAACAAGCCCGGCGCGGGCGGCCTCACGGCGACCGCGATCGGCTCCCATGCGCCGCCGGACGGCTACACGCTGCTGATCTCCTCGAGCGGCCCGCTCGTGGTGACGCCCGCCATCAAGAAGGGCATGCCCTACGACTCGCTCAAGGACTTCACGCACATCGGCAACATCGCGCTCACGCCGCAGGTGCTGATCGTCGGCGCGGGCTCGCCCTTCAAGACCGTGAAGGATGTCATCGATGCGGCCAAGGCGAAGCCCGGGCAGCTCAATTACGCGACGAGCGGCATCGGCTCCACGAGCCACTTGGGCATGGAAGCCTTCTGCTCGGCCGTGGGCGTGAAGATGACGCACATTCCCTACAAGGGCAACCAGGAGGCCTTGACGCAGCTCATCTCCGGGGACGTTGCGCTGGGCTCGGACACGGTGCCGGGGGCGCTGGCGATGATCAAGGCGGGCAAGCTGCGTGCGCTCGGCATCGCCGCGCCGGACCGCTCGCCCTTCATCCCGGACGTACCGACGCTCGCGGAGCAGGGCTATAAGGTCGAGGCGCTCGGCTGGATCGGGCTGTCGGCGCCCGCGGGGCTGCCGCGCGCTACGCTGGACAAGCTCAACCGCGCGATCCAGGCCGCGCTGGCCACGCCGGAGTTCAAGGAGAAGTTCACCTCGCTCGCGCTCGTCTCGATCGCGGGGACGCCGGAGCAGTTCGAGGGCTTCGTGCGCTCCGAGCTCGGCAAGTGGAGCGCGGTCGCGAAGGCCGCGAACGTGCAGGTCGAGTGAGGCGCGCTATTCGACCTTGACGCCGGACGCCTTCACGACCTTGCCCCACGCCTCGTTGTCGTTGCGGATCTGCCGGGCGAACTCGGCGGGTGTGCTGGGCGACGGGGCGAGGCCCAGGTCGCGGAGCGCTTTCTGCGTTTCCGGCGTGGACAGGGCCTTCACGATGTCGGCGTTGAGCTGCCGCACGATGGCTGCGGGCGTGCCTGCCGGAACGGCGATGCCATACCACTCGGGATAGTCGCCCAGTTTCGGGAAGCCGGCCTCGACCACCGTCGGCACGTCCGGCAGCACGTCGCTGCGCCGTTTGCCGAACACGGCGATCGCGCGCAGCTTGCCCGACTTGACGTGGGGTGCCACCGACGTCGGGTTCGCGAACATCATGTCCACCTGGCCGCCGAGCAGGTCGGTCAACGCCGGGGCGGCGCCCTTGTACGGGACGTGCAGCAGGTTCGTGGCGCTCGCCATCTTCAGCATCTCGCCCGCCATCTGCGGGCCGGCGGAGCTCGACGCGAAGGTGAGCTTGCCCGGCTGCTGCTTCGCCAGCTCGATGACTTCCTTCAGCGTGTGCGCCGGCAACGCGGGGTTGGCCACCAGGACGAAGGGCTGCTCCGTGCCGCGCGAGACGGGCACGATGTCCGTGAGCGGATCGAAGCCGATGTTGGCGTACATGAAGGGATTCACCGTGAGCACGCCCTGGTGGCAGAACACCAGCGTGTAGCCGTCGGGCGCCGACTTGACGGCGGCCGCGGTCCCGATGTTTCCCTGCGCGCCGGCGCGGTTGTCGACCACCACGGGTTGCCCCCAGGCTTTCGACAGCTCGGTGGCCAGGATGCGCGCGAAGGCGTCCGTGCCGCCGCCGGGCGGGAACGGGACGATGATCTTCACCGGCTTGTCGGGATAGGCGGCCGCCGCTGGCGCGGCGAACAGGAATGCTGCGGCGAACGCGGCGAGGATGAGTAACAACTTCTTCATCGAAGCGATGATAAGCGTCCCCCGGGCTTTTGCCTTGTGCGCTTCGCCGACCTGCTGCACGATGGCGGGATGGACACCATTTCCGGAAACCCCCGAATCACCGATGACGACGTCGCACAGCTTCGCAGCTGGGAAGGGCGCAGCGAAACCGTCGCCGACAGCATCACCGGCGCGCCCGTGCACGCATTGGCCGCGACGCTCGACCACGCATCCGCTGCGGCGGACCCGGGCGCCGAGCTGCCGCCGCTGTGGCACTGGCTGTACTTCCTGCCGCGCGCGCGGCAGAGCGAACTCGGCGAGGACGGGCATCCGCGCCTCGGGGGCTTCCTGCCGCCGGTACCGCTGCCGCGCCGCATGTGGGCCGGCGGGCGGCTGCAATGGCGTGCGCCATTGCGCGTGGGCCACCGTGCGGAGCGCACGTCGCGCATCGCTTCGGTGACGCACAAGGCCGGGCGCACGGGCGACCTCGTCTTCGTGGTCGTGCGCCACGATATCGCCAGCGCGGGGGGCCTCGCGCTGACCGAGGAGCACGACATCGTGTACCGCGCGCCGCCCCAGCCGGGCGATGCACCGCCGCCGCCGCAGGCCGCGCCGGCGGATGCGGTGTGGAACCGCGAGATCGTGCCGGACCCCGTGCTGCTCTTCCGTTATTCCGCGCTCACTTTCAATGGGCACCGCATCCACTACGACCGCAGCTACGTCACGCAGGTGGAGGGGTACCCGGGGCTCATCGTGCACGGGCCGCTCATCGCCACCTTGCTGATGGACCTGGCGACGCGCGAGCGTCCCGGGGCGCGCGTGGCGGGCTTCAGCTTCAAGGCGATCCGCCCGACCTTCGACCTCCATCCCTTCCGTGTGTGCGGCAGGCCCTCGGCCGACGGCAGGAGCGCCGACTTGTGGGCGCAGGACCACGAGGGCTGGCTGACGATGCAGGCCCGCATCGAGTTCGCGTGAGCGCCGGGGGGAGAGCCATGTCACGAGAGATTCCCGCGGCCGACGCCCACCAGGACATCCGGGAGGCGCTGCGCGCCCTGTGCGCCGGCTTCGACTCCGCGTACTGGCAGAAGGTGGACAGCGAACGCGGCTACCCCGACGCATTCGTGGACGCGCTCACGAAGGCGGGATGGATGGCCGCGCTCATCCCGTCGGAGTACGGCGGCTCGGGCCTCGGCCTCACCGAGGCGTCCGTCATCATGGAAGAGATCAATTTCTCGGGAGGCAATTCCGGCGCCTTGCATGGGCAGATGTACAACATGAACACCGTGCTGCGCCACGGCTCGGCGGCGCAGAATAAGCAGTACCTCCCGGAGATCGCCAGCGGCAGGCTGCGCCTGCAGTCCATGGCGGTGACCGAGCCCACCACGGGCACCGACACGACGCAGCTGAAGACCACGGCGGTGAGGAAGGGCGACCGCTACGTGGTGAACGGCCAGAAGGTCTGGATCTCCCGCATCCAGCACTCCGACCTCATGATCCTCCTGGCGCGCACCACGCCGCTCGCGGAAGTGAAGGCGAAGAGCGAGGGCATGAGCGTCTTCCTGGTCGACCTGCACGACGCCATCGGCCGGGGCATGACCGTGCGGCCCATCGCGAACATGGTGAACCACGAGACGAACGAAGTCTTCTTCGACAACCTGGAGATTCCCGCGGAGAACCTGATCGGGGAGGAGGGCAGGGGCTTTCGCTACATCCTGGACGGCCTGAACGCGGAGCGCACCCTCATCGCGGCCGAATGCATCGGCGACGCGTACTGGTTCGTCAACAAGGCCCGCGCCTACGCGGGCGAGCGCATCGTCTTCAATCGCCCGATCGGGCAGAACCAGGGTGTCGCGTTCCCGATCGCGGATGCGTACATCGAGACGGAGGCCGCGAACCTGATGCGATTCAGGGCCTGTGCGCTCTTCGATGCGCACCAGCCGAGCGGGGCCGAGGCGAACATGGCGAAGTACCTGGCCGCCAAGGCGTCCTGGGAAGCGGCGAACGTCTGCCTGCAGACCTTCGGCGGCTTCGGGTTCGCGCACGAATACGACGTCGAGCGCAAGTTCCGCGAGACGCGCCTGTATCAGGTCGCGCCGATCTCGACCAACCTCATCTACTCGTACGTCGCCGAGCACCTGCTCGGCCTGCCCAGGAGCTTTTGATGACGCGCCCGCTGGATGGAATCACGGTGGTGTCGCTGGAGCATGCGATCGCGGCACCCTTCTGCACGCGCCAGCTCGCCGACCTGGGCGCGCGCGTGATCAAGGTGGAGCGCCCGGGTTCGGGGGACTTCGCGCGCGACTACGACACGCGCGCGCAGGGCATGTCCTCGCACTTCGTCTGGACGAACCGTTCGAAGGAAAGCCTGGCGCTCGACCTGAAGCAGCCGGCGGCGCTGGAAGCGCTGAAGGAATTGATCGCCAGGGCCGACGTCCTGGTGCAGAACCTCGCGCCGGGCGCCACCGCGCGCATGGGCCTCGGCCACGAGGCGCTGCGCGAGCGCAACCCCCGACTGATCGTGTGCGACATCTCCGGCTATGGTGCGGATGGTCCCTTTCGCGACAAGAAAGCGTACGACCTGCTCGTGCAGAGCGAGGCCGGGTTCCTCTCGGTGACGGGAACGCCGGAGCAGCCCTGCAAGTCCGGGAACTCCATCGCCGACATCGCGGCGGGCATGTACGCGTTCAGCAGCGTGCTCGCGGCGCTCCTGCAGCGCGAGAAGACCGGACTCGGCTCGCACATCGACGTCTCGATGCTGGAAGCGCTCGGCGAGTGGATGGGGTTCCCGATGTACTACGCGTACGGCGGCCAGCCCGCGCCGGCGCGCTCCGGCGCGTCGCATGCGACGATCTATCCGTACGGCCCGTTCGAGGCGGGGGACGGCAAGTCCGTCATGCTGGGGCTGCAGAACGAGCGGGAGTGGAAGTCGTTCTGCGAGCTCGTGCTGCTCCAGCCCGCCCTTGCCGGCGACCGGCGTTTCGACACCAATACACGACGCAGCGAGAACCGCGCCGAGCTCAAGCGGATCATCGGCGAATGCTTCGCATCGCTGGGCGCGCAGGACGTGGTGGCGCGCCTCGATGCGGCAGGCATCGCCAATGCGCGGGTCAACGAGGTGGGAGAGCTCTGGTCGCACCCGCAACTGCAGGCGCGGGGCCGGTTCCAGGGCGTCGGGTCGCCCGTGGGCGAGTTGACGGCGATGCTGCCGCCGGGCGTCAACGACAGCTTCGAATACCGCATGGACCCGGTGCCGCGGGTCGGCGAGCACACCGAGGCCATCCTGCGCGAGCTGGGGCGCACCGGGCACGAGGTCGACGCGCTTTCCCGGCCCGGGTGACAATCCCTCCTCCAAGGAGGAAGTGTGTCCCTGAGGTCCCGCGCCGCAAGATTGCGCGCCCAAGCATCGGCCATCTCGCGCCGCCCCCTGTTCCGCGAAGGCGTGCGCGAGGGCATGCCGATGGCGCTCGGCATCTCCGCCTGGGGACTCGTCGCGGGTGTGGCGATGGCCAAGAGCGGCATGGGCGTCCCGATGGCGATCTTCATGTCGGTCATCGTCTATGCCGGCTCCGCGCAGATCGCCGCCTTGCCGTTGATCGCGGCCGGCGCGCCGATCTGGGTCGTGTGGGCGACAACGCTGTGCGTGAGCCTGCGCTTCATGGCGTTCAGCTTCCACTATCGACCCTACTTCGCGCACCTGCCCCGCCCGCAGCGCGTGGCGCTCAGTTTCCTGATGGGCGACACCAACTTCGCGCTCTTCATCCGGCGCTTCCCGCATTGGGAGCCGGGCATCGCGCACCCCGACTACTTCATGGGCAGCGCGCTCCTCACCTTCGGGGTGTGGCAGGTCACCATCATCACCGGCATCATCGCCGGCCACGCGATTCCGGCCGCGTGGGGCCTGGGCTTCGCGGGCACGATGGCACTGCTCGCGCTCACCTGCACGCAGCTGCGGGACTCCACGAGCTGGGTGGCGGCTGTCGTGGCCGCGGGCGCGGCGGTGGCGGCGTACGCGTTGCCGCTCAAGCTCAACATCGTGGTCGCGATCGCGGCGGCGGTCGCCGTGTGCGTCCTTGCGGACCATGCGCGCGCCGCGCGCACGGGGCCCCGGTCATGAGTGCGCTCGAGATTTTCGTCACCGCCATCGGCATGGCGGTCATCGCGCTGCTGTGCCGCTCGTCGTTCCTCCTGCCCAATGAAGAGCTGCCCATGCCGCGGTGGCTGCGCGAAGGCCTGCGTTATGCGCCGACTGCGGCGCTGGCCGCGGTGGTGATGCCGGAGCTGGTGATGACGCAGGGGCACCTCATCGACACATGGCGCGATGCGCGGGTGTTCGGTGCGCTGGCGGGCCTCGCGTTCTACGCGTGGCGCCGCAGCCTGCTGTGGACCATCCTCTGCGGCACGGGCGTGATGCTGGCCTTGCGGTTCGGCCTGGGCTGGTAGAGGTCGCACCGGCGCGAACGGGTCGTGTAGGACGCCGCCCACAACTCAGCGGGCCCTTTCGCCACTGCTGGGGTCAGCTCCTGCTGGCTAACATGAAGAGGCAATGGTCAAGAAATCTCTCTCCATCGGCGGCAGGGCCGCCCCGCCTCGCTCCGGTCATGGTGCGGCCAGCGTGATCCCGCACCTCACCGAGAACGCGTTCGAGCCGCAGGCTTCCAGCCTGGAGCAGGGCGCTGCCGGCAGCGACTCTCCGCAGGCTTCCGGCGAAAGCGACAAGTCCGGCGGCGAGCCGGACACGCACGATTCAGAACAGTCCTGACAGCCAGGCGGGGCGCAGCGCGCCGAACCCGCCGCTCGGCTTGTCCTGCTTCGGCGACAGCCTGTCCGCCTTCTTTCCCCAGTGCGTCGCCAGACGCGCGAAGCTCTCCCGGGCCTTGTGCGTGAAACACGGCTGGTCCTGCAGCAAGGCGAAGTTCGCGGCGATCTTGCGCGCCATCAGGTAGCGGTGCGCCGGCGCGGGCTGGTGCATGAAAGCCGTCATGAGCGACAGGGTGGCCGTCCAGAGCGCGGTGCAGGCCTGGGAGAGGGTCGCGGCCGCCTGCGCGAGCGCGGCGTCTTCGGCTGCCGTCGCAGCCTGCGTATCGGTCATGGTGGCTCCAGTGTTCATGGATTCATCCTAGGGTCCGCGGCACGCGCGACATGTCAGTGCCGGGGGTCAGCCGTGGCGGGGAGAGTCCTACGGCTCATCCTTCGCTTCCTACAGGAGCGGCGGGTTTGAACTGCACTAGACTCGCAAGCCATGAAGCCCGACGTCGCGCCTGCGATCGCCACGCCCGCCGAGGCCCAGTGGGTGGAGGGGGAGCTCGTGCGCAGCCTGATCCGCACGGCGCGCACCACGCAGCTCGTCGGCTTGCTGCTCGTCCCGATGTTCCTGTCCGTCCTCTGGGACGACGCGTCCTGGCCGTCCCTCGCGCTCTGGTCGTTCGCGGCCCTGGCGCTCGCCGCCGGGCGCTATGGGGTGATCCGCAAGTACGCGCGCAGCATCGTCGCAAGCAACGCGGTGGCGCACCTCGAGTACTTCCACCGCTATCGCATCCTCTGGACCCTGAGCGCGCTGGTGTGGGGGCTCTCGACGCTGCTGTTCTTCGACCGCTCCTCGCTCGCCGACCAGTTCATCTGCTGGCTCATCCTGGCGGGGCTCGCGATGTTCTCCATCAACAGCCTTTCGAGCCACCTGCAGACGCTGCGCGCCTACCTGGACACGCTCGCGATCACCGCGCTGGCCGTCATGCTGTGGCGCGTGGGCATCCAGCTGCAGTTCCACGGGCCGTTCTATCACTACTGGGTCATCGCGCTGCTGCTCATCTTCTGGCAGGTGCTGCGGCAGGCGGGGCTGCGGCTGCACATCACGCACCGCAAGAATTTCGAGCTGCAGTACCGCAACAACCAGCTGATCGAATCGCTCACGCGCCAGACGCAGGCGGCGCTCGACGCGGTGGAGATCAAGAACCGCTTTCTCGCGAGCGCCGCGCACGACATCCGCCAGCCGGTGCACGCCCTCAGCCTCTACGCGGACTGGCTGGGCAGCGAGCCCGAGCTCGCGCACGAGATCACCCCGAAGATCGTGGAGTCGACCAAGGCCGTGAACGCGCTCTTCGACTCCCTGTTCGACCTCGTGCGGCTGGACTCGGGCAAGATCAAGCTCACCATCGAGCCGGTGGACCTGGAGAAGCTGCTGCATGACCTCGAACTGCAGTACCGCCCGCTCGCGCAGGCGAAGGGCCTGCAGTTCCGCGTGCACGTCGCGCCCGGGAGCGTGCTGTCGGACCCGATCCTGCTGCGCCGCATCGTGGGCAACCTCGTCTCCAACGCGGTGAAGTACACGCAAAGCGGCGGCGTGCTCCTCGCGACGCGGGCCACGCACGAGGGGCGGCGCATCGAGATCTGGGACACGGGCATCGGCATCGCGCCGGTGCACCAGCGGGAAATTTTCCGGGAGTTCTACAAGGTGCCGACGCACGGCGGCACGGAGGACGGCTTCGGGCTCGGCCTGTATATCGTCGCGCGGCTCTCGGCGATCCTCGGGCACCCTCTGACGCTGTCGTCGCGGATGACGCGCGGCACGGTGTTCCGCCTCACGTTACGGCCCACCGATGCGCAGGACGCGGCGGACCGTGCCGCGTCGGCGGTGGCTCAGCTCGTGAGCATCCCATGAGTGCGCGCGTAGTGGATGGTCTGCGTGCGGCTCTTCACGCCCAGGCGGCGGAAGAGGCGCCACAGGTGGACCTTCACGGTGTGCTCGCTGATGCCCAGTTCGTCCGCGATTTCGCGGTTGGACAGGCCCCGGTCCAGCATCACGATCAGCTGCTTCTGGCGCTTCGATAGCTTGTTGTCGGTGGGGCTCAGCTCCTCGAAGCCGCCGTCCGCGTTGATCAGCGCGCGCAGGGCGTTGCCGATCTCCTGGGCGCCGGAGGACTTCTCGATGTAGATGTCCGCGCCGGCGTCGATGCACTGTTCTTCGGCGTCCGCCGCCGGGGAGGCGGAGAGCACCGCGAGCGGCGTATCCGGGAAGCGGTTCTTCAACTCGTGGATGCCGGAGGTGCCGGTGGTGTCGGGCAGCTTCAGGTCCAGGCAGATCAGGTCGGGGGCCCCGTGCTGCTTCACCGCGGATTCGACACCGCCGATGCGGTCGAGTTCGACGATGCTGGCACCGGGGCGCAGCCGGCGCATGAGCATGACGACGGCCTCGCGCATCAGCGGGTGGTCGTCGATGACATACAGGCTCATGGGCTTCGGGGTGGGTTTGGTTTCAGCGGACATAAGAAGTAAGCATAACGCCGAAAGTACGGCTGAGGCTAGGGGGGAGACATTAGCATGCCACCCAATTGGCGGGCGCGTCAGGCGTTTGTCAGTGCCTGCAGCGCGGCGGTGAATTCCGCATCGGTGGCGCCGGGCGCGAGGGCGAGCGCGGCCTCGAGCCCGTCGCGCCGGCCCTGCTTCAACTGCGCGACGGCGCGGCCCGCTTCCTGCGGCGATGCGAAGCCGGTGCTTTGCGCGAGCAGCTTGCCCGAGGCGTCCATGAACTTGAAGTAGTGCAGGCCGTCGGCCTCGCGGTATTGCTTGAACGAGGGCAGGGCCGCCTTCGCCGTTTTCTGCCTGGCGCCGGACGCCTGTGATGCGAGGTTGCGCAGCCCGACGGCGGCCCGCAGCTCGGCCATGAACGGCGTGGCGCGCGTGCGCGCCTTGTCGGCGCCGCGCCTGAGCACCTGTTCGATCTGCTGGGGGTCGGCGATCAGCGCGTCGTAGCGCTCGCGCATCGGCGCGATCTCGCGGTCGATGCGCTCGAAGAGCACCTGCTTCGCGTCAGCCCAGGAGATGCCGTCGGCGTAGGCCTTGCGCAATTGCGCCGTCTCCTCGTTCGAGGCGAAGGCTTCGTAGATCTGGAAGAGGGCAGAGCCTTCCACCGCCTTGGGCTCGCCCGGCGCGCGCGAGTCCGTGACGATGGCGAAGATCTGCTTGCGCATCTGCTCGCGCGGCGCGAAGAGCGGGATCACGTTGTCGTAGCTCTTGCTCATCTTGCGGCCGTCGGTGCCGGGGAGCAGGGCCACCGTGTCGTCGATCGCCGCCTCGGGCAGCACGAGGTGCTCGCCATACAGGTGGTTGAAGCTCGAGGCCATGTCGCGCGCCATTTCGATGTGCTGTACCTGGTCGCGGCCCACCGGAATCTTGTGCGCCTTGAAGAGCAGGATGTCCGCGGCCATGAGCACCGGGTACATGAAGAGGCCGGCGGTGACATCCGCGTCGGCATCCACGCCAGCGGCATTGTTCTTGTCCACCTGCGCCTTGTACGCATGCGCGCGATTGAGCAGGCCCTTGCCCGTCACGCAGGTGAGCAGCCAGGTGAGTTCGGGGATTTCCGGGATGTCCGACTGGCGGTAGAAGAAGACGTGCTCCGGGTCCAGCCCGATGGCGAGCCAGCACGCCGCGATCTCGAGCGTCGAGCGCTGCACGCGCGCGGGCTCGTCGCACTTGATGAGCGCGTGGTAGTCCGCGAGGAAGTAGAAGTTCTCGATGCCGGGGCGGCGGCTCGCCTCCAGCGCGGGACGCAGCGCGCCCACGTAGTTGCCGATGTGCGGCGTGCCGCTGGTGGTGATGCCGGTGAGGAAGCGGGTGACGGTCATGATGCGCCGACGAGCGAAGTGAGGGGGGACAGCAGCAGGCCGATGACGAGGTAGCCGACCGCCATGAGCGGCCGCAGCCAGTAGTCGCCGACGATGTGGAAGATCACGAGCGCCATCACGATGAAGAAGCCGTAGGGCTCGATCTTGCTGAAGGCGTAGGCCTGGCGGCGCGGGAGCAGCCCCATGAGCACGCGGCCGCCGTCCAGCGGCGGAAGCGGGAAGAGGTTGAAGGCCCACATCACCAGGTTCACGAGCACGCCCGCCTGGCACATCTTGATGAAGAAGACTTCCGTCACGCCGGCCGCCATCAGGACGGTCAGCGCGATCGCCCACAGGATGGCCTGGATGAAATTGGACGCGGGGCCGGCGATGGCGACCCAGATCATGTCGCGCTTGGGGTGGCGCAGGTGGCCGAAGTTCACGGGCACCGGCTTCGCGTAGCCGAAGAGGAACGCCCCTTGCGTCGCGAAGTACAGCATGAGCGGCATGAGGATCGTGCCGATCGGGTCGATGTGCTTCACCGGGTTCAGGGTGACCCGGCCCATCATGTAGGCGGTGTTGTCGCCGAAGTGGCGCGCCACGTAGCCGTGGGCGGCCTCGTGGATGGTGATCGCGAAGAGCACCGGCAGCGCATAGATGAGGACGGTTTGGATGAGGTTGGTTGCGTTCACCGGGGGAATTGTCTCAGACGGGGCTCAGAGCCCGAGCGCCGACACGTCCCCGCGCCCTTCGCGCACCACGACCGGCTCGCCGCCGGTCCCCATCGGCGTCATGTCGATGACGCTCGTCGGCTCGGAGGGGCAGGCGCCCGCGTCGATCACACCGGCGAGCTGGTGCTCGAAGCGGTCGCGGATGTCCTGCGCGTCGTTGAGCGAGGCGGATTCGTTCGGCGGGATCAGCGTCGTCGCGAGCAAGGGCGCGCCGTGCAGCAGCAGGAGCTCCTGCAGCGCGCGGTGGTCGGGCACGCGCAGCCCGATGGTCTTGCGCTGCGGATGGCTCACGCGCCGCGGCACTTCGCGCGTCGCCTCCAGGATGAAGGTGTAGGCCCCGGGCGTCGCGGACTTCAGCAGGCGGTACTGGCGGTTGTCCACGCGGGCGTAGTTCGCGAGCTCGCTCAGGTCGCGGCATAGCAGCGTGAGGTGGTGCTTGTCGTCCACGCCGCGGATCTGGCGCAGGCGGTCGGCGGCGGCCTTGTCGTCGAGGTGGCAGGCGAGCGCGTAGCTGGAGTCGGTGGGCACCGCGAGGATGCCGCCGCGCTCCAGCAGCGCCACGGCCTGCTTGAGCAGGCGCGGCTGCGGGTTGTCGGGATGGACTTCGAAATACTGCGCCATGGCCCTTGGTTCCCGTCAGGCCTCCACGGGTTCCGGCACGCGGCGCGATTCGCGCACGGTGAGCCAGGCGCCGCCGGCACCGCAGACCGCGATCGTCGCGATGCCGAGGACGGACCAGCCATCGGGTACGTGCGAGAACACCAGCCAGCCGCCCAGCATCGCGAAGGCGATCTGCGCGTAGAGAAAGGGCGTGAGCGTCGCCGCCGGCGCGCGCTGGTAGGCGAGGATCAGCATGAAGTGGCCGACCGTGGCCATGACGCCCATGAAGCACAGGGCGGCCCAGAGCCAGGCGTCCAGCTGCGTCGTCCAGACGAAGGGCAACGCCACCGTGGCCGCCAGGGTGCCGACCCAGCCCGTGTAGAGGTGCATGGTGAAGGGGTCTTCCGTGCGCGCGAGTTTGCTGGTGAGCACCTGGAACCACGCGTTGCTCGCGACGAGGCCGATCGGCAGCAGGCTCGCCCACTGGAAGGTCTCGCCGCCGGGGCGGATGATCACGAGGGTGCCGGCGAAGCCCCCGGCGACCAGCGCCCAGCGCATCGCGGAGACCTTCTCCTTGAGCACCGTGGCCGCGAGCACGGTGATGGCGAGCGGCGTGATCATCACGATCGCGGTGAATTCGCCGACCGGCATGTGCTTGAGGCTCGCGAAGGCGAAGAGGCTGCTCGCCAGCAGCAGGAGCCCGCGCAGGCACTGGAATTTCGGGTGCATGGTGCGCAGGGCCGACATCCCGCGCAACGGCAGGACCACAACGGTGGTGGCGACGGCCTGGAAGGCGTAGCGGAACCACAGCGCCATGAGCAGCGGGACCGAGGCGCTGATGAATTTGGTGGTGGTGTCCAGGCTCGCGAAGCACGCGCACGCGGCGACCGCGAGCACGATGCCGGCCAGCGTGCCGCCCGCGCGCGGCGAGGCGGCGCCCGCGGTCACTGGATGCGGTCGGCCAGCACTTCCCACACGGGCGTCAGTTCGCCGGGCAGGTAGGGCAGCTGGCCCAGGTCGGTATGGCTTTCGCCGGGGCTGTGGAAGTCGCTGCCGCGGGAGGCGGCCAGGCCGTATTCGCGCGCGGCTTCGGCATAGGTGACGTATTCGGCGGCGGTGTGGCTGCCCGTGACGACTTCGACGCCCCGGCCGCCGTGCGCCTTGAATTCGGTGAAGAGCGCGAACTCCTCGTTGGCGGTGAAGCGGTAGCGCGCCGGATGCGCGATCACCGCCATGCCGCCCGCGCGCGTGATCCATTGCACCGCCGCGCCGAGCGATGCCCAGCGGTGCGACACATAGCCGGGCTTGCCTTCCACGAGGAAGCGGCGGAAGACCTCGCCGGTGTCGCGGCACACCCCGCTTTCCACGAGGAAGCGCGCGAAGTGCGTGCGCGAGATGAGCTCGGGGTTGCCGACGTATTTGAGCGCGCCCTCGTAGGCGTCCTGGATGCCCACGGCGGCAAGGCCCGCGGCCATCTCGCGGGCGCGCTGCTCGCGGCCGCCGCGCGTCGCGAGGAGGCCGCTCATCATTTCCTCGTCGCCGGCATCGAAGCCCAGCCCGACGATATGCACCGTCTGGTCCGCGAAGGTCACGGAAATCTCGGTGCCGGTGAGGTACTTCATGCCGTGGCTGCGCGCGGCCTGCGCGGCGCGCTGCTGCCCCGCGATCTCGTCGTGGTCGGTGAGGGACCAGAGTTCCACGCCATTGGCGGCGGCGCGCGCCGCGAGCTCTTCAGGTGTCAGGGTGCCGTCGGACACCACGGAGTGGCAGTGGAGGTCGGCGTTGAGGATGGACACCGTCCGATTCTAGGACGGGGGCCTTCTCCTACGTGCATGAAGGTGTCAGTGGCCCCACGGCCGGGCTCGATGGGGATACCATGGTTTGGATCAAGGCACAGGAGAACGACATGCGCTGGGAAGGCAACCGGGAATCGAGCAACGTGGAAGACGCACGCGACGGTGGCGGGGGCGGCGGCTTCGGCTTCGGCGGCCGCAGCATCGGCATCGGCACCATCGTGATCGCCCTGATCGGCGGCGCGATCTTCGGCGTGAACCCGCTCACCATCCTCGGGCTGCTCACTGGTGGCGGCGGCCCCGCGCCCACCCAGCAGGGGCCGGTGCATGCGCCGCCCGCCGACGACAGGGGCGCGAAATTCGTGTCCGTCGTACTTGCCAATACCGAAGACGTCTGGACGCAGGTTTTCCAGGCGGGCGGTGCCACCTACCATGCGCCCAAGCTCGTGCTGTTTCGCGGCGCCACGCAGACAGGATGCGGCGCGGGCCAGGCCGCGATGGGCCCGTTCTACTGCCCCGCCGACCAGAAGGTGTACATCGACCTCAGCTTCTACGACACGCTGCGCAACCGCCTGGGCGCGCCCGGCGAATTCGCGCAGGCCTACGTGATCGCGCATGAAGTCGGGCACCACGTGCAGGATGAGCTCGGCATCACGAGAAAGGTCGACGGCATGCGCTCTCGCCTGAGCGAGGCGCAGGCCAACCAGCTGTCGGTGCGGGTAGAGCTGCAGGCCGATTGCTATGCCGGCATCTGGGCGCACCACTCCCAGCAGTCCAAGAACTGGCTGGACCCGGGCGACATCGAATCGGCGATGAACGCCGCCGCGAAGATCGGGGACGACGCGCTGCAGAAATCGTCGGGCCGCGCGGTGGTGCCCGAGAGCTTCACGCACGGCACGAGCGCGCAGCGGCAGCGGTGGTTCAACACGGGCTACCAGCAGGGCAGCGTGAAGGCCTGCGACACCTTTGCCGCCGGCAACGTGTAGACCATTGGCATTCATCGGGGCGCTCACGTCCTGACACACGCCCGGCTGGCGCGAAGTGAGACAATAGAAGGTTAATGCCTACTTCCTTCTCCAATCTCCAGCTGGCGGCTCCGCTGGCACGCGCCGTGGCCGAAATGGGCTACGAGCAGATGACCCCCATCCAGGCCCAGGCCATCCCGGTCGTGCTGACCGGCAAGGATGTCATGGGCGCCGCGCAGACCGGCACCGGCAAGACGGCGGCGTTTTCGCTGCCGCTGCTGCAGCGCCTGCTCAAGCACGAGAACGCCTCCACCTCGCCCGCGCGGCACCCGGTGCGCGCCCTGGTGCTGCTGCCCACGCGCGAACTCGCGGACCAGGTCGCGCAGCAGATCAAGCTGTACGCCAAATACACGAACATGCGCAGCACGGTGGTGTTCGGCGGCATCGACATGAAGCCGCAGACGGCCGAGCTGAAGAAGGGCGTGGAGATCCTCGTCGCCACGCCGGGCCGCCTCCTGGACCACATCGAAGCGAAGAACGCGGTGCTCAACCAGGTCGAGTACGTGGTGCTCGACGAAGCGGACCGCATGCTGGACATCGGCTTCCTGCCGGACCTGCAGCGCATCCTCTCCTTCCTGCCCAAGCAGCGCACGACCCTGCTCTTCTCCGCGACCTTCTCCACCGAGATCAAGCGGCTCGCGAACAGCTACCTGGTCGACCCGGTCACGATCGAGGTGGCGCGGCCCAACGAGACGGCTTCCACCGTCGAACAGCATTTCTACAGCGTGCCGGACGAGGAAAAGCGCCACGCGCTCAAGCAGATCATCCGCCAGCGCGGGTTGAAGCAGGCCTTCGTCTTCGTCAACAGCAAGCTGGGTTGCGCGCGCCTGGCGCGCTCGCTCGAGCGCGAGGGCCTCAACACCACCGCGCTGCACGGCGACAAGAGCCAGGACGAACGCCTGAAGGCGCTGGCCGCGTTCAAGTCGGGTGAAGTGGACCTGCTCGTGGCGACCGACGTGGCGGCGCGCGGGCTCGACATCAAGGACGTGCCGGCGGTATTCAACTTCGACGTGCCGTTCAACGCGGAAGACTACGTGCACCGCATCGGCCGCACCGGCCGCGCGGGCGCCTCCGGGCTTGCCGTCACCTTCGTGTCCAACACGGATGCGCGCCTGATCGGCGACCTCGAGAAACTGCTCAAGCGCAAGATCGAACTCGAGGCGATCGAGTTCGACGAAGACACGCCCCGCGGCCGCATCAACGACGGCCGTCGCGCCTGGCGCGAGCAGGGCGAAGTCGGTGACCCGCGGGACGTTCTGGACGCCGCGCCCCGCGAACGCGAGCGGGAACGCGCGCCGCAGCGCCCGCAGCGCGAGTACCGGGCCCCGGCGGCGCCCCGCGATCCATTCTTCGACCAGCCTTATGTGGCGCCGTCGACCGATGCGCCGCCCGCATGGGAAGCCACCGCCCGGCCGGTCAAGAGCGTGTCCGCGAACATCAAGCCCAAGCGCAAGGTCGCCGCGCTGTTCAAGGCCGAGCCGGCGCCGGCCGTTCCCGACCCGGCGCAAGCGCCCGCCGAACAGTCGTCCTGATCACTCGCCCGGCGCCTGCGCCTGTTCGCAATCGACCTGGATGTGCTCGTGCGCGCCCGCGGCGTCGAGCCGCAGCGCGCTGAGGCACCCGCCCCAGACGCACCCCGTATCCAGCGAGACGAGGTCCGCGCGGCGCAGGTAGCCGAGCGTCGACCAGTGCCCGAAGGCCACCGTGTGGCCCGCGGTCTTGCGGACCGGGACGTCGAACCAGGGCAGGTAGCCCGCCGGCGCATCCTTCGGGCCGCCCGAAGCTTTCAGGTCCATCGCACCCTCCGGCGTGCAGAAGCGCAGGCGCGTGAGCGCGTTGACGATGATGCGCAGCCGCGCGGCGCCGGCCAGCGAATCGTCCCACTTCGCGGGCTCGTTGCCGTACATCTGCGCGAGGAAATCCCCCAGCGCGGGCCCGCGCAGCACGGCTTCCACTTCGCCCGCGAGCGACAGGGTCTGCGCCACGTCCCACTGCGGCAGCACGCCGCCGTGCACCATCAGCACGCCGTGTTCGTGCATCGCCATGCGCTGGCCGCGCAGCCATTCGAGCATCGCGGCGCGGTCCGGGGCGAGCAGCACCGAATCCATGGTGTCGTTGCGATGCGGCGCGCGGCAACCCTGGGCGACCGCGAGCAGGCTCAGGTCGTGGTTGCCCAGCAGGCAGCGCGCGCTGTCGCCGTAGCCCATCAGCCGCCGCAGCACGCCCGCGGAATCGGGGCCGCGATTGACGAGGTCGCCCAGCAGGTAGAGGGTGTCCCGGCTGGGCGAAAAGCCGATCTTCCCCAGCAGGCGCGCGAGCGGTGCGTCGCAGCCCTGCACGTCGCCGATCAAGTAAAGTCCCATGGTGTTCGATTCTCTCCCCGATTCATGGACGTCCTGCTGATCGTCGTGCTGACGCTGCTCAACGGCCTGTTCGCCATGTCCGAGATGGCACTGGCTTCCAGCCGCAAGGCGCTGCTGATCGCGATGTCCGAATCCGGCGACCACGGCGCGTCGACCGCGCTGCGCCTGCTGGAAAAACCCACGCAGTTCCTCTCCACCGTCCAGGTGGGCATCACGGCGACCGGCATCCTCAACGGCATCGTCGGCGAAGCCGCGTTCAGCGCGGGCGTCGCGCTGTGGCTGCAGGGCCTCGGCGTCGCGCCCAAGGTCTCCGCCATCGCCGCGACGGCCATCGTCGTCACCATCATCACCTTCGTCACGATCATCTTCGGCGAGCTCGTGCCCAAGCGGATCGGCCAGCTCTACCCGGAACCGGTGTCGCGCTACATGTCGCGGCCCATGGCCTGGCTCGCGCGCGCCGCCGGTCCCTTCGTGCGACTGCTGTCCGCGACGACCCAGGGCATCCTCAAGCTGCTGCGCATCGACAGCACGCGCGAGCGCGGCATGACGGAAGAGGAGATCGCGCACAGCCTCGAAGAGGGCGTGGACGCGGGGGTGATCGAGCAGCACGAGCGGCAGATGGTGCAGAACCTCTTCCACCTCGACGACCGCCCGCTCACCTCCATGATGGTGCCGCGCTCGGACATCGAATGGCTGGACGCGAGCCTGCAGGTCGCGCAGGCGCTGCGCCAGATCGGCGGGCGCGATCCGCATTCGTGGTACCCCGTGTGCCGCGGCTCGCTCGACGACGTGATGGGCGTGCTGAGCGTGGCGCGGCTGCTCACGCTCGGCCCGGCGCCGGAGGGCACCATCGACCAGCATGCCATCCCCGCGCTGTTCGTGCCGGAAACGCTGTCGGGGATGGAATTGCTCGAGCAGTTCCGCGCCCGCTCGGGCCGCATGGTGTTCGTGGTGGACGAATACGGCGTCGTGCAGGGCCTGATGACGCCGCACGACTTGCTGGAAGCGATCACGGGCGAGCTGAAGCCGGGCGCCGCGACCGATGCGTGGGCCACGCCGCGCGACGACGGCTCGTGGCTGCTGGATGGCTTGATGCCGGTGGCGGAGCTCAAGTCGCGCCTGTCGATCCGCGAGCTGCCGGAGGAGGACAAGGGCCGCTACAACACCGTCGCGGGCCTGCTCATGTCGGTGTCGGGACACCTGCCGGCGACGGGCGAACGGATCGATTGCGGCGACTGGCGCTTCGAAGTCGTGGACCTCGACGGCAAGCGTATCGACAAGGTGCTGGCCACCGCCTTGCCCCCGCACAGCGAGCGAGCGCCGGAGAGCCTGCCCGCGGACACCGCGTAGCCCTCAGAAGTCTTCCGGGGGAAATTTCGAGCCGTCGATCACTTCGACGGCACCTTCTTCGGTGAGCCGTTTAAGCAGCCGGTCGACCTGCGCCGCGCCAAGCTTGGACGTCGAGAGGATCCACTGCCGGTTGACCGGGCGGCTGCTCATGACCGACAGGGTGCGCAGCACGCCCGCGGTCCGCGCCTGGCTCGGCAGGTCCGGCCAGCGCTTGAGGCGATAGATCAGGCTGTCTCCCACGTCGTCGTCCGTTTCCTGCATTTCGCGCGGGAGCAGGCGCAGCTCCGAGAACGACGTCGTCGTCTTCCTGGCCCATTCGTAGATCGTGTCGTAAACGCTGTTCATCGCTCGCCCCGTTCGGAATTGCATGGGGAGAGTCTGGGCCGCGCGCGCTGCTCGGCCGTAGGGGAAACCGGCGCAGCCGGATAGGGAAATTGCCTAGCCGCGCAACCACGCGACGCTCGCGATGCCCAGTGCGGTGAGCGCGAAGGAGCCGAGCAGGTGCGCAAAGGCGATCGCGAGCGCGGATGCGGTGTGCCCCTGCTGCAACTGCGTAACGACCTCCGCCGAGAACGTGGAGAAGGTCGTGAGCCCGCCCAGAA
Source organism: Caenimonas aquaedulcis (assembly GCF_015831345.1). Lineage (NCBI taxonomy): Bacteria > Pseudomonadati > Pseudomonadota > Betaproteobacteria > Burkholderiales > Comamonadaceae > Caenimonas > Caenimonas aquaedulcis. The sequence continues at coordinate 1,646,578 of NZ_JADWYS010000001.1, read as the reverse complement.
AGCCGGTGACGACGAAGAGGCGAGCTGCGGGCGGAAGCTGGGGCATCGACGCGAACACGGCCACTGCCACGCCGACGAGGTAGCCGCCAAGCAGATTGGCCGCAAGGGTGCCCAGCGGCAGGGCGGGGCTCAGGGGATTCAGGCGCACGGCGAGGAGCCACCGCAGCAGCGCGCCGAGCGACGCGCCCGCGGAGATGGAGACGACGGAGAGGATGGCGGCATTCACCCGTGCATTCTGGCCGCAATTGCCGCGGCCGCTGCCGGCCGGCTTTACGGCGTGCCCGGTTGGGACGCGGCGCCGCGGCGCTGCATCCTGCCTTCGAGGAATGCCCGGTTGCGCGCGCTGGCCTGTCCGTCCGTCGCGGAAAATCGCGGTGGGGCGGATTCGACGAAGCCCGGGAGCGGTTTGTCCTGCGGCGCGATGCGCGCCGATGCGGCTGCCGTGGAGGGCGGGGAGGCCGCCGGCGCCGTCGAGAGATCGATGCGGTGCGTGGTCGCGCCCTGCGCGATCACGATGTGATCGCTCGCGACGCTGCGCAGCGACCAGCCGCCGGCGATGGTGTCCCCGGGATGGAAAGCCTGGGCAGAAGAGTCCCCCACGGCGAGCAGCGCTTCGGACCGCCGGTCCTCCGGGCCGAACGACATCACGCCCTTGAGGGCCATCGCCGGCGGGGTGAGGGCCGGGGCCGCCGCGACGGGCGGAGCGGCTGCGGGGGCGGTGTCCGGCACGCGAACCGCCGGGGCGGGTTTCGCGGGCTCGGCGGGAGGCGCGGCGCGATCGCAGGCCGCGAGCGCAAGCGCGAGGGCCGCCAGCGCCGCGCAGCGGATCGGCCGGTGTGCGCTCACAGGAACGAGATGAACGCCGTCCCCACTTGTGCGCCGAGGTTGTTGTAGATGGGGCAGGAACCCGAGAGCGTCGCGCCGCTCAGGTTGTCGCACACCATCTGGTAGGTGACGCTCAGGCTCGTCGTCATGTGGAACTTGCCCACCGAGTCGAAGTACGCCGTGCCCGAGCTCGCGTAGTTGCCGCCGAGCGCAGGGCAGGCGAGCTGCCCGTGGACCACGTAGCTGTCGCTGTTGTACACGTCGCCCGTGGCATCGAGGATGAGGGTGCTGCACTGTGAAATGCCTGCGGCGGTGGTCGAGAACGACCAGGTGAGCCCGGAATAGGTGTAGGCCGGCGCGAGGGTCTGGGCCTGGAGGCCGGCGCAGGCGAGCAGCGCGAGGGCGGCAGCGGTTTTCTTGAAGATGGACACAGGTTGCTCCCGGTAGTTCTGGTCTCGCGATTCTGCTGTCTTTCCGCCCAGTCGTGGGGTGCTTTCCGGGGATGAGATGGCTGGCCGTCGCGCAATCAGCCGACATGCCTAGTCTCTGAGACGTCTTGTGACAAATATATTGCTCAGCAACCATCTGCCCACTCTCTCAAAGGAATGTGAGGCCCACCGTGCAACTCTTCCCTTCAAGATGGCTGTCGTCTTCCAGCAAGACTTCGCCTCCCCCGGACGATTTCCTGGCAACCTCGACGGAAGGCTGGTGGGCGGCAGTCGAAACCCGCCGCTCCCCGTCCGCGCCCAAGCCCGACAATCTGGCCGGCATCAGGCGGCAGATGTGCCGGTTGCTCCAGGATTGTCCGGGCACGGCGCGCGATTCCGTGTTGGCGAGCCTCAAGCGTGCCTACACCGCCGACGAAGCGTGGATGCTCCGCTCGAACGTCTACCAGTGCATCGCGCACCGCCACGGCGAATCCGAAGCACGCGAACGCGTCAATGGCCTCATCCCTCACTTCCAGGACCTGATGCCTGCATCGCGCCTGCGGCCCATCTGACGGGGACCGCACTCCAGCGAGGCTCCAACGAAAAAGCCCCCTGACCGGGACCGGTCAGGGGGCTTTTGAATTGGTGCCGGAGAGATGAATCGAACACCCGACCTTCTCATTACGAATGAGCTGCTCTACCGACTGAGCTACACCGGCTAAGCCCACGATTATATCGTCAATCCGCCGCTCTCCTGTGGTTGGGCTGCAGGAAAAATCGGGTGTCGCACGCGCTTCGCACCAAAACGGCACTGCGGGTAAACCATCAACCGCGTGCCGACGCGTGGGGACGGCGGGTGCTCCCATCAATTTATAATCGTGGGCTTGGCAAAGCTTGAGGCGAGCCGCCCTACCCGGTGGCAAGCGCCCAGAGCCTTTTGGCAATCCAACCCACCAAAGGACTTATCTTGCGGACCTTATCCCTGGCCCCGAAACGTGTTTTCGCAGCTTCTTTTCTGCTGCTCGCACTCTCCCTCGCCGGTGTTCCGGCTGCGGCTCAGGCTCCGGCCGCCGCACCTGCCGCCGAAGCATCCGCTTCGGCATCGCTCCCCGCGATCACACCCGTTCCCGCGCCAGGCGCCTCGGCCGCCAAGAAGAGCGCTGACACGGTCGACAACCCCTACGGCATCGAAGCCCTCTGGAAGGGCTCCGACAACATCGCACGCGCCGTGCTGATCCTGCTGGCCATCATGTCCATCGGCAGCTGGTACATCATGATCACCAAGCTGCTCGAGCAGTCGAAGATGAACCGCCACGCGCGCACCGTCGACAAGCAGTTCTGGCAGGCCGCGACCGTGAGCAACGGCGCGGGCTCGCTCGAGAAGAACAGCGCCTACCGCTTCATCGCCGAAGCCGGCGTGCAGGCCACCACGGACCATGGCGGCCTCAAGAGCCACATCCCGATGAACGACTGGATCCCTATGAGCATCACCAGCGCCGTGGACCGCGTGCATGCCACGACGCAAAGCGGCCTCGCGTTCCTCGCGACGGTGGGCTCCACCTCCCCGTTCGTCGGACTGTTCGGCACGGTGTGGGGCATCTATCACGCCCTGACCGCCATCGGCATCTCCGGCCAGGCGTCCATCGACAAGGTGGCCGGCCCCGTGGGCGAAGCGCTGATCATGACGGCCATCGGCCTCGCGGTCGCGATTCCCGCCGTGCTCGCGTACAACTGGCTCGCCAAGCGCAACAAGGCGGTCATGGACGAGGTGCGCGAGTTCGCCGACGAACTCAACGCCGTGATCGTGGGCTCGGCCGGGAAAGCCGCGTAAGCGGCTCCCGGCTTTCCCCGGAGCAACGCCATGGCAATGGCAGTCGGCGGGCAGGGTGACGACGAAGTCATCTCCGCGATCAATACCACTCCCCTCGTGGACGTGATGCTGGTGCTGCTGATCATCTTCCTGATCACCATCCCCGTCGTCACCACATCCGTGCCCGTCACGCTCCCCAAGGAGCGCGTCGAGATACGCGAAACCAAGCCCGAGAACGTCATCATCTCGGTGGACAGCCGCGGCGGCATCTTCTGGTACGACCAGAAGCTCAGCAGCGTCGACGGCCTGGTCGCCAAGCTGAAGCTCGTCTCCAAGATGGACCCGCAGCCCGAAGTGCAGATCCGCGGCGACCTCGCCTCGCGCTACGAAGGCGTGGGCAAGGTGCTGCTGGCCTGCCAGCGCGCCGGCATCGTCAAAGTGGCTTTCATCACCGAACCCCCGCCCCTGGGCGGCTGACGCCCGCAAGGCGATCCAATTAAAGGAAGACGCATATGGGACTCCCATCCAGGCGCTTCGGCAAAGGCGATCCCGACGTCATGATGGACATCAACACCACGCCGCTCATCGACGTGATGCTGGTGCTCCTCGTGATGCTGATCATCACCATCCCCATCCAGCTGCACGCGGTCAACCTCGAGATGCCCGTGGGCACGCCGCCCAACGATGCGATCAAGCCCGAGAAGGTTCAGATCGACATCGACGAGAAGAGCACCGTGTACTGGCAGGGCCTGCCCGTCAACGCGGCCGAGCTGGAAGAGAAGATGAACGCCATCTCCACGATGACGCCGCAGCCCGAAGTGCACATCCGCCCCAACAAGGACTGCCAGTACGCCGTGTTCGCGAACGTTCTGTCCTCCTCCAAGCGCAAGGGGCTCTCCAAGATGGCCGTCATCGGCCATGAGCAGTTCGTCCAATGAGCGCCACCACCATGCACAGGCGCGGCTACAACGCCGCCGACCCCAAGCGCAAGATGGTGGGCTGGGGCGTCGTCGTCCTGGTCCACGTCATCGTGCTGTGGGCGCTGGTCACCGGAACGGCGCGCAAGGGCCTCGAGATCATCAAGAAGCCTCTCGAAGCGGCCGTGATCCAGGAAGTCATCATCCCGCCGCCACCGCCCCCGCCGCCCAAGGTCATCGAACCGCCCAAGCCGCAGGCACCGAAGGTGGAGGCCCCGCCGCCGCCTTTCGTCCCGCCGCCCGAAGTCACGCCTCCCGTGACCTCGGCGCCCGCGATCCAGGCGATCCAGACGCCGCCACCGGCACCCCCGGTGATCGCGCCGCCGCCGCCCCCGGCTCCGCCGGCGGCACCGGCCGGACGTCAGGAGATGGGCGTGGCCTGCCCGACCCAGGCCAAGCCTGAGATGCCCCGTGCCGCCATCAAGGAAGGCACCGAGGGCGTCGTGAAGGCCCAGGCGACGATCCGCGACGGTGCGGTGAAGGAAGTGCAGATCCTGTCGGGTCCCCGCGTTTTCCACGCGGCAGTACGCAATGCAATGTTGCAATACCGCTGCATATCGGGATCGGCGGACATCATCGCCACGCAGGAATTCGTATTCAAGATCGAGTGAACGGAAGGGGGCGAAAGGCCCCTTCGATGTTTTTGGGCAACACAATGAGTAAACCCGGGTATTCAGCGGGTGACGCCAGCATGTCACTTGTGTAAAAACCTCTGCTGGATCGCCGGGGTCAGGGGAGTCATGTTCCCTGCTTCGCGGTCCCAGCTCGGGGGAGGGCAGAAAGCCCAAACTCTTTTACGCAGGAACAAGTCTGGAGAACTCATGAAAACCGGTACACAGAGGTTTAGAAAAACGGTGGTCGCGCGCGCCCTGATCACGGCGTTTTGCGGCACCGCGTCGATGATGATTGCGCAGGAGACCCTTGCCCAGTCCTCGTCCTCATTGCAACGCGTCGAGGTCACGGGTTCCAACATCCGTCGCACCGACACTGAAACGGCCTCGCCGGTTCAGACCATCTCGCGAGAAGAGATTCAGAATTCGGGCAAAGCGTCCGTCGCGGAATTCCTGCAGACCCTCGCCGCGGACAACCAGGGCTCCGTGCCCACCACCTTCGGCAACGGCTTCGCCCCCGGCGCATCCGGCCTGTCGCTGCGTGGCCTCGGCGCCGCATCGACCCTGGTGCTCATCAATGGCCGCCGCATCGCCCCCTACGGCCTGGCCGACGACGGCCAGAAGGTCTTCGCCGACCTGAACGTGATCCCGCTGGAAGCGGTCGAGCGCGTTGAAATCCTGAAGGACGGCGGCTCCGCGGTCTACGGCTCCGACGCCATCGCCGGCGTGGTGAACGTCATCCTGCGCAAGAACTTCAAGGGCACCGTCGCCTCCGCATCGGTCGGCCAGTCGCGCTACGGCGACGGCACCGAGACGCGCGCCACCGTGACCCACGGCTTCGGCGACCTCGACCAGCAAGGCTTCAACGTCCTGCTGAACCTCGAAGTGAGCAAGAAGAACGAAATCTGGAACCGCGACCGCTCCGGCCGCGGCGCCGTCGGCCGCTCCGACCTGCGCAAGGAAGGCTACGACGCCGAGAACACCGGCGGCACCAACGGCGGCACGGGCGCGATCATCGCCGAGCGCGGAGCCGCAGTGAGCTCCGTGGTGGGCAACGTGCGCAACCCGTCGACGCTGGAGTACTACAGCCGCAGCGACACCTCCGGCACCGCCGGCTTCACCCGTTCCTTCCCGGGTTCCTGCGCGGCGGTCGCCGGCAACTATCCCCAGGGCGACCCGAACGGTGGCTGCCTGACGGACGCTTCGCAGCAGTACGCGCAGGTGCAGCCGTCGGCCAAGACGATCAACTTCTTCGGCCGCTTCACCAAGCAGCTCAATGCGGACACCGAGATGTACGCCGAGCTGAACCTGTACAAGAACAAGTCCGATTCCTCCGGCACCCCGTCGGGCGTGAGCGGCTCCACCGGCTACCCCGGCGGCCCCGTCTCCAACGCCGGCGTCGCGCTGGGCGCTTCGCATCCGGACAACCCGTACTTCGGCACCGCCGCGCGCCTGCGCTACCTGGCGGCCGACGTCGGCCCGCGTACCAGCCATGTCGACGGCGACTTCTCGCGCTTCGTGGCCGGCATCAAGGGCACCTGGGCTTCGTGGGACTACGACTCGGCGATCCTGTTCTCCGAGAACAAGGTCTCCAACACGCGCGGCGGCTTCCTGCAGCGCGACGTGGCTTTCGCCCTGTTGAACCCCACCGCCGCCAACGTCGCTGCCGCGATGAAGAACCCGGCCTACGCCGCGCTCCCCGCCGGCACCTTCTGGCGCATCGGCGAGAACGCCGGCCTGAACTCCGCCGCGCTGTATGCGGCCCTGTCGCCGGAAATCAGCAACGATGCCAGCGCCAAGACGACGCAGATCGACCTGAAGGTCTCGCGTGAAATGGGCAAGCTCGACGGCGGCCCGATCGGCGTGGCATTCGGCGTGGAAGCACGCCGCGAGTCCATCAGCCTCGCACCGACGACCGGTACCGACAAGGGCAACATCATCGGCCTGGGCTACTCGGCCTACGATGGTTCCCGCACGGTGATCGCCGGCTTCGGCGAAGCAGTGTTCCCGGTGACCAAGCGCCTCGAACTGAGCGCCGCCCTGCGCGCCGACCACTACAGCGACACCGGCACCTCGGTCACCCCGAAGCTGGGCGCGAAGTGGAGGCCGGTCGACAGCCTCGCTGTCCGCGGCACGTTCGCCAAGGGCTTCCGCGCACCGAGCTCGGCCGAGAACGGCGTGGGCGGCCTGGCCGCCTTCACGACGGCAGCGGACCCCGCGCGTTGCGCCGCCACCGCCGGCACCATCGGCTGCGATCCCGCGAACGTCGCCATCATCACGTCGCCCAACGCGAACCTGCAGCCTGAGAAGTCCACCAGCACCACGCTCGGCATGGTGTGGGACCTCACGCCGAAGACCAGCGCGACGGTCGACCTCTGGCAGATCAAGCGCAAGAACGAGATCAACCAGGAAACCGCTTCCTCGGCCATCGCTGCCAACCACGTTTCGCGTGACGCATCGACCGCCCTGCCGGGCTTCCCTGGCGATCCGGGCGCGATCACGGCCGTGCTGACCAACTACATCAACTCCTCGGAGTCCGTGGTTCGCGGTATCGACCTCGACATGAAGCACCGTTGGGACCTCGGCGGCGGCAACGGCCGCGTGACCCTGGGCCTGGTCTGGACGCACCTGCTGAAGCTGCAGCGCACGGACCCGGACGGCACGGTGTCGAACTTCGCCGGCACGCACGGCAACTGCGACGTGACGAACTGCATCGGCACGCCCAAGGACCGCATCAACCTGACCGCGGCATGGGACGTGGGCGCATGGCGCGTCGCGACGACGGTCAACTACCGCGGAAAGCTGGACAACAAGTTCACCAAGGAAGACACCTCGTGCGCGAGCACGCTGGCTGACGGCACCGAAGTCTGCAAGGTCGGTTCCTTCACCACGGTGGACGTCACGGCTCGCTTCAAGCTGAGCGACAAGACCGAGATCTTCGGTGGCATCCGCAACCTGTTCGACCGCGTTCCCCCGATCGACCAGACGACCTACGGCGCCGTCAGCTACAACCCGCTGGACTACAGCGGCGCTGTCGGCCGCTACTACAGCATCGGCGTGCGTCACGTCTTCTGATCTGACTGACCGCCTTTGAAGGCAAGACCACCGATTCGTCGGTGGTCTTTTTTTTTGTGCTGGCGATAATCGACGGGCACCCATGGCAGTCCTCCAACTCGTGCTCCTGCTCCTCCTCAGCTCCGTGGCGCTGGGTTGGATCGCACGCCGCTTCGAGTTTCCCTATCCGATCGCGCTGGTGGCCGGCGGTGCATGCCTCGGCCTCGTGCCCAACCTGCCGCAGGCGCAATTCGACCCCCAGCTGATCCTGGTCGCCGTGCTGCCGCCGATCCTCTACCAGGCGGCCCTGCTAACGTCCTGGACCGATTTCAAGGCGCACATCCGCGCCATCGGCCTGCTTGCCATCGGCCTCGTCACGGTGACCACGCTGGCGGTGGGCGCCACGCTGAAGTTCCTCGTGCCGGACGTACCCTGGGCCGCGGCCTTCGTCCTGGGGGCGATCGTGTCCCCGCCCGATGCGGTCGCCGCCACCGCCATCCTGTCGCGCCTGAACATGCCCCGGCGCATCGTCACCATCCTCGAAGGCGAGAGCCTCGTGAACGATGCGTCCGGCCTCGTCCTCTACAAGTTCGCCGTCGCCGCGGTGCTGACGGGCACGTTCTCGCTGGTGGATGCGGCGTCCCAGTTCGCCGTGGTGTCCCTTGTCGGCATCGCCGTGGGCATCGCGCTGGCCTTCTTCTACATCGCCGTTCACAAGCGGCTGAACGACCCGTTCATCGAGGTCCTCACGGTCCTCACCATTCCGTACGCGGCCTACATGGGCGCGGAAGCGCTGCACGTCTCGGGCGTGCTCGCCGTGGTGGCCGCGGGCCTGGTGCGGGGCCGCTACGCGCCGGAGATCGTGTCGGCAGGCATGCGGATCATGGCGCGGCCCGTGTGGAATGTGCTCGTGTTCCTGCTCAACAGCCTGGTGTTCATGCTGATCGGGCTGCAGATGGCGTCGGTCGTCGGTAACCTCGATCGTTATTCGGCCGTGCAGCTCGCCGTGCTGGGCGCGGCGATCACGGCAGTGGCGGTGTTGGTGCGCTTCGTGTGGGTGTTTCCCGTGTCGTTTCTTCCGCGCGGCCTGAGCGGCAGCCCGAAGCAGCAGGAGCCGCCGCCGAGCACGAGCGAACTCCTGATCATCGGCTGGTGCGGCATGCGCGGCATCGTGTCCCTCGCGGCCGCGCTGGCGCTGCCCCTGACGCTGCCGGGCGGCGCGCCATTTCCGCATCGCGACCTGATCATCTTCCTCACCTTCGTCGTGATCGGCGCGACGCTGGTGGGACAGGGCTTGACGCTCACGCCGCTCATCCGCCTGCTCAAGGTCGGCTCGCGCTGGAGCCTGCACGACGAGCAGCTGCGCGTGCGGCGCGCGATGAGCCAGGCGGCCCTGCAGGCGGTGGACGACACACTCGCCCGCGAAGGCGTGCCGCCATCCTGGGCGGACGCGCAGAAGGCCGGCATCGCGGAGCGCATCGCGCTGGTGGCCTCCGACGGCAGCGACCTCACGCCGAAGCTCGAATTGCAGAACCGCCTGCGGCATGCCGCCATCGTCGCCGAGCGCCGCGAGTTGATCCGCCTCTGGCGCGCCAACGAGATCGGCGACGAAGTGATGCATCACCTCATGGAGATGCTCGACTACCAGGAGGCGCCGCTGCCCGAAGCCAAGCCTGCGACCGGCGACTACAAGACCGAGTCCGCGCCGCTGTCAGCCGTGGACCTGGGCCGGTAGCTCGCGCTGCGCCGGCAGCCGCGTGAAGCGCCATCCCCCGAGCGCCAGTGCCACGGCGCCCAGCCCGCCGCAGGCGAGCGCCCAGCGCAGGCCCAGGTGCTCCCCCAGCCACCCCCCCAGCAACGCCCCTGGAACGCCCGGCAGGAGGATCAGCCAGCGCATGGTGCTGGTCATGCGTCCCAGCAGCGGCTCGGGCGTCACGGCCTGCCTGAGGGCCAGGAAATTGATGAAGATCAGCACGGCTCCCAGGCCGAAGCACACCAGCATCAGCACGAAGGAGAAGATGCCCCACGCATTCGCCGGCGCCAGCGCCAGCTGCAGCCAGCCGAAGCCGCAGATGCCGAAGCCCCAGAGCAGGCAGGGGCCCACGCCGATGCGCCGCGAGATCCGGTTGCCGAACGCGCCCGCGGCCACGGTGCCGACGCCCAGGCCCACGTAGCACAGGCCGACCTGCTTCTCGTCGAGGCCGAGCTCGCGCGTGGCGAAGAGGATCTGCACCACCATCGCCGAGTGGTGGCACATCTGCCAGATGCCCACGAGCGCGGCCATGGCAACGAGGAGCGCGGAGCTGCGCACGAAGGCGAGGCCTTCCTTCAGCGCCGCCCAGAACTCGCCCGGCACCTTCTTGCCGGGCTCCTCATGGATTTTCAGGCCCCTCAGGATGAACACGCTGGTGAGCAGCAACACGGCGTCCGCGAGCAGCGCGACGGGCGCACCGACCAGGCGGATCAACGCGCCGGCCGCACCGGGCCCGGCGACTTCTGCAGTGGAACTCGCGAGCGCGTTCTTCGCGTGTGCCTCCACGAGCCGCGAGCGCGGCACGATCTGCGTGAGCACGATCTGCGCGGCCGTTCCCGCGACCACCGCCACGCAGCCGATCACGAAGGCGACGCCATAGAGGTAGTAGATGTTCAACACGCCCAGCGCCCAGGCGCCGGGCACGCTCGCGAGCACCAGCGCGATCGAGAGTTCGCCGGCGACATACACGGGCAGCTTCTTCACGCGGTCCAGCCACACGCCCGACGGGAGCGAGAAGAGCACGAAGGGCGCCAGCTCCACCGACGTGAGCATGCCCATCTGCTGGGGCGTCGCGTGCAGCAGCACCGCGGCCGTCAGCGGGATGGCGAGCATCGTGATCTGGCTGCCGAAGGCGCTGGTGAGGATGGAGATCCACAGCCGGCGATACAGCGTGTCGCGCAGCAGGTCGCCGGGCGGCAGCGAAAAGCGCCTCGCGATCCGTTGGCCGACGTCCGTCTTCATCGGCGCTGCTTCAATACAACCAGCAGGCGGCCTCGGTGGCCGGCGTGACGGGCTTCAGGGGCGGGACTTCGGCCGCGCAGCGGTCGAAGGCGTGCGGGCAGCGCGTGCGAAACACGCAGCCCGACGGTGGATCGATCGGCGAGGGCAGGTCGCCGGTCAGCATCTGGATCACCTTGCCGCGCTCCAGCTTCGGGTCGGCCAGCGGCACGGCCGAGAGCAGGGCGCGCGTGTACGGGTGCTTCGGGTCGGCATAAAGCTCGTGCTTCTGCGCGAGCTCCATCACTCGTCCCAGGTACATCACGAGGATGCGCTGGCTCACGTGCTTGACCACCGCGAGGTCGTGCGCGATGAAGACGAGCGCGAGGTGCATCTCGGCCTGCAGGTCCTTCAGCAGGTTGATGATCTGCGCCTGGATCGAGACGTCCAGTGCCGACACCGGTTCGTCGCACACGATGAGTTTCGGTTCGAGGATGAGGGCACGCGCGATGCCGATGCGCTGGCACTGGCCGCCCGAGAACTCGTGCGGATAGCGATAGAGCTGGCCCTCGTTCATGCCGACCTTCACCAGCATGGCCTTCACGCGCGCGAGCACCTCTGCCTGCGTCAGCTCGGGGCGGTGCGTGCGCAGCGGCTCGCCGACGATCTGCGCGATGTTCATGCGCGGGTTGAGCGAGGCGAGCGGGTCCTGGAAGACCATCTGCACGTTGCGGCGCACCTTCTGCCAGTCCGCGCCGCTGGCGCCGGACATGTCGCGGCCGAGCCAGACGACTTTGCCCGCGCTCGCCGGAATGAGGTTCAGCAGCGCGCGCGCGAGCGTGGACTTGCCGCAGCCCGACTCGCCCACGATGCCCAGCGTTTCGCCGGGATAGAGGTCGAAGCTCACGCCGTTCACCGCCTTGAGCGTCCGCTTCTTGGGGAAGATGCCTTCGCCGCGCACGTTGAAGTGCACGTGCAGGTCGCGCACGGACAGCAGGGGCTCCCGGCCTTTCAAATCGACATCGCTCATGCCAGCACCTTCTGCGCTTCCTGGGCGATCTCGGACACCTCGCGATGGCACGCACGCAGCACCTGCGGATCACCCGGCGCGGGCAGCAGCGCCGGCCGCACCGCCGCGCACTTGTCGAACACGAAGGCACAGCGCTCGCTGAACGGGCAGCCCGCGGGCAGGCGCGCCATGTTCGGCGGCACGCCGGGGATCGCGACCAGCCGCTCGCCCTCGTGGTCGATCTTGGGCACCGCGCCGAGCAGGCCCAGGGTGTACGGATGCGTCGGCCGGTAGAAGATGCTCTCCGCGCTGGCCTGCTCCATGATGCGTCCGCCATACAGCACCATCACCTCGTCGCACAGGCCCGCGACGACGCCCAGGTCGTGCGTGATGAGGATGATGGCCGTGCCGAAGTCGCGCTGCAGGTCGCGCAAGAGCGCCATGGTCTGCGCCTGCACCGTCACGTCGAGCGCGGTGGTGGGTTCGTCGGCGATCAGGAGGTCGGGCTGGCACAGCAGCGCCATCGCGATCATGATGCGCTGTCGCATGCCGCCGGAGAACTCGTGCGGGTACATGCGGATGCGGCGCGCCGCGTCGGGGATGCGCACCTGCTCCAGCGTCTGGATCGCCAGTGTCAGCGCGCTCTTGCGCGTGAGGCCCTTATGCAGCTCCAGCACCTCGGTCATCTGCCGCTCCACCGTGAGGTAGGGGTTGAGCGACGTCATCGGGTCCTGGAAGATCATCGCGATCCGGTTGCCCCGGATGCGGTTCAGGTCGCGCGGCGCCATCGCGAGCAGGTCGTCGCCGTTGAAGCGCGCGCTGCCGGTCGCGCGGCCGTTGGATGCCAGCAGCCCCATCAGCGCGAGCATGCTCTGGCTCTTGCCCGAGCCGCTTTCGCCGACGATGCCGAAGGTCTGGCCGCGCTCGAGCGAGAAGCCCAGGCCGTTCACTGCCGTGACGTCGCCTTCGGGCGTCTTGAATTTCACGTTGAGGTCGTCGACCTCGAGGAGTTTGCCGGCCATGCTTAGCGTTCCTTGGGATCGAGCGCGTCGCGCAGGCCGTCGCCGATGAAGTTGAAGCAATAAAGCGTGATCGACAGCAGCGCCGCCGGGAAGAGCAGCATCCACGGCGCGACTTCCATCACCTTGGTGCCGTCCTCGATGAGCACGCCCCAGCTCGTCATCGGTTCCTGGATGCCCAGGCCGAGGAAGGACAGCACGGACTCCGTGAGGATCACCGAGGGCACCGTCACGGTGGTGTAGATCACGACGACACCCAGCAGGTTGGGCACGATGTGGTTGAAGATGATGCGGCGCGTCGGGACACCGATGGCGCGCGCGGCCTCGACGAATTCCATGGTGCGCAGCGACAGCGTCTGGCCGCGCACGACGCGCGCCATGTCCATCCACGAGAACGCGGTGATCGCGAGCACCACGAGGTAGAACTCGCGGCCCAGGATGGTGACCAGCAGGATCGCGATGAGCAGGTAGGGGATCGCGTACATCATGTCGACGATGCGCATCATGAAGCCGTCGATCTTGCCGCCGAGGAAGCCGGCGGTCGCGCCCCACGCGATGCCGACGGCGACCGAGCAGAGCGTCGCGAGCAGGCCCACCATGAGCGAGATGCGCCCGCCGATCAGGCAGCGCACGAGCAGGTCCCGGCCCGATTCGTCGGTGCCCCACAGGTGCATGTTCTGCAGCGTGGGCGGCAGCTTCATCGCGTCCCAGTCGGTGGAGTCGAAGTCGAAGGGCAGCACGAGCGGACCGAAGACGCACAGCGCGCCGATGACGAGCAGGGCGACGACGCTCGCGACCGCCGCCTTGTTGCGCATGAAGCGGGTGCGGGCGTCGGCCCAGGGGCTGCGGCCGGGCGTGACGGCGACCGGCTCGGCGAGCTGGTCGATGATCTGGCGGCGCGTGGAAAAGAACATGGCGCGCCTTCAGTAACGAATCTTCGGGTCGAGCGCGGCGTACGCGAGGTCGACGATCAGGTTGAGCGTCACCGCGAGCACCGTGATCAGCACGACGAGGCCGAGCACCAGCGTGTAGTCGCGGTTGCCCGCGCCGTTCACGATCAGCTTGCCCAGGCCCGGGATGGAAAACACGGTCTCGGTCACGAGCGCCGCGGTGATCGAGGAGATCGCGAGCGGGCTCAGCACCGAGATGACCGGCAGCAGCGCGGGCTTGAGCGCGTGGCGCAGTACCACGATGCGGGTCGGCAGGCCCTTGGCCCGCGCCGTGCGGATGAAGTTGCTGTGCATCACCTCGATCAGGCTGCCGCGCATCACCCGCGCGATGGTCGCGACATTGATGAAGGTGAGCAGGGCGACCGGCATGATCATGAACGCCGGCTTGAAGTCGTCCCAGCCGCCCGCGGGCAGCCAGTGCAGCCAGAGCGCGAACACGAGCACCAGCACCGGCCCGATGACGAAGGACGGGAACACGCTGCCCAGGTTACCCACCAGCATCACGCCGTAGTCGGCGGCGCTGTTCTGGCGCAACGCGGCGGCCGTCCCCATGGCGACGCCGACGAAAAAGGAAATCAGCATCGACAGCCCGCCGATGGACAGCGACACAGGCAGCGCCGCGGCGACGAGGTCGTTCACCGACCAGTCCGCATAGCGGAAGGACGCGCCGAGGTCACCGTGGATGACGTTGTTCAGGTAGAAGAGGTACTGCTGCCAGGGCGGCAGGTCCAGGTGGTACTTGGCCTGGAGGTTCGCGAGGACGGCGGCGGAGACCTGCTTGTCACTGTCGAAGGGGCCGCCCGGCGCGGCGTGCACGAGGAAGTAGCAGGCCGTGATGACGGCCAGCAGCGTGGGAATGGTCGCCAGCAGGCGACGCAATGTGTACGACCACATGGTGTGCAGGGCTCTCGCAAAAACGCCGGCGCAAAGGGTGCTGCGCCGGCGCGGTTGAGGGCGGGGGTACCGCCGTCAGTGCTTGATGATGTACAGGTCCTTGCTGCGGAAGCGGTCTTGCGCGTTCTGCAGCGAATACCCGCCGACGTAGGATTTTACCAGCCGGGGCAGGGAGTACTGGACGAGCGGGATCAGGGGGTAGTCCTCCATGATCATCTTCGTCGCCTGCGTGAGCAGGCCCTTGCGCTTGCCCGCGTCGTCGTTCTGCTCGGCCTGGGTGATCAGCTCCTCGGCCTTGCGGTTGCAGTTGAAGTTCAGGTTCTGGTCCGAATCGCAGCGCACGAGCGCGAGGAAGTTGGTCGCGTCGTTGTAGTCGGCGATGAAGCCGTCGCGCGCGATCTCGAAGGTGCCGTCATGGCGCTTCTTCACCAGCACCTTGAACTCCATCGCCTCGAGCTCGATGTCCACGCCCAGCTTTTTCTTCCACTCGGACTGCGCGAAGATCGCCATCTTCTTGTGGTATTCGCTGGTGTTGTACGTGAAGGTGTACTTGGTGCCGGGCTTCACGCCGGCGTCCGCCAGCAGCTTCTTCGCCTCGGCGACCTTCTTGTCCATGGGCCACTTCGCCCAATCGTAGTCGGTCATGTCGGCGCCTTCCATGCCCTTGACGATCAGGCCGTAGGCGGGTGCCTGCCCGTCGGCGGTGATCTTGGTGGCGAGGATGTCGCGGTCGATCACCATGGAGAGCGCCTTGCGCACGCGCACGTCCTTCATCGCGGGGCTCTGCGTCTGCAGCGTGTAGTAGCGCAGGCCCAGCATCGGCGCGTTGCGCACGTCCTTCGGGAATTTCTTCTTCGCGTCCTCGTAGGTGCCGGGCGGCAGCTGGTAGACCATCTCGTTCTGGCCCGACTCGAAGAGCTTCACGTCGGCGTTGCCGTCCTCCACGCCCAGGTAGGTGACGCGCGTGAGCTGCACGTGGTCCTTGTCCCAGTAGTGGGGGTTCTTCTCGATGACCACGCTGCGGTTCACGACCCAGTCCTTCAGCATGAAGGCGCCGTTGCCCACCATGTTGCCCGGCTTGGTCCAGTCCTTGCCGAACTTTTCCACCGACGCCTGGTGCAGCGGCCCGAGGTTGTTATTGGACAGGAGCTGCGGCAGGAAGGTGACGGGGAAGGCCGTCTTGATTTCCACCGTGAACTTGTCGAGCGCCTTCACGCCGACGTCGGCCGGCGGCTTCTTGCCCATCGCGACTTCCTTGCCGTTCAGCAGGAACACGCCGTAGGTGGTCGCGTACTTGGACGCGGTCTTGGGGTCCAGGAAGCGGCGGATGCCGTAGACGCAGTCCTGCGCCGTCACCGGGTCGCCGTTGGACCACTTGGCGTTTTGGCGCAGCTTGAACACCCAGGTGGTCGCGTTGGTCTGCTTCCAGCTCTCGGCCACGCCGGGCACGATCTTGCCGTCGCCGTCGTTGGCGGTGAGGCCTTCGAAGAGGTCGCGGGTGATGTTGTTCGCGCCCACCGTCTCGGCGAGGGCCGGGTCCAGCGTTTCGGGCTCGGAGCCGTTGTTGCGGATCAGCGTCTGCGTGGGATGCAGCTGGACGCCGGGCGGCACGATGGCGGCCAGGGCGGGCGCGGCGAGGGCGGCGCACAGGGCGAGCAGGGCGAAGTTGCGGGGAATCTTGTCTTGCATGAGGGTCCTCTTCGATAAGCGGAAATTCGCGGGCGCTGCCGTCACTTCTTCTTGGGAAGCTTGTCGGTGTCGATGTCGACGTACTGCCAGAACTCGCGCGCATTGGGGTGGCGCTTGTAGCCCACCAGCCAGGGCTGCATCATATCGGTGCCGATGCGGTGCACGCGCACCTTGATCGGCATGTACGCGGTCATGATGCGTCCCGCCTCGCGGATCACGCGGTCGCGTTCGGGCCCGTCCGGCATCACCGCCTGCTTGCGGTACAGCTCGTCGAACTTGTCGTTCTTGAAGCGCGAGTGGTTCTGCTGGCCGAAGGAGCCGCTGTAGCCCAGCGCCAGCACGCCCGCGCTGTCGGGGGAACTCGCGGACAGGCCGTAGCCCCACATCATCAGCTTGCCGGCGCGCGAGTTGCGCAGCTGCTCGGGCCACTTGCCGATCCGCAGCTCCAGCTTGATGCCGATCGCGTCGAGGTTCTTCTTCATCACCTCGTCGCGCTCGCGGTAGTCGGCGGCCGACAGCGTGTCGTACACCAGCACAAGCGGCTTGCCGTCCGGCAGCTCGCGCCAGCCGTCGCCGTCCTTGTCGGTGTAGCCGAACATGTCGAGCAGGGCCTTCGCCTTTGCCACGTCGTACGTGCCCATCTCCGAACGGTAGTCGGGATCGAACGAGCTGGTGTTGGGCATCACGAAGCCCTGCGCCACCATGGCCTGCCCGCGCATGGCCAGGCGCGCTTCCTGCTCGCCGCTCATCGCGAGGCCGACGGCCCGGCGCAGCGCCACCTTCTCCGGCGTGTAGCCGCCCACCACCGGGTTGAGCATGCTGAAGTAGATCATGCGGATGTCCGACAGCGGCACGCGCTCCATCTGGATGCCGAGCTTCGCGAGGTTGGGCGCCAGCTTGTTGTTGGGGATCGCGTGCGTCGCGAAGTTCTCCGGCAGGCGCTCGATCATGTCGTACTCGCCGTTCAGGAAGGACAGCCACCGCGGCTGCGGGTCGTCGATGATGGAGATCTCCACCCGGTCGATCATCGGCAGCTTGCGGCCCTTGAGCTTCGCGTAGATCGCCTGCGCCGCGGCGTCGCCCGGAGCCGGCTGCGCGTCGTAGAACTCGTCGCGGTAGCCCGGGTTGCGCACCAGCGTGATCTTCGAGGAGCGGCGCCATTCCTTGAGCATGAACGGGCCGGTGCCCACCGGATGCTCCATGATCGCGTCGCCGTATTTCTCCACGACCTCGCGCGCCACCGCGCCCATGATTCCCGGGTCGGCCAGCGTGAACAGGAAGCGCGGGCGCGCCTCGCCGAGCTTGAACTGCACGGTGTAGCGGTCCAGCGCGCGCATGCCCTCGATCTCGCTGTCGTAGTCGAACTTCGCGTCGCCGGCCTGCGCCTTCTTGCGCAGTTCGGCGAGGCCGAGGATCTTCTCCTCCTCGAGGCCGCTCACGAGAGGGCTCTTGCTCGCCGGGTCCATGATGCGCTTGTAGCTGTACACGATGTCCGCCGCCGTCACCTCGCGCCGCTTGCCGCCGAAGGCCGGGTCGTCGGCGAAGTAGATGCCCTTGCGCATCCTGACGGTGAAGGTGCGGAAGTCCGGGGAGATCTCCGGCATGCCGTCGGCCAGCACCGGCCGCACCTTGGCAGGGCGGGCGAGGTAGTCGTAGCCGTACAGCGCGTTGAAGATGTTCGCGGTGATGATGCGCGAATAGAGGTCGTTCAGCTGCGCGGGGTCGAACCCGGTCTCCGCAACCGGGAACGCATAGCGCAGGACTTTCTCGGGCGCAGCCGCTGCGCGGGTGGCCGGGAGGAGCAGGGCGCCGGCCAGTGCCAGCAAGGCGGTGGCGCGAGCGATGGTTTTCGTCGTCACAAACATGGTGTCACCCGTTGACTGCGCCGTTCCGGGGCATCTTGCCCGGATCGACGTCGATGAACTGCCAGAAATCGCGGCGGAACGGATGGCGCAGGTAGCCGCTCACCCAGGGCTGCCACATGTCGGTGGCGATGCGGTGTACCTTCACCTTGTAAGGCATGTACGCGATGAGGATGCGCTGCGCCTCGTTGATCACCGCGAGCCGCTCCGGCCCGTCGGGCATCACGGATTGCTTCTCGTAGAGCGCGTCGAACTTCGCGTTCGAGAAGCGCGCGTGGTTCTGCTCTCCGATCGACTTGCTGTAGCCCATGTCCAGGATGTTTCCGCTGTCAGGGGTGGTGGCGCTGCTGCCGAAGTTCCACATCATGAGTTTGCCCGCGCGCGAGTTGCGAAACTGTTCCGGCCACTGGCCGATGCGCAGGTTCAGCTTGATGCCGACCGCCGTGAGGTTTTTCTTCAGGATCTCGTCGAGCTCGCGGTAGTCCGCGCGCGACAAGGTGTCGTAGTCCAGCACCAGCGGCTTGCCATCGGGCATGTCGCGCCAGCCGTCGCCGTCCTTGTCGGTGTAGCCGAACAGGTCCAGCAGCGCGACGGCCCGGGCGCGGTCGAAGGTTCCCATCTCGGAGCGGTACTTCGGGTCGTAGAGCGTGGTGTTGGGCATGACGAAGCCCTGGGCCACGATCGCCTGGTCATGCCTGGGCAGGCGCACCTCCTCGCCGCTGTTGATCGCCAGGCCGATGGCCCGGCGCAGCGCCACCTTCTCGGGCGTGTAGCCGCCCACGACGGGATGCTCCATGTTCATGTAGGCGACGGTGAAGTCCGACAGGGGCTGCTGCGCCATGCGGATGCCCCGGTGCGCGAGGTTGGGCGCGAGCTTGTTGTTCGGGATCGCGTAGGTGGCGAAGTTCTGCGGCAGGCGTTCGAGGAAGTCGTGTTCGCCGTTGAGGAACGCGAGCCAGCGCGGCTGGGGGTCCTCGATGATGGAGACTTCGACGCGGTCGACGATCGGGAGTTTCCTGCCCTTGAACTCCTTGAGGATTTCGGCGCCTGCCGCCGTCGACGGCTCGCCCTCAAAGCGCTTGTCGCGAAAGGCCGGATTGCGCACCAGCGTGATCTTCGAGGCGCGGCGCCATTCCTTGAGGATGAAGGGACCCGTACCCACGGGGTGCTCCATGATGGCGTCGCCGTACTTTTCGACGACCTCCCGCGCGACGATGCCCATGGTCGCCGGATCGGCCAGCGCGTACATGAAGCGCGGGCGCGATTCTCCCAGCTTGACCTGCACCGTGTAGCGGTCGATCGCGCGCAAGCCTTCGACCTCGGTGTCGTAGTCGAACGAGCCGGTCGCCTCGGCCTTCTTGCGAAGCGCGGCGAGGCCGATCATCTTCTCCTCGGCGAAGCTGGAATAGTTCGGGCTCTTGTTCTTCGGGTCGAAGAAGCGCTTGAAGGTGTAGACGACGTCCCGGGCCGTGACTTCGCGCGGTTTGCCGCCGAAGGCGGGATCGTCGGAGAAGTAGATGCCCGCACGCAGCCGGAACGTGTAGGTGCGGAAGTCCGGCGCCACCTCGGGCAGCGCTTCGGCGAGGTTGGGCACCATCTTCGCGGGGCGCGCGAGGTAGTCGTATTCGTACGGCGCCTCGAAGATGTGCCCGACGACGGCGGCCGAGTACAGGTCGGTGATCTGCGCGGGGTCGAACCCCGTCTCGGTGCCGAGGAACGCGTAGCGCAGGACTTTTTCAGGATTCGCAGCAGTCTGGGCGCATGCCGGGTGGGCGGCGCCTAGTGCCAGGCAAAGGCTGGTGGCCAATGCCCAGAGTCGGGACGTCATGGTTGGAAACACCTATTGGGGGGTCGCAGGACGCAAGCATAATGCGCGCCGGGGCCTCCGCCACGAGCGGTTTCCCGAAGTCGAGTCCCGGCGCCATCCGCCAGCCGCACAATTACACATGCTGTCCTACATCCTCCGACGGATCCTGCAGATGATCCCGACGCTGGCAGGCGTGATCCTGCTGGTGTTCTTTCTCTTCAAATACTTCGGCGACGACCCCGCCGAAATCCTGGGCGGCCTGCAGGCCAGCCAGGAGCAGATCGACTCCATCCGGCGCCAGCTCGGGCTGGACCTGCCCACCTGGCAGCAGCTGTGGCTGTTCGTCAAGAAGGTGGTCACGTTCAACTGGGGCGCCAGCTGGTCGACCAAGGAGACGGTGTCGAACATCTTCGCCACGCGCCTGCCGGCGACGCTGACGATCATGATCCCCATCCTCATCCTCGAGGTCGGCCTGGCCATCGTGGCGGGCATGGCGGTGGCCTACGTGCGCGGCAGCCTCACGGACCGCCTGGTGATGATCATCAGCACCGTCGCGCTGTCGATCAGCTTCCTGGTCTACGTGATCATCGGTCAGTACCTGTTCGCCTTCCAGCTGGGCTGGTTCCCGGTGCAGGGCTGGACGGCCAGCACCTGGACCAACCTCCTGGTCTATGCGCCCCTGCCTGTGATGATCGCCGTGCTGGTGAGCCTCGCCCCGGCCACGCGCCTGTACCGCAGCTTCTTCCTCGACGAGATCGGCCACGACTACGTGCGCACCGCGCGCGCCAAGGGCGTGCCCGAGAAGACCATCCTCTTCAAGCACGTGCTGCGCAACGCGATGATCCCGATCCTCACGAACGTGGCGACCCAGCTGCCCGGCGTGTTCATCGGCTCCTTCCTGATCGAGGTGTTCTTCTCGATCCCGGGCCTGGGCCGCGAGGTCTACGCCGCGGTGGGCCGTGGCGACTTCCCCGTCATCCAGGCGGTCACGATCTACCTGGCCGCGCTCACGATGGTGATCAACCTGGTCACCGACGTGCTCTATAAATTCGTCGATCCGCGCGTGGTGCTCAAATGAACGCCAATCCGAGCCTCCCCGTCGCCGCCGCTGAGGGCATCGATCCGCCGGGCGTCCCCCTCGTCGAAAGCCTGCCCCGCTCGCCCAGCGTCTGGGCGCAGGCGTGGGCCCGCCTGCGCCGCGACCGCGTGGGCATCGTGTCCCTGTGGATCGTCGGCGCCTTCCTCGTGCTCGTGGTGCTGGCCCAGGTCGGCCTGCTGGCCGGCGGCTGGCAGCGCGAGGTCGGCGAGCCCTTCGCGCCCCCGACCTTCGTCGGCGCCCAGGCCAGGGAAGCGGCGAAGGCGGAAGCGCCGGCCTTGCCCAACGTCGACCTGACCGACATCGATCCGCTCGCGCCCTACTACAAGCAGTGGGCCGAGCGCGCCGCGCAGGTGAAGACGGTGGCCATCGAAAAGTCGGCGACGCTGCCCTTCGGCGGCGACCGCATCGGCCGCGACGTGCTGTCCAAGGCGGTGAAGGGCGCGCAGGTGTCCATCCTCGTGGGTATCGCGGCGGCGTTCCTCGCGACGCTGATCGGCACCGTGCTGGGCGCGGTGGCGGGCTATTTCGGCGGCAAGCTCGACGACCTGCTCGAGTGGGTCTACAACGTCTTCACGTCCATCCCGTACATCCTGCTGATCTTCGCCCTGGCCGCGGTCTTCAAGTACGGCCCGATGGGCAAGGTTTTCTCCAGCAGCATCGTGCCAGTGGTGCTGATCCTGGGCATCGTCGGCTGGACGGGCATCTACCGGCTCGTGCGGGCCGAATACATCAAGCACCGCGGCCGCGAATACGTGCGCGCCGCCGAGTCGATCGGCGCGAGCCACGCGGCGCGCATGTTCGGGCACATCCTGCCCAACATCAGCCACGTCGTGCTCGTTCAATTGAGCCTGCACGTGGTGAGCTTCATCAAGGCGGAAGTGATCCTGTCCTTCCTCGGCCTGGGCGTACCGATCGACATGGTCAGCTGGGGCACGATGCTCGCCGAGGCGCAGACCGAACTCGTGCTGGGCAAGTGGTGGCAGCTCGTCGCCGCCACCGCCTTCATGGCCACCTTCGTCACCGCGTTCGCGCTGCTTACTGACGCGCTGCGCGACGCGATGGACCCCAAGCTTCGTTGACAGGAACCGCCACATGTCTGCATTGATCGAAGTGCGCGACCTGCGCGTGAGTTTCCGTATGGGCCGCGAGGTGCACGAAGCCGTGCGCGGCGTGAGTTTCGACATCCCCGCCAACACCACGGTGGCACTGGTCGGCGAGTCCGGCTCCGGCAAGAGCGTGACGGCGATGAGCATCGTGCGCCTGCTGCCGGACAACGCGATCGTCGGCGCGGACAGCCACATCTTCTACGAGGGCCGCGACCTCGCGCACAACAGCGCCGAAGAAATGCGCCGCCTGCGCGGCAAGGACATCTCGGTGGTGTTCCAGGAGCCGATGAGCTCGCTCAACCCGGTGCTCACCGTGGGCGACCAGATCGCCGAGGTGCTGCGCATGCACTTCCCGCTCGGCCATCGCGCCGCGCGCGACCGCGCGCTCGAACTGCTCGCGGAAGTGGGCATCCCCGAGCCGCGCGCACGCCTCGATGCCTATCCGCACGAGCTCTCGGGCGGCCAGCAGCAGCGCGTGATGATCGCCATGGCGATCGCCTGCGAGCCGAAGCTCCTGATCGCCGACGAGCCCACCACCGCGCTGGACGTGACGGTGCAGCGGCAGATCGTGGACCTGCTCGCGAAGCTGCAGGAGCGCCAGAAGATGAGCGTCCTGTTCATCAGCCATGACCTCGGCCTGGTGGGCGAGATCGCGAAGCAGGTCGTCGTCATGCGACACGGGGAGGTGCGTGAGGCCGGTCCGGTCGGCCAGATATTCGGCGCGCCGCAGGACGCCTACACGCGTGCGCTGCTCGCCTGCCGCCCGCGCCTGGACACGCGGCCGCGCCGCCTGCCGGTGATCGACGATATCGTGAACAACCGTCCGATCGTGACCGAGCAGCGGGTCTCCGCGCCGAGCGAGGGCCCGGCGCTGATCGAAGTGTCGGGGCTGTCCAAGGCCTACCGCCTGAAGGAGGGTTTCTTCAGGCGCCGGACCATCGACGCGGTGAAGCAGGCGGACTTCGTGCTGCACAAGGGCCGCACGCTGGGCGTGGTGGGCGAATCCGGCTCGGGCAAGACCACGGTGGGCATGATGCTCACGCGGCTCACCGACGCGACGACGGGCCGCATCCTGTTCGAAGGACAGGACCTGGCGGCGCTCAATGCGGCGCAGATGCGCCCCTTCCGCCAGCGCATCCAGATCATTTTCCAGAACCCGTACGCGAGCCTGAACCCGCGCTTCACGGTGGGACAGATCCTGATGGAGCCGATGAAGATCCACGGCATCGGCGCGGACGACGATGCGCGCGCGCGCCTCGCGCTCGGCTGGCTGGAGAAGGTGGGCCTGCCCGCCGCGGCCTTCGGCAAGTACCCGCATGAGTTTTCCGGCGGCCAGCGCCAGCGCATCGCGATCGCGCGCTGCCTCACGATGCAGCCGGAGATCATCGTGTGCGACGAGAGCGTGAGCGCGCTCGACGTGAGCGTGCAGGCCACGGTGCTGAACCTGCTGCTGGACCTGCAGGAAGAATTCGGCCTCACCTATGTCTTCATCAGCCATGACCTCGCGGTGGTGAAGTACATGGCCGACGACATCCTCGTGATGAACAAGGGGGAGATCGTCGAGCGCGGCAGCGCCGAGGCGATCTACGCCAACCCGCAACACCCGTACACGCGGCAGCTGCTCGCCGCGATCCCGCGCGGCTACGAGGCCGCCGTTCCCGCCTGAGGTTCGAGATGAAGAAACTGTCCTTCGCGGCCATCGCCATGGCCTGTGCGTTGTCCTTCGGCGTGTCCCACGCCCAGGCCCTGAAGCGGGCCGAGAAGGCCGACGACCTCCCGCGCTACAGCTACCCCGTGCAGGGCCCGCTGGAAGCTGTCGTGCGGGAGCCGCAGCGCTTCACGCCGTTCGCGCAGGGCGTGCGCCGCGACCTGGAAAGCACGCTCGCCACCTACGACATCGCGGAACTCGCGACGCGCCGGCAGATGCTCGGCGTGCTCGTCCAGCTCGACATGCTGGAGGGCCGCCACGAGGACGCGCTGCGCCGCTCCGCGCAGATCCAGCAGTTGCAGGAAAAGCCCGCCGACAAGCTGCTCTCGGGGTTGACGGTGCGCGCCATCGTCGCCGGCCTGAAGAAGGGCGAGCGCGGATCGGCCGCGTACAACGCCGAGGTGGCGCGCTTCATCCGCGAGGAACTCGACCGCCTGCCCTACGCGGTGATCCAGAACGACATCATGCGTGCCAAGGCGGGCATGCAGACGTTCGGCGAGACGCTGGCCCTCGGCCGCGTGCGCGAGGTGCTGCAGCCGGTCGCGACGCGCACGGGCGCGCTCAGCTCCGACCTCGCGCCGGCGATCGTCTCGACGCGCTACGCGCTCGAATACGTCCTTCCGCTCAAGGCCGTGCTGACCGACACCTATACGGCCTACCTGAACGCGCACAAGGTCGACAAGCCGGACATCTGGGCCGCGCGCGACGTCGCGCTGCCGCCGGGGCGCAACTACACGCCCGTCACCGTCGTCGTCTGGGACAGCGGCGTGGACATGGGCCTGTTCAAGGACCAGGTGCTGACGCAGGACGGCAAGCCCGCGATGGTCGCCTTCGACCGGCGCGGCGCACCGTCGGCCGAGCCGCTCAAGCCGATTCCGGAGGAGTTGCGCGGCCGCCTGGACGCGATGCAGGCGCGCAGCAAGGGGCTGTCGGACCTCACGTCCAACATCGACAGCCCCGAGGCCGCCGACATGCGCAACCTGATGTCCAGCCTGCCGCCGGAGCAGTACAAGTCCGTGCAGGAGCAGCTTCGCCTCACGAGCGTCCATTCGCACGGCACGCACGTGGCGGGCATCACCATGGCGGGCAATCCCTATGCGCGGCTGGCCAATGCGCGCATCGAGTTCGGCCACACGCTGCTGCCCGACCCGTGCCCCACGCGCGAGCTCGAGGAGCGTATCTCGGCGAACTTCGCGCGCTACGCGGACTTCATCCGCCGCTCCGGCGCGCGCGTGGTGAACATGAGCTGGGGCGGCAACCTGCGCTCCTACGAGGTCGAGCTGGAGCAGTGCGGCATCGGCAAGGACACGGCCGAGCGCAAGGCGCTGGCGCGCGAATACTTCGACATGCACTTCAAGGCGCTGAAGGCCGCATTCGAGTCGCTGCCCGACGTGCTGCTCGTCACCTCCGCGGGCAACTCCGCGAACGACCCCACCTTCAACGACGCCTACCCGTCGGGCATCACCCTGCCGAACCTGGTGTCGGTCGGTGCGGTGGACAAGGCGGGCGACGAGGCGTCGTTCACCAGCTACGGCCCGACCGTGCTGCTGCATGCCAACGGCTACCAGGTGGACAGCTATGTGCCGGGCGGACGGCGGCTTGCGATGTCCGGCACCTCCATGGCCTCGCCGCAGGTCGCCAATCTCGCAGCCAAGATGCTCGCGGTGAAGCCTTCGCTCAAACCGCAGGAAGTGATCGCGATCATGCGCAGCACGGCCGACCGCAGCGAGGACGGCCGCCGCACGCTGGTGAACCCGAAAAAAGCGCTGGCGGCCGTCGGCTACCAGCCCTGATCCCTGGAGCAGACAACGTGACCCAATTCCTGCAACGCACGGCGGCTTTGCTGCTGTCGGCCTGCGCCGCTGCCGCCTTCGCGCAACCCGCACCGGACATCGCGATCCCGGACATTCCCTACACGAAGTTCGTGCTGAGGAACGGCCTCACGCTGCTCGTGCACGAGGACCACAAGCTGCCGGTGGTGGCGGTCAACACCTGGTACCACGTGGGCTCGAAGAACGAGAGCCCGGGCAAGACGGGCTTCGCCCACCTGTTCGAGCACCTCATGTTCAGCGGCAGCGAGAACTTCAACAAGACCTACCTCTCGGCCCTGTCGCAGGCCGGCGCGACCAGCCTGAACGGCACGACCAACAACGACCGCACCAACTACTTCCAGAACGTTCCGGTGGGCATGCTCGACTATGCGCTGTTTGCGGAGAGCGACCGCATGGGGCACCTGCTGGGCGTGCTGGACCAGAAGAAGCTGGACCTGCAGCGCGGCGTGGTGCAAAACGAAAAGCGCCAGGGCGAGAACCGGCCCTACGGCCCCGCCTACCAGCTCATCACCGAGAACACCTACCCGGCGGGCCATCCGTATTCCTGGACGGTGATCGGCTCGATGAAGGACCTGGACGCCGCGAGCATGGAAGATGTGCGCACGTGGTTCCGGACCTACTACGGGCCGAACAACACGACGCTGGTGCTCGCCGGGGACATCACGCCGCAGGCGGCCCGCGAGAAGGTGGAGAAGTACTACGGCGACATCCCGCCCGGCCCGCCGCTGGCGAAGCACCGCGAGTGGATCGCCAAGCGCACGGGAACGCATCGCGGCGTGCTGGAAGACCGCGTGCCGCAGGCGCGGCTCTACCGCATCTGGAACGTGCCGCCCACGCGCTCCGCGACCGAGCCCCTGCTCGACCTCGGGGCGCACGTGCTGGGTGGCGGCAAGACCTCCCGCCTCTACCAGCGGCTTGTCTACAAGGACCAGGTGGCGACCAGCGCGACGGCGAGCAATGACGCCGGCGAGATCGCCGGGCAGTTCGACATGACGCTGACCGCGCGCCCCGGCGGCGACCTGGGCGTGGTCGAGCGCGCCGCCGCGCAGGAGCTGGCGGCCTTGCTGCGCACCGGCCCGACGGACGCCGAACTGCGACTCGCGAAGACGGCGATCCTGGCCCGCTATGCGCGCATCGCCGAGCGTGTCGGGGGCTTCGGCGGCAAAAGCGACCTGCTGGCGGAATGCCAGACCTACACCGGCAATCCGCATTGCTACAAGGACTACCTGGAGCGCATCAAGGCGGCCACGCCCGCCTCGGTCCAGGCGGCCCTGGTGCAGTGGCTGAGCGACGGCGACTACGTGCTGGAAGTCAAGCCCTTCGCCGAAGGCGTGGCGAGCGCCTCCGGCGTGGACCGCACGAAGGAGCCCGCACCGGGCCAGCCGTCCGCGCTCAACCTGCCCAAGCCGCAGGCGGTGACGCTGGCCAATGGGCTGCGCGTCGTGCTGGTGGAGAGTCACGCGGCCCCCGTCGTCAACCTGTCGCTGATCGTCGATGGCGGCTATGCGTCGGACCCTCCGGCCCAGCCCGGCCTCGCGAGCTTCGCGCTGCGGCTGATGGAAGAGGGCACCGCCCGCCGAGACGCCACGAAACTCGGGCAGGAACTGGAAAGCCTGGGCGCCACGCTGTCCACGAGCGCCAACCTCGACGGCTCCTTCCTGAACATGAACGCCTTGAAGGCCACGCTGCCGCAGGCCGTGGACATCTTCGCGGACGTCGCATTGCACCCCGCGTATGCCGACACGGACGTCGAGCGCATCCGCAAGGACCGGCTCGCCGCGATCCAGCGCGAGAAGTCCAACCCGGAGACGATGGCGCTGCGGGTCATTCCTGCGCTGCTGTACGGCAAGGACCACGCGTATGCGGGCCCGCTCACCGGCACGGGCTCGGAGGCGGCCGTGGGCCGCATCACGAAGGCCGAACTCGCGGCCTACCACCAGGCGTGGTTCAAGCCGAACAACGCGACGCTGCTCGTCGTGGGAGACACGAAGCTCGCCGAGCTCGTGCCGCTGCTCGAGAAGTCGCTGGCGGGTTGGAAAGCCGGCGACGTCCCGGCCAAGAACGTCGCCACCCTGGCGCCCGCCGCGAAGACGGTGATCTACCTGATGGACAAGCCGGGCGCCTTGCAGAGCGTGATCCACGGCGCGCAGCTCGTACGCACAGGCAGCCCGAAGGAGCGCGTGGAACTGCGCCTCGTCAACAACATCTTCGGCGGTACCTTCAGCTCGCGCATCAACATGAACCTGCGCGAGGACAAGCACTGGTCGTACGGGGTCTGGAGCCAGGTGACGCCCGCGCTCGGCCAGCAACCCTATGTGTCGAACTCCCCGGTGCAGACGGACAAGACGGCCGAAGCGCTGCAGGAACTCGTCAAGGAATACGCCGCGATCGCCGGCGCCCGGCCGATCGCCGCGGACGAACTGCGCGTGGCGCAGCAGAAGGAGGCCTTCGCCCTGGCCGGTTCCTTCGAAACGACAGGGGAGTTGAGCGGCGCCTATTCCGCCGTGCTGCAGTACAAGCTGCCGGCGGACTACTACGACACTTACGCGCGGACCGTGCTGGCCCTGACGCCGGAGCAGGCGAACGCGCTGGCCCGGCGCGTCATCGTGCCGGCCGAGGTGACCTGGGTGGTCGTCGGCGACATGAGCAAGGTCGAAGCCGGCATCCGCCAGCTGAACCTCGGTGAAGTCCGCCGGATCGATGCGGACGGCAACCCGGTGAAGTGAGTTACTTCAGGTCGAACTTGGGCAGTTTCTTCGCGACCGGCACGTTCTTCAGTGTCGCGTACACGGGCACGCCGTCCTTGTACTTCGGGTAGTCCTCGCCCTGGATCAGCGGCTTGAGGTAGCGTTTGCACGGCTCGGTGATGCCGAAGCCGTCGGCGGTGATGAAGTTGCGAGGCATGAACTTCTCCACGTTCGCCACCCTGGCGAGAGGCGCCATGCCGATCTTGTACTTGTAGGGCTTGTCGCTGATGCGGTCCACCGTGGGCATGACCGCGTTGTGCCCCTTGAGCGCGAGCTGCACGGCCGCCTTGCCGAGCTCGTAGGCCTGCTTCACGTCCGTCTTTGACGCGATGTGCCGCGCGGCGCGTTGCAGGTAATCCGCCACGGCCCAGTGGAACTTGTGGCCCAGCGCGTTCTTCACCATGTTCGCGACCACCGGCGCCGCGCCGCCGAGCTGCGCATGGCCGAAGGCGTCGCGCGTGCCCTGTTCCGCGAGGAACTTGCCGTCGGGGTAGTGGCAGCCTTCGGAGACGACGACCGTGCAGTAGCCGTGCTGCTTGACCAGCTTGTCCACGCGCGCGAGGAATTTCTTCTCGTCGAATTCGATTTCGGGGAACAGCACGATCACGGGGATGCCGTGGTCTTCGATGAGTCCGCCCGCCGCCGCGATCCAGCCGGCATGGCGTCCCATCACTTCCAGCACGAACACCTTGGTCGAGGTCTTGGCCATGGAGCGCACGTCGAACGAAGCTTCCAGCGCGGACACGGCGACGTACTTCGCGACGGAGCCGAAGCCGGGGCAGCAGTCGGTGATCGGCAGGTCGTTGTCCACGGTCTTGGGCACGTGGATGGCCTGGATGGGGTAGCCCATGCTGTCGGCGAGCTGGCTCACCTTGAAGCAGGTGTCGGCCGAGTCGCCGCCACCGTTGTAGAAGAAGTAGCCGATGTCGTGCGCCTTGAAGACTTCGATCAGCCGCTCGTATTCGCGCTTGTTCGCCTCGAGCGATTTGAGCTTGAAGCGGCACGAGCCGAAGGCGCCCGACGGCGTGGAGCGCAGCGCGGCGATGGCCGAGGCGGATTCCTTCGTCGTGTCGATCAGGTCTTCGGTCAGCGCGCCGATGATGCCGTTGCGCCCCGCGTAGACCTTGCCGATCTTCGCCTTGTTGGCGCGCGCGGTTTCGATCACGCCGCAGGCGGATGCGTTGATGACGGCGGTGACGCCGCCGGACTGGGCGTAGAAAGCGTTCTTCCTGGATGCCATGATGGTTGGGGTTCCTTGCGGTTCAGTCGGCCAGCGCGCGTGTCACCACTTCGCGCACGTCGTTGGACAAATCGGGTTTCGCGGCCACGCGCGCGATCGCCTCGCGCGCCGCGCCGCGCATGGGCTCGGCGAGCTTCTTCCAGCGGTCCAACGCGCGGGCGAGCCGCGCGGCCACCTGCGGGTTGATGCTGTCCAGCTCGATCACGCGCTCACTCCAGAACACGTAGCCCGCCGCGTCGTGGCGGTGGAAGCCGCCCGGGTTGGCGCTGCAATAGCTGAAGATCACGCTGCGCGCGCGGTTGGGGTTGCGCAGGCTGAAGTCCGGGTGCTTCATGAGCTGCTTCACCGCGGGCAGCACGTTGCCGCCGCGGTCCGGCGCGCCGGCCTGCAGGGCGAACCACTTGTCCAGCACCAGCGCCTCGTCCTTGAACATCGCGTGGAAGCGCTGCAGGGCCTGGCCCGCGAGCTCGTGCCCGCTCGTCACCAGCGCGGCGAGGGCGTTGAAGCGGTCGGTCATATTGCTCGCGTCCTTGAAGCGCTGCAGCGCCTTGCCGGGCCACACGGCATCGCCGGACGCGCGTGCGGCCAGGCACAGGTTCGTGAGCGCGAGGCCGGTGAGAGCGCGGCGGCCGGACGAGACGGAGTCGGGCGTGTACGCGCCGTTTTCCTTGTGCGTCTCGAAGGCCCACTGCCAGTCGTCGTACAGGGCGCCGGCGAGCTGCTCGCGCATGGCTTCGCGTACCGCGTGGATGCGCTGCGGGTCCACCACGTCGAGCTGTTCGCCGAGGTAGGTTTCGGCGGGCAGGGTGAGGGCGAGCTCCTTGAACGCGGCGTCGAGCTTCGGGTCGCGCAGGACGGTGCGCATCGCCTCGATGTAAGGTGCGTCCAGCCGGATGTCGCCTGCCGCGAGCCCGTCCTGGCCGATGTAGCCCAGCGCACGGTTCACCGCCAGCCGCTGTCCGGCTTCCCAGCGGTTGAACGGGTCGGTGTCGTGCGCGAGCAGCGTGAGCAGTTCCGCATCGGTGTAGTCGTATTCCAGGATCACCGGCGCGCTGAAGCCGCGCAGGATCGACGGCACCGGCGCCGCCTGCAGCCCCGGGAAGGTCAACGTCTCGGTCGCTTCGGTCAGCACGTGCATCCCGTGCGAGAGCTCGGCGCCATCCGCGCCGAGCAGCCCGAGGCCGATCGGGATGACGAAAGGCTCCTTGACCTCCTGGCCCGCCGTCGGCGGGCAGCTCTGCGTGAGGGTGAGGTTGTAGATGCCGGAGGCGGCGTCGTAGTGGCCCACGGCCTTCACGCGCGGCGTGCCCGCCTGGCTGTACCAGCGCTTGAATTGCGGCAGCAACTGCGCGAGCTTCGATTCGGGGTTCGCGTCGGCGATGGCCTGCGCGAAGTCGTCGCAGGTCACGGCGTGGCCGTCGTGCCGCTCGAAGTACAGCTTCATGCCGCTCGCGAAACCGTCGCGCCCGACGAGCGTCTGCATCATCCGCACGACTTCGGCGCCTTTTTCGTACACCGTGACGGTGTAGAAATTGTTGATCTCCATGTATTGGTCCGGGCGCACCGGGTGCGCCATCGGGCCGGCGTCCTCGGGGAACTGCGCGGTGCGCAGCACCCGCACGTCCTCGATCCGCTTGACGGCGCGCGCCGAGGCTTCGCCCGCGAGGTCCATGCTGAATTCCTGGTCGCGGAACACCGTGAGGCCTTCCTTCAGCGAGAGCTGGAACCAGTCGCGGCAGGTGATGCGGTTGCCCGTCCAGTTGTGGAAGTACTCGTGGCCCACCACCGATTCGATGTTGCCGAAGTCGGTGTCCGTCGCCGTGGCCTGGCTGGCCAGCACGTACTTCGTGTTGAAGATGTTCAGGCCCTTGTTCTCCATCGCGCCCATGTTGAAGTCGCTGGTGGCGACGATCATGAAGCGCTCGAGGTCCAGCGTCAGGCCGAAGCGCGCTTCGTCCCAGGCGACGGAGGCCATGAGCGAATTCATCGCGTGCTCGGTCTTGTCCAGGTCGCCGGGGCGCACGTAGACCTGCAGCAGGTGTTCGTTGCCCGCGCGGGACTTGATGCGTTGCTCGCGCGCGACGAGCTGCCCCGCGACGAGCGCGAAGAGATAGCTCGGCTTGCGGAAGGGGTCGACCCATTTCGCGAAATGGCGCCCATCGTCCATGTCGCCCTGTTCCACCAGGTTGCCGTTGGACAGCAGCACCGGGTAGGCTTTCTTGTCCGCGCGCAGCAGCACGGTGTAGCTGGCCATCACATCCGGGCGGTCGAGGAAGTAGGTGATGCGCCGGAAGCCCTCGGCCTCGCACTGCGTGAAGAACGAATCGTTGCTCACGTACAGGCCCGACAGCTTGGTGTTCTTCGCGGGCGCGCAGGTCGTGAAGATCTCCAGGTCGAAGGGCTCGAAGCCGTCCGGCAGGTTTTCCAGCACGAGCTGGTTGTTCTCCATCTTGAAGGAAGTGCCCTGGCCGTTCACGAGCACGCGCGCGAGGTTGAGCTCCTCGCCGTCCAGGCGCAGCGGCTGCGGCATGACGTCGGGGTTGCGGCGCAGCTTCATCCGGTTCAGGACACGGGTCTTGGCCGGGTCCAGGTCGAAGCACAGGTCGACGGTGTCGATCCAGAAGGCGGGCTCCTGGTAGTCGGCACGGTAGATGACGTTGTTGTGACCTTCACGCATAGAGTCTCTCCAGAAAGTCGGATTGCAGGAGTTCATGGTAGTCGCGCACCTGCGCCACCACATGGTCGCCGGCGAGCTCGCCGGGGGAATGGCTGGTGCACACGGCCACGGCGCGCATGCCGGCGCGGCGCGCGGCTTCGATGCCGAAGGGCGCGTCCTCGAAGACGATGCAGTGCGCGGGCTCCACGCCCATGCGCCGCGCGGCCTCCAGGAAGATCGCGGGTTCGGGCTTGCCGGGCAGGCCCTCGTCGCCGCCCACCACCGCGTGCGGCATGGGGTCCATCTTCAGGTGACCGAATGCGAAGGCGATGTTGTGCCTGTCGCCGGCCGTGCCGACGCCCACCTTGAAGCCGCGCGCATGCGCATCGGCCGCGAAACGCCGAAAGCCGCCCACTTCGGTGAAGACCGGCGTGAAGAGCTCGCGGTAGATCGCTTCCTTCTCGTGGATGAAGGCAAGCGCTTCGTCCTCGGGGACGTCGCGCTCGAACAACTCGCGCATGCACTCGACGCCCGTGCGGCCGGTGGTGCGGCGCATCAGTTCGGGCACGTCGATGTCCACGCCGTGGCGGCGCGTGAACTCGATCCAGCTCTTCGCATGGAAGGGCATCGAATCGATCATCGTGCCGTCCATGTCGAAAATCAGGCCCGCCGTCCTCATCACACGCCCTGCTTGAGCGAGGCCTCGATGAAGGGATCGAGATCGCCGTCCAGCACCTTCTGCGTCGCGGAGATTTCCACGCCGGTGCGAAGGTCCTTGATGCGGCTGTTGTCCAGCACGTAGCTGCGGATCTGGTGGCCCCAGCCGACGTCCGTCTTGGTGTCCTCGAGCTTCTGCTGTTCTTCCATGCGCTTGCGCATCTCGTAGTCGTACAGGCGCGAGCGCAGCCGCTTCCAGGCGACGTCGCGGTTGCTGTGCTGGCTGCGGCTGTCCTGGCACTGCACCACGATGTTGGTCGGGATGTGCGTGAGGCGCACGGCCGAATCCGTCTTGTTGATGTGCTGGCCGCCCGCGCCGCTCGCGCGGTAGGTATCGACCCGCACGTCTGCCGGGTTGATTTCGATCTCGATCGAGTCGTCGATCTCCGGGTAGACGAACACGCTCGCGAAGCTCGTGTGGCGCCCGCCCGAGGAGTCGAAGGGCGACTTGCGCACGAGCCGGTGCACGCCCGTCTCGGTGCGCAGCAGGCCGAACGCGTATTCGCCTTCGATCTTGATGGTCGCGCTCTTGATGCCCGCCGTGTCGCCGGGCGTCTCGTCTTCGACCGTGGTCTTGAAGTTCTTGCGCTCGGCGTACTTCAGGTACTGGCGCAGCAGCATGCTCGCCCAGTCGCACGCTTCCGTGCCGCCCGCGCCCGCCTGGATGTCCAGGAAACAGTTGAGCGGATCGGCCGGGTTGTTGAACATGCGGCGGAACTCGAGCTCCTCCACCAGCTTGGCGAGCTTGTCGGCCTCGGCTTCGATGGTGGCGAGGCCGGCGTCGTCGCCTTCCTCCTTGCTCATCTCGAAGAGCTCGAGGTTGTCGGACAGTTCAGTGGTGAGGGTGGAGAGCGTCCCGACGACGCCGTCGAGCTGCTTCTTCTCCCGGCCCAGTTCCTGGGCCTTCTTCGGGTCGTTCCAGACCTGCGGGTCTTCGAGCGACGCGTTGACCGTCCTCAGGCGCTCCGATTTGGCATCGAAGTCAAAGATACCCCCGGAGGGACTGGGTACGGGCGGCGAGGTCGGCGAGCTTGCCGCCGATGAGGTTGATGCGTTCTGCGTCCATGATGGTAGTGTTCCGGTGAACCCCGGATTGTGTCACGCCGCAGGGGAGCGGCGCGGCAGGCGGACGGTGAAGGTGGAGCCTTCGCCGGGGGAGCTGCTGAGCTCGATCCGGCCGCCGTGCGCCTCCACGATCTGGCGCGTGATGTACAGCCCCAGGCCCAGGCCCGGCGCAACCTGCTTGCCCACCGCCCGCTCGAACTGCTCGAAGATGCGCCCCTGGTCCTGCGGCGCGATGCCGATGCCCTGGTCGCGCACGGAGACGAGCGCTTCCTGCCCCGAGGCCTCGACCTTCACCTGTACCGGCTTGCCGCCCCCGTAGCGGATGGCATTGGTCAGCAGGTTGGCGACGACCTGCTCGATGCGGAACTCGTCCCAGATCCCGGGCAGCGATGCCGGGGCCGTGAGCTCCATGGGGCAGCCGACGCTCGCCGCCTGGTCGGCATAGGCCTCGACCACGCGGCGGGTCAGCAGCGCGAGGTCCGCGGCCGCGGGCTGGATGGCGAGCGTGCCCTTGCGCAGCCGCGACACGTCCAGCATGTCGTCGATGAGGCGCACCATGTTGCGGATCTGCGCCTCGTCGCGTTCCACCATGGCGTTCAGCTGCGTGGGCGTGAGCGTCGCGCCGCTCGCGACGCGGCGGCGCAGCTGCGTTTGCAGGTACAGGGTGTTGAGCGGCGTGCGCAGCTCGTGCGAGACCATGGAGACGAAGTCGTCGCGCATCTCGATCGCGCGCTGCAATTCGGCCTGCGCCTCCTGCAACTGCTGGCGCTGGCGGTGGATTTCCACGAACACCGACACCTTGCTGCGCACCGCGTGCGGGTCGAGCGGCTTGTAGAGGAAGTCCACCGCGCCGGTTTCGTAGCCCTTGAAGGCGTAGTTCAATTCCTTCGCGCCTGCGCTCACGAAGATGATCGGGATGCGCCGGGTCTTCTCCGTGCCGCGCATCATGGCCGCGAGTTCGAGGCCGCTCATCTCCGGCATCTGCACGTCGAGGATGGCCAGCGCGAAGTCGTGTTCCAGCAGCAGCGCGAGCGCCTCGTCGCCGGATCGCGCCTGGTGGATGATGCGATCCTCCTGGCGGATCAAGGCTTCGAGCGCGATCAGGTTCTCGCGCAGGTCGTCGACGATGAGGAGTTTCACGGGCGTCATGGGCAAGGCTCGAGGTGGTTCATCAATTCCCGGATGTCCTTCAAGGGCAGGACGAAGTCCGGATCGCGCGCCGCGATCGCGGCACGCGGCATGTCGGGCACGGCGGCGTCCGCCGGGTCCTGCACGACGGTGAGCGCGCCGCCGGCGCCCGCGTGCGCCAGGCCCTGGGCGCCGTCGTCGTTGGCGCCCGTCAGGAGCACCGCGGCGAATTCCGCGCCCAGCGCGTCGGCCAGGGAGTCGAACAGCACGTCGATGGACGGCCGGCTGAAACGCACCGGCGCGTCGCAGCTGAGGGCGAAGGTCATGTCCGATTCCAGCAGGAGGTGGTAGCCCGGCGGCGCGACATACAGGACCCCGGGTTCGACCGGCAGCTTGTCCGCCGCCTCGCGCGTGGGCATCGCGCAACGCTTCGCGAACAGCTCCGTCAACAGGCTTTCGCGGTCCTCGGGCAGGTGCAGCACCGTGACGATGGGCAACGCGTAGCCGGCCGGCAGCGTCGCCAGCAGCGACAGCAGCGCCTCGACGCCGCCGGCGGAGGCGCCGATCGCGACCATCCGCGCCGCGCGGCGAAAACCGGCCGGCAGCGAGGTGGCGGGGGCGGTGCCGACTTTCATGCCTTGCGGAAGATGCGGTCCGGCTTGGACACCGGGTCGAAGCGCGTGCTCCAGACCGAAAAGTCCAGGCTCTCCTTCGAGCCCAGGCCGAGGAAGCCGCGATGGCCGAGCGATTCGTGGAACAGGCCGATTGCGCGGTCCTGCAGCTTCTTGTTGAAATAGATCAGCACGTTGCGGCAGGAGATGAACTGCGTCTCTGAGAACACGCTGTCGGTGGAGAGGCTGTGGTCCGCGAAGGTGACGCCGTCGCGCAGCGACTTGTCGAAGATCGCGTTGCCATAGGCCGCCGTGTAGTACTCCGAGAAGCTGCGCAGGCCTCCTGCCTTCTGGTAGTTGGATGTGTAGTTGCTCACGCGGTCCAGCGGCAGGATTCCCGCGCGCGCGCGCTCCAGCGAGTCGGGATTGATGTCCGTGGCGTAGATGATGGTGCGCTCGAGCAGCCCTTCCTCGCGCAGCAGGATCGCGAGGGAATACACCTCCTCGCCCGTGCTGCAGCCCGCGACCCAGACCTTGATCGACGCGTAGGTGCGCAGCACCGGCACGACGTGGCGGCGCAGCGCGAGGAAGTAGGGCGGGTCGCGGAACATGTCGCTCACCGGCACCGTGAGGTACTGCATCAGCTGCGCGAAGGACGCCTGGTCGCGCAGGATGCGCTCCTGCATGCTGGAGATGGTGGCGAAGTTCATCTGCTGCTGCGCGTGCAGCACGCGCCGCTTGAGCGAGGCCTGCGAATAGTCGCGGAAGTCCTGGCTGTAGCGCAGGTAGATCGCCTCCACCAGCAGCCGCAGCTCGATGTCCACCGCTTGCGCGTTGCCCGGCACCTAGATGCGCTCCAGCTTGGGCATCCAGACCCGGATGAGCGAGAAGAGGCGCTCCAGCTCGATCGGCTTGGCGAGGTAGTCGTTGGCGCCCGCCGCGAGGCAGCGCTCCTGGTCGTCCTTCATCGCCTTGGCGGTCACGGCGATGATCGGCAGGTTGCGCCACTTCGGGTTCTTGCGGATCTCGCGCGTGGCGGTGTAGCCGTCCATGCCCGGCATCATGATGTCCATCAGCACGAGGTCGATCGCGGCGGTTTCCGCGAGCTTGTCCAGCGCCTCCTGGCCGTTGCGCGCGATCTCGACCACCGCGCCCTTGCTCTCCAGCGCGCTGGTGAGCGCGAAGATGTTGCGCACGTCGTCGTCCACCAGCAGCACGCGGCGCCCCTCGAAGACCTTGTCGCGGTTGCGCGCGACGCGCAGCATCTTCTGGCGGTCGGTGGAGAGCTCCGTTTCCACCTTGTGCAGGAAGAGCGTCACTTCGTCCAGAAGCCGCTCGGGCGAGCGCGCACCCTTGATGATGATGGAGCGCGAATAGCGCGAGAGCTCCGCTTCCTCCTCGCGCGTGAGGTTGCGCCCGGTGTAGACGATCACCGGCGGGAACGAGCGGATCTCCTCGCTCGCCATGCGCTTGAGCACCTCGTTGCCCGGCATGTCGGGCAGCTTCAGGTCGATGATCATGCAGTCGAAGATGTCGGTGTGCAGCAGCTGCAGGGCCTGCGCGCCGGACTCCGCCGTCTCGATCTGGATGTCCTCGTCGCCGATGAGGCGCGCGATGCTCTCGCGCTGCAGCTTGTCGTCTTCCACGACCAGCACGCGCTTGACCTTCTGCGACAGCTTGGCTTCCAGGCGGCCGAACACCTCGCGCAGCTCCTCGCGCGAGGCGGGCTTGCGCGCATAGCCGATGGCGCCCATTTGCAGCGCCGTCTCCGACAGGTCTTCCACCGAGATCACGTGCACCGGGATATGCCGCGTCTTCGGGTTGTCCTTGATGCGCTGGAGCACGGACAGTCCCGAGCTGTCGGGCAGGCGCATGTCGAGCAGCATCGCGTCGGGCGCATAGCGCTCCGCGAGTTCGAACGCCTCGTCCGCCTGCTGCGCGACGATGCACTGGTAGCCGAGCTCGTGCGCGAGGTCGCGCAGGATCTGCGCGAACTGCGGCTCGTCCTCCACGACCAGCACGCGCCGTTGCGCGGGTGCGGGCGCGAGCTCGCGGTCGTCGGCGATCGGCGGCGGACGGGTGCGGCCCAGGCTGGTCGCAGGCGCGGGCGCGGCGGTGGGCGCGAAAGAAGGCGCGGGCGCCGGCGTCGCCGTCGGCTCGGCGGGCCGGCCGCGCGCTTCCTCGTACTGCACCGGCAGCACCAGGGTGAACGTGCTTCCATGCCCCGGCCGGCTCTCGACGGAGATCGAGCCGCCCAGAAGGCGTGCGAGGTCGCGCGAGATGGACAGGCCCAGGCCGGTGCCCCCGTAGCGGCGGCTCGTCGTTCCGTCGGCCTGGCGGAAGGCCTCGAAGATGAGCTCCTGCTGGTCCGGTGCGATGCCGATGCCCGAATCGGTCACCTTGAAGGCGACTTCCCGCTCGCCATGGCGCTGCACCAGCATCGAGACCTTGCCGGAGTCGGTGAACTTGAGCGCGTTGGACAGCAGGTTCTTCAGGATCTGCTCGATGCGCTGCCTGTCGGTGAAGATCGTTTCGGGCAGCCCCGGCGCGAGCGTCAGTTCGAAGTCCAGGTGCTTCTGCCCCGCCAGCGGCTCGAAGGTACGCCGCAGCGTTTGCGCGAGCGCGCTGATGCCGGTGATCTCGGCGCGCACCTCCAGCTTGCCCGCTTCCACTTTCGCGATGTCCAGGATGTCGTTGATCAGGTTGAGCAGGTCGTTGCCCGCCGAGTAGATCGATTCGGAGAACTTCACCTGTTCCTCGTCCAGGTTGCCCTTGGCGTTGTCGGCCAGCAGGCGCGCGAGGATCAGCGAGCTGTTGAGCGGCGTGCGCAGCTCGTGCGACATGTTCGCGAGGAATTCGGACTTGTAGCGGCTCGCGCGCTCGAGCTCCACCGCGCGGTGCTCCACTTCGTGGCGGGCGGCGTTGAGCGCTTCGTTCTTCTCGTCCAGCGCGTCGCGCTGCTCGGAGATCTTCACGTTGATCTGCTCGAGCTCCGCCTGCTGGCTCTCCAGGTGCGCCTGCGATTCCTTGAGCGCCCGCGATTGCTCCTCGAGCTCCTCGTTCGCCGTGCGCAACTCTTCCTGCTGCACCTGCAATTCCTCGTTGAGCTGCTGCGTTTCCTCCAGCGAATCCTGCAGGCGCTGGCGATAACGGGCGGCCTCGACGGAGGCGCCGACGTTCGAGCGCGCGAGCTGCAGCAGTTCGGCGTCGCGCTCCTGGATCGGGCGCAGCCAGCCCAGCTCGATCACTCCGTTCACCACGCCGTCGTTCATGAGCGGGGAGACCAGCACGCTGGCCGGCGCGCCGTGGCCGAGCCCGGAGGTGACGCGGATGTAGTCCTCTGGCACGGAGTCCAGGCGGATCTGCCGCGCGCTCGCCGCGACCTCGGAGACGATGCTGTCGCGCGGGGCGAAGGCGCGGCCCTCGGCCGCGTCCGCGGCGTAGCCCCAGGCGGCCACGCGCTCGAGCCGCCCGTCGGCGGACTGGACGTACATCGCCCCGACGGCGCTGCCCAGGTACTGTGCCAGGAATTCCAGCGCGTTGTGCCCCAGCGTCGGGAGGTCCTGCTTGCCCGAGAGGCTTTCCACGAGCATGCGCTGGCCGTCGCGCAGCCAGGCCTGCGACTGCAGCACGCCCGCCTGCTGCTCGCGCTGCGCGAGCGCGGTGGAGAAGGTCGCGGACAGGCGCATCAACTCGCGCCGGCCGTTGAACGCCAGCAGGCCGCTCAGGATGAGCGAGAACGCCAGGTAGATCACGACCACGAGGATCGCGTTGCGGCTGGCCGTGTCGTTGCGCTCGAGACGCAGGCGGCGTTCCGTGGCGACGAAGTCGTCGTACTCGGTGCGGATCTGGTCCGTGAGCCGCTTGCCGCGCCCGGAGCGGATCGCCTGCGAATAGTCGCCGTTGGCGCGTCGCAGGGTGATCATTTCCGCGGCGAACTTGTCCCATTCCTCCTGCAACGCCTGGATGCGCGAGAGCCGATCGCTTTGCAGGGGGTTGTCCAAGACGAGTTGCTTGAGCGCTTCCGACTCCGCCCGCAACTGCGGGACCGCCACCTCGTAGGGCGCGAGGAACGATTCGTCCCCGGTGATCAGGAACCCGCGCAGGCCCGTCTCCTTGTCCACCGTCAACTTCTCCACCTGCCCGGCCTTGCGCAGCACCTGGTCGGTGTGCTCGACCCAGCTGATGGTGTGCAGCAGGTAGACGATGAGGAAGACGAACAGCGCCGCGCCGGCAATACCGACGGCCAGCGGCAAGGCAACGTTGCGGGTGAGGATGCGCTTGAAATTGCGCGCGTCGGTCGAGTCTGTGATGTCTGTGGGTACGGCTTCGGGCATGACTTGAGCTCGGCAGGGAATCGCCGAGTTTGCCCGAAAGCCCCGTGCCTTGGGGTGGCCCCACCGGCCCTGCGAGCCGGGCTCTACTGTCGAGCTGCTACTGCCGGAATGCGCCCAGCTTGGCCTGCGCGCCGCGGTTGCCCATGGTGGCGGCGCGCTCCAGCCAGCGCACCGCCATGGTCGAGTCGCGCGCCGCGGTCGCGCCTTCCATGTAGGCGATGCCCAGGAAATAACTCATCTCGCCGCGACCGAAGCGGATGCCTTCGGCGGTGGATTTGCCGGAGCGCTTCACGATGGCGGGAATGTCACCCTGCCCATTGGCATAGGTCTGCATCTGCTGCAGCGTGGATGCAAAGAAGGCATCGCGTTGCTGGACCGCTGCCACCTTGTTGGGTTGGCCCGCGACCAGTTCGTCCGCGAGCACCGGCAGCGCTTCGAAAGGCGTCATGCCGCCGCGCATGCGCTCCGAATACCACGCGCGCAGCATCACCCGGTCCAACGGGAGCAGGCCGTCGATCTTCGTGGGGAAATAGCTGAGCACGGTGGCGCCCGAAGGGTGGCCGCGCACGCCCATCACATGCATGGCCTCGTGGTATGCGCAGCGCCAGGCGTCGCGGTTGCGCATCTGGACGGTGGCGGAATCGATGCGCGTCTCGGTGCGGAAGTCCAGGAAGGTCACGCAGGGCTGGTTGTCCTCCAGCGCCGAGTCCGAAACGATCTCGACAGTGAGGTTGGCCTGCTGCTCGGCGGGCGGCAGGGCGCTCACGTCGATGAGCCGGACGCCCGCTTCGCGCGAGACTTCCTGCAGGGCTTCGAGCGTGTGGTCCCGATGGACGGCGGCCTTGGCGCCGAAGATGCGCACGCGGATGTCGCTTTC
Source organism: Caenimonas aquaedulcis (assembly GCF_015831345.1). Classification (NCBI taxonomy): domain Bacteria; kingdom Pseudomonadati; phylum Pseudomonadota; class Betaproteobacteria; order Burkholderiales; family Comamonadaceae; genus Caenimonas; species Caenimonas aquaedulcis. The sequence goes on along the minus strand of NZ_JADWYS010000001.1, from coordinate 1,605,549 downwards.
CCAGCGGACGATGCGTGTCGGCGTGCCGCTCTGGTGCCACAGCACTTCCCACAGCGTGCCGAGACCCTGGTCGAACTCATCGGCGGACGCCGACAGGGGCCAGGCCATGAACGACAGCAACAATCCCCAACAAATCCTGCGCATCCGACACCTCGAACACATTTGGTGAGGAAAGTGTGGGGTAGGACATTTCCTACTTCAAGCGCTGTTACCTGTTGAGCCGTGACGCACGCAGCCCAGCGGTAATTTTTCTCGTTTATGGCCGAGTTGGCCGTCCGGAACGCTCAATCGGCGAGGAAAGGCTCGACCAGATGGGCGAGCTGGGCGGGCTGGTCGTGGTGCAGCATGTGGCCGGCGTCGGTGACGACGGCGCGCCGCACATCGGGAACGGCGTTGAGCCGTTCGTGGTACTCGGCGAGCGTGAACTTGCCCTGCCACCACTGCGTGAGGCTGTCGTGGTCCGACTCGATGGCGAGCACCGGCGCGGTGATCGCCTTGTAGATCTCCAGCACCTCGTCCACGCGATAGAGGTTCGCGTTGGTGATCTTGTGGGCCACGTCGCCGAGGATGTGCCAGCGGCCCTGCGCGTCCGGCTTCGCCCAGTGGCGCGCCAGCCAATCCGCCTTGTCCTGGCCGAGGCGGCGGTTGGTCTTCATCAGGCGCTGAGCCACGCCGTCGGCGCTGCCATAGCTCTTGAGCGCCATGTCGCCGCGGTGCAGCGCCTTGAGCTCGTCCATCCATTTGGCGTAGCGCTTGGGCGCCTGGGACGGCCGCGTGGCTGCCATGCCAAAGCCTTCGAGGTTCACCAGGCGCCGGATGCGCTCCGGGCGCGATCCGGCATAGAGCATGGCGATGTTTCCGCCCATGCTGTGGCCCACGAGGTTGACAGGCGCGCCGGGCGCATAGTGATCGAGCAGGAAGTCGAGGTCGGCAAGGTAGTCGGGAAACCAATAGTTGTCCGCGGGTGGCGATTCCGTCAGGCCGTAGCCGCGCCAGTCGGGCGCGATCACGTAGTGGTCCTCTTCGAACGCATCCACCATGAACTGCCAGGACGCGCCGACGTCCATCCAGCCGTGGACCATCACCATCGGCGTCTTGCCCGGCGCGGGTTCGCCCCACACGGCCACGCGGTAGCGCAGGTTGCGGATCGCGACGAACTGGTCGCGGAAGGATCGCCGGGGTTGGTACATCGGGTGGGTCTTGCTACATTGGCCCACGGATCATAGGAGACAAGCGGATGAGCGTCAGTCAAGCCAGGGACAACCACGCCGCCATGCAGGCGGCCTTTCGCTGGGAGGTGCCGGAGCGCTTCAACATCGCGCAGGTGTGCTGCGGGCGCTGGGCGGCGCAGCCTTCTTCGGCGGCGCGCATCGCAATCCGCGCACATGGCGCCACGGGCGCCGCACGAACGCTGACCTACGGGGCGCTGAAGAAGTTCGCGGATGCCTTGAGCCACCAGCTCACGGGCCTGGGCGTAAAGCGCGGCGACCGCGTGGCCATCGTGATGCCGCAGCGCTTCGAGACGGCGATCGCGTACATGGGGGTGTTCCAGCTCGGGGCGGTCGCGATGCCGCTGTCGATGCTGTTCGGTCCCGAGGCGCTCGAGTACCGTCTGCAGGACAGCGAGGCGGTGGTGGCGATCTGCGACGAGAGCTCGATCGCCAACATCGAGGCGGTCCGCGCGCAGTGCCCGGCGTTGCGCACGGTGATCGGTGTCGGCGATGCGGCCTCGCGCGCGGACGTGCCGGCGGACACGGGCGCGGGCAGGGCGGCCGGGCCGTTCGAGGTCGTTGACACCGACGCGGAAGAGGGCGCGATCCTCATCTACACCAGCGGCACCACCGGCCCGCCCAAGGGCGCGTACCTGCCGCACCGCGCGATCATCGGCAACCTGCCGGGCTTCGTCTGCAGCCAGAACTGGTTCGGCTTCGACGGCGTGGCCAACGCGAAGAGCGACGCGGTCTTCTGGTCGCCCGCCGACTGGGCGTGGACCGGCGGCCTGATGGATGCGCTGTTGCCCACGCTGTACTTCGGCCGCGAGATCGTCGCGTACAACGGGCGCTTCAGCCCGGAGCTCGCGTTCACGCTGATGCAGGACCACGGCGTGACGCACACCTTCCTCTTCCCGACAGCGCTCAAGGCGATGATGAAGGCCTATCCCGAGCCGGAGAAGACATTCCGCCTGAAGCTCGAGGCGATGATGAGCGCGGGCGAAGCCGTGGGCGATGCCGTGTTCGCCTATTGCAGGGAGCACCTGGGCATCACCGTGAACGAGATGTTCGGCCAGACGGAGATCAACTACGTCGTGGGCAACTGCAGCATGAACGGCCGTACGGACCAGGGCATCGGCTGGCCCGCGCGCCCCGGCAGCATGGGCCGCGGCTACCCGGGCCATCGCGTCGCCGTCATCGACGACGACGGCAACGAGTGCGCCGTGGGCGTGCCGGGCGACGTGGCGGTGAACCGCTTCGACGTGCATGGCGATCCCGACCCGATCTTCTTCCTCGGCTACTGGAAGAAGCCCGATGCGACGCGCGCCAAGTACACCGGCGACTGGTGCCGCACCGGCGACCTCGCGACGCGCGACGCGGATGGCTACCTCTGGTACCAGGGCCGCGCGGACGACGTCTTCAAGGCGGCGGGCTACCGCATCGGCCCGAGCGAGATCGAGAACTGCCTGGTGAAGCACCCGGCGGTGATCAATGCGGCGGTGGTGCCGAAGCCCGATCGCGAGCGCGGTGCGCTGGTCAAGGCGTTCGTGGTGCTGTCGCCGGACTTCGTCGCCTCACGGGCGAAGGCGGGAGTCGATGCGGCGAAGTTCGATCTTCAATTGATCGAACAACTGCAGTCGCACGTACGCGGCAAGCTGGCGCCGTACGAGTACCCGAAGGAAATCGAGTTCATCGACGCCTTGCCGATGACGACGACGGGGAAGGTGCAGCGGCGGGTGTTGAGGCTGCAGGAAGAGGAGAGGGCGAGGGCGTCGTCGTAGTGGCCAAAAAATCACCCGGTGTTGCGCAGGGCAGCCGCAATCCCGTTGATCGAAATGTGGATTCCGCGCCGCGCCCGGTCGTCCAGCTTGCCTTCGCGGTGCCGGCGCACCAGCTCCACCTGCAGGTGATGCAGCGGGTCGATGTACGGAAAGCGATGCCTGATCGACCGTTGCAGTGACGGATTGCCTGCCAGCCGCTGCCGCTCCCCGGTGATCGCCTGCAGCGCTTCCACCGTGCGATGCCACTCGGCTTCGATCACGCCGAAGATGCGCTTGCGCAGCCGCGCGTCGGCGACCAGCTCCGCGTAACGCGAGGCGAGCGCGAGGTCGCTCTTGGCGAGCACCATGTCCATGTTGGAGAGCAGCGCGCGAAAGAAGGGCCACTGGCGATACATCTTCTGCAGCAGCGCCAGCGCGTCCTTGCGCGAGGCCTCCGGGTTCTCGTGCAGGAACTCGTGCACGGCCGTGCCGAACCCGTACCAGCCCGGCAAGGTGAGCCGGCACTGGCCCCAGCTGAAGCTCCAGGGGATGGCGCGCAAGTCCTCGATCTTCTGCGTCGCCTTGCGCGAGGCCGGGCGCGATCCGATGTTCAGCTCCGCGATCTCGCGGATCGGGGTGGAGCCGAAGAAATACTCGGTGAAGCCCGGCGTTTCGTACACCAGCGCGCGATAGGCCTTCATGCTGGCCTGCGACAGCGTCTCGGCCGCCTGCAGGAATACGCGCGAGGCGGGCTTGGTCGGCTGCAGCAGCGTGGCTTCGAGTGTCGCGGCGACCAGGGTCTCCAGGTTGCGCCGGCCGATCTCGGGGTTGGCGTATTTGGAGCCGATGACCTCGCCCTGTTCGGTGAGGCGGATCTGCCCGCGCACCGTGCCGGGCGGCTGGGCCAGGATGGCCTGGTAGCTCGGGCCGCCGCCGCGGCCGACGGTGCCGCCGCGGCCATGGAACATGCGCAGCTGGATGTTGTGGCTGTTCGCGAGTTCGTCGAAGAGCGCCACCAGCGCGATCTCCGCGCGGTACAGCTCCCAGTTGCTCGTGAAGATGCCGCCGTCCTTGTTGCTGTCGCTGTAGCCCAGCATGATGTCCTGCTCGGCCCCCGAGCGCTGCACGAGCTGTGCGATGCCCGGCACCGCGTAGAACTCGCGCATGATCGGCGCGGCGTGGCGCAGGTCGTCGATGGTCTCGAAAAGGGGCACGACGATCAGGTCGGACACGGCCTTGTCGTCCAGTGTCCCCGTGAAGAGGCCGGCTTCCTTTTGCAGAAGCAGCACTTCCAGCAGGTCGCTCACCGTCTCGGTATGGCTGATGATGTAGTGGCGGATCGCCTGGGAGCCGTAGCGCTCGCGCATCGCGCGCGCGGATTCGAAAATCGCGATTTCGTGGCGCGCCAGATCGGAGTAGGCCGCCCCGCGCACGCGCAGCGGACGGGCATCGCACAGGAGCCGGATCAGCAGGTCCTTGCGCGCCGCTTCGTCGAGGCCCGCGTAGTTCCGCTCCACGCGCGCGACCTTCAACAGTTCCGCGACGACGGCCTCGTGCTGGTCGGAGCTCTGGCGCAGGTCGACCGTCGCGAGGTGGAAGCCGAAGACCTCGACGGCGCGGATGAGCGGATGCAGGCGCTGCTCCACGATCGCGGTGCCGCGGTGGGCCAGCAGGGAGTGCTCGATCGTGCGCAGGTCCGCGAGGAAGTCCTCCGCGCGCAGGTACGGGTTCTGCGGCGCGACGGCGTGGCGCGCGGCGTCGCCGCCCGTGAGCGCCTTGAGCGTCGCCGCCAGGCGCGCGTACATGCCGGTCAACGCGCGCCGGTAGGGCTCGTCCTGGCGGTGTTCGCTCGTGTCGGGCGAACGTTCCGCGAGGGCGCGCATGGCCGGCGTCACTTCCACCAGCATGGCCGACAGCGACAGCTCGCCGCCGAGGTAGTGCACTTCGGTGAGGAAGAAGCGCAGCGCGACTTCGCTCTGGCGGCGCAAGGCGTATTCCAGCGTTTCGGCGCTGACGTTGGGGTTGCCGTCGCGGTCGCCGCCGATCCACTGTCCCATACGCAGGAAGCTGGCCACCGGGTGCGTGCCCAGTTCGCGTTCGAGGTCCGCGTACAGCTTGGGGATTTCGCGCAGGAAGGTCGCCTCGTAGTAGCTGAGCGCGTTCTCGATCTCGTCGGCCACCTGCAGCTTGGTGAAGCGCAGCAGGCGGGTCTGCCACAGCTGCATCACCCGCGCGCGGATCTGCGATTCGTTCGCGGCCAGCTCGCGCGGCGCCAGCGCGTCCTTGGGCAGCGCGCGCGACTTGATCTCGTCGCGCTCGGTGAGCAGGCGCGCGATGTCCCGCTCCGCATCGAGGATGCTCTTGCGCTGCACTTCCGTGGGATGCGCGGTGAGCACCGGGGAGACATGGCTTTGCGCGAGCGTCTGCGAGACGGTCTTGGGCGAGATGCCCGCCCAGCGCAGGCGCGCGAGCGCGACCTCGATGCTGCCTTCCTGCGTATCGCCCGCGCGTTCGTGCACGGCGCGGCGGCGGATGTGGTGGCGGTCTTCCGCGAGGTTGGCCAGGTGGCTGAAGTACGTGAAGGCGCGGATCACGCTCACCGTGCGCTCGCCCGACAGCGACTTGAGCAGGGACTTGAGCGCGCGATCGGCTTCATGGTCGGCATCGCGGCGGAAGGCGACGGAGAGCTTGCGCACGCGCTCTACGAGCTCGTAGGCTTCGACGCCCTCCTGCTCGCGGATCACGTCGCCGAGGATGCGGCCGAGCAGCCGGATGTCCTCCACCAGCGGGCGCTCGTTCTCGCGGGCTCGCCGCGAGGCGGTGGGGGCGGGTGGCGGCACGGCGGTCGGCATGGTCTTTTGCTTAATTTTTTGGCAGCGTGCATGCTAGCATCCACTCCCCCCCAGGCATTTCCAACAGGTTACGAGATTGAGCAAGCTTGTCATCGCCACGCGCGAAAGCCGCCTTGCGCTTTGGCAGGCCGAACACGTCAAGTCGCTGCTCGAGGCGCGCGGCCACCAGGTGTCGCTGCTGGGCATGACGACGCGCGGCGACCAGATCCTCGACCGCAGCCTGAGCAAGGTCGGCGGCAAGGGCCTCTTCGTAAAGGAGCTCGAAGTCGCGCTCGAAGAGGGTCGCGCCGACCTCGCCGTGCATTCGCTCAAGGACGTGCCGATGGACCTGCCTGCCGGGTTTGCCCTCGCGTGCGTGATGGAGCGCGAGGACCCGCGCGATGCGTTCGTCTCCAGCCGCTATGCCGGCCTGGCCGAATTGCCGCAAGGCGCGGTGGTGGGGACGTCGAGCCTGCGCCGCGTCGTGCTGCTGCGCGCCATGCGCCCGGACCTGAAGATCGAGCCGCTGCGCGGCAACCTCGACACGCGGCTGCGCAAGCTCGACGAGGGGCAGTTCGACGCCATCGTGCTGGCGGCCGCGGGCCTCAAGCGCCTGGGCCTGGGCGAGCGCATCCGCGTGGCCTTCGAGCCGGAGGAGATGCTGCCCGCCGCGGGACAGGGCGCACTCGGGATCGAAGTCCTGTCGGCGCGCCGCGACCTGCTCGACGCGCTCGAGCCGCTGTCGCATCACGCCACCGCGCTGGCCGTCTCGGCCGAGCGCGCGGTGAGCCGCGCGATGGGCGGGAGCTGTTCGATGCCGCTCGCGGCCTTCGCGACCTTTTCCGGCGAGTTCCTCCAGCTGCGCGCGGCATGGGGAGACCCGGAAGGCGCCGTGCCGCCGGTGCGCGCGCAGTCGGCGCTGATCGCCGCGGATGTCTCGCAGGCGGCAGCGCTGGGGACGGCGGTGGCGATGCGCCTGCGCGAAGGCGGCGCGCGGTGACCCCGGCATGCGCGTGATCGTCACCCGCCCCGCCGCCGAGGCCGGCGCGTGGGTGAGCGGGCTGAGTCTGCAGGGCTTCGACGCCGTCTCGTTCCCGCTCATCGCCATCGAGCCGGTGGGCGATGCGCAGGCGCTCCAGCGGGCGTGGCGTGCGCTGGCTTCCATGCCCACGCGCGCAGTGATGTTCGTGAGCGGCAATGCGGTGCGGCACTTCTTCGCGCAGCGCCCGGCGGGTGCTTCCTGGCCGGTTCGCACCCGCGCCTGGGCCACGGGGAGCGGCACCCGGGACGCGTTGCTGGCCGCCGGTGTGGACGCCGCGTGGGTCGATGCACCGGCGGCAGACGCCGCGCAATTCGATTCGGAAACCCTGTGGCAGCGCGTGGCGTCGCAGATCCGGGCCGGCGACGCCGTCCTCATCGTGCGCGGCTCGGACGGCGATGGCGAGCCTGCGGGGCGCGACTGGCTCGCCGAACAGCTGGCAGCGGCGGGTGCGTCAGTGCAGTCGGTCGCTGCCTATGTGCGCCGCGCGCCGGTGTACGACGGCGCCGCCACGCGCGCGATTCGCATGCAATGGGCCGATGCCGTGTGGCTCTTCAGCAGTTCGCAGGCCGTTGCCAACCTGTCGTCGTTCGTCCCGGGTGCGGACTGGTCGAAGGCGCGCGCGATCGCGACGCATGCGCGCATCGCGGAGCGCGCACGGCGGGCAGGGTTCGGTGTTGTTTGCGAGTCACGACCGGGCCTCGACGCCGTGGTCGCGGCCCTAAAATCTTTGGGATGAGTGCAGAGCCCGCCGATCCCGCCAACGTGAGCCCCGTTCCCACGCTGGAGGTGGCGCAGCCGCCGCGCGACGGCGCAGCGAATGCCGGGAATGCGAACGTGGTGGTCGTGCGCGGTGTGATGTACTTCTTCCTCGCGCTGTCCGCGCTGGCGCTGGTCGCCAGCGGCCTGCTCTGGCAGAAGCTGTCGACCATCCAGGAGCAGCTCGCGCGGCAAAGCGCCGACAGCGGCGCCAGCGCCCTGGAGGCGCGCACGCTGGCCCGGCAGGCCCAGGAACTCGCGCGCGACACGGCCGCGCGGCAGGCGCTGACCGAAACGCGCCTGGGCGAGGTCGCGCTGCAGCGCACGCAGATCGAAGAGCTCATGCAGAGCCTGTCGCGCTCGCGGGACGAAAACCTCGTGGTGGACATCGAGTCGGCCCTGCGCCTTGCGCAGCAGCAGGCGCAGCTCACGGCCACCGTCGAGCCGCTGCTGGCCGAACTGCGCAACGCGGACAAGCGCCTCGACCGCGCAGCGCAACCGCGCCTGTCCCGTGTGCGCGCCGCGATCGCGCGCGACATCGATCGCGTCCGTGCCGCCAGCGTGACGGATGTGCCCAGCCTGCTCGTGAAGCTCGACGAACTGGCGAGGCAGGTCGATGAATTGCCGATGGCCAATGCGGTCGCGCCGGCGGGCCCGGCATCCGCCGCGAACAAGGCGGCCGTCCCGGCGGCGCTGCCGTGGTGGGAGCGCCTGCTGGCCGACGTCCGCGACGAAGCCCGCAACCTGGTCCGCGTGAGCCGGGTGGACCAGCCCGAGGCTGCGCTGCTCGCGCCCGAGCAGGCGTTCTTCCTGCGCGAGAACCTCAAGCTCAAATTGCTCAACGCGCGGCTCGCGCTGCTCGCGCGCCAGACCGATTCCGCGCGCGCGGACGTGGCCGCCTCCACCGCCGCGCTGCGTAAATACTTCGACCCGTCCGCGCGCAAGACGCAGGTCGCGATCGCCCTCGCGCAGCAGGTGCAGGCGCAGCTGCGCACGGTGGAACTCCCGCGCATCGACGAAACGCTGGCCGTCCTTGCGACCGCGGCAGCGGGCAGGTAGACGCATGCGCGCAGCCCTCTGGCTCCTGGCCCTGTTCGGCATCGCCGTCGCGATCGCCCTCTTTGCAAGCAACAGCCAGGGCACGGTCACGCTGTTCTGGCCCCCGTACCGCGTTGACGTGCGGCTCAACCTCGTGCTGCTGCTGCTGCTCGGCCTGTTCATGTTCGCGCACGCGGTGCTGCGCGCGCTTTCGGCCCTGTTCGACCTGCCGCGGCAGGCCCTGCGCTGGCGGGCCCTGCAGAAGGAGCGTTCGATGCACGGCTCCATCCTCGACGCGATCTCGCACCTCATCGCGGGGCGCTTCACCCGCGCGCGCAAGTCGGCGGAGATCGCGCTCGCGCAGGAGAAGTCGCTCACGGACGGCGGACAGGCGCCCACCAATGCCGCCCAGGTCCGCACGCTGGCCCACGTTCTGGCGGCCGAAAGCGCGCAATCGCTGCAGGACAAGGCAGGGCGCGACGAACACCTCAAGTCCGCGCTCGAGCAGGGCACCTCGCGCGACGCGCAGGAGACGCACGAGGGCGCCCTGATGCGCGCGGCACGCTGGTCGCTGGACGACCACGAACCGGTGGCCGCGATGAACTGGCTCAAGGGCTTGCCGCAGGGCGCCGCGCGCCGCACGCTCGCGCTGCGCATGCGCCTGAAGGCCGCGCGCCTGTCGCAGAGCACCGGCGAGGCGCTGGAGACGGCCCGCCTGCTCGCGAAGCACCGCGCTTTTTCGGCGGGCGCGGCGGCCAGCATCGTGCGGGGGCTGGCGATCGACCTGCTCAACGGCGCGCACGACGTGAACCAGCTGCAGCGTGCGTGGGCGTCGCTCGAACCGTCGGAGCGCGCGATGCCGGAGCTCGCCGTGCATGCGGCGCAACGCCTGATCACCCTGGGCGGCGACGCGCACCTTGCGCGAGACTGGCTGTTGCCGGTCTGGGAGCGCCAGGGCGAGCTCGGGGAGACATTGAAGGTGAAGCTCGTGCGCGCGCTGGAAGCCGGGCTGGACAGCCTGGACGGCGCGTGGCTCGCGCGCATCGAAGCCGCGCAGCGCGCCAATCCGCGCGACGCGACCTTGCAATACCTGGCGGGAATGGCGTGCATGAAGCGCCAGCTCTGGGGCAAGGCGCAACAACTCATGTCGCAGGCCGCGATGGGCCTGAAGGATGCGAGGCTGCATCGCAATGCGTGGCGAGCCCTCGCCCTGCTGGCCGAGGAGCGCGGCGACGAGCAAACCGCCGCGCAGGCCTGGAAGCGCGCGGCCAGCGACTAGCCGGCCGCGCTGTCCGGGTTACAGCGGCAGCGACGTCTGCTCGAACGGCAGCTTCATCTCGCCGAGATCGCGCCGCGTTTCCACCAGCACCAGCGGACCTTCATCGATGACGACCGCAGGCGGACGCTCGCGGGGCACGCGGACCGGCTTCGGCTCCGCAGCGATCGCTGCCTGCACGGCGGCGATCTTCGCGGCGTCCGAGTTCACCCATTGCAGGCCCGAGCCTTCCGCGACCTGCACCAGTTCCTGCACGGGCAGCTGGAAGGGCTGGACCTTGGGCAATTCGCGCGCGGCAGCAGCGGGTGCGGCGGGCGCCGGCACGGGTGCGGCAACGGGGCGGGGCGCAGGCGTGTACGCGACCGGCGCCGGCGCCTCGGCCTGCAACGGAGCTTGCGCCGGCTCAGCGACGGTGGACGCCGCGTAGGGCGCCGGCTCGGAGGCGGGCTCGCCCTCGTCGTTCACGAAGCCGGTCGGGTAGCGCACGCGCGATTCCTGTTGCTGCGCATCGGGTGCGGCACCTTCTTCGCGGGGTGCGCGGTCGCCGCCGCGTTCGCGGCGGTCGCGGCCATAGCGGTCACGCGAGCGGCGGCGTTCCTCTCCACCGTTTCCAGCCTGCTGGCCATCCTGCGCCGCGTCCTGGTGGGTATGCGACTCGAGCACCGGGTCGGCCGCCGGTGCTTGTTGGCCACCTGTGTCGGCCACCATGCCGACAGACGCTGCAGCCCCTGCGAGCGCGGCTGCACCGGCAACTTCCTCACCGGGCGCCTGCTCGCGCGGACCGCGGTCGCCGCCGCGGCCGCCGCGGCGTCCACGGCTTTCGCCGCGCTCACCACGCTCACCGCGTTGCTCCGTGCTTTCTCCGCGGCCTTCCGGGCGGGTTTCACCGCGGCCTTCGCCGCGGACATCCGGACGCTCGCCGCGCGGCGGCCGGTCCTGCCTGGCTTCGCGCGGTGCGCCTTCGTTCGACGCGGGCATGCCCGCGGCAGCGCCTTCCACCGGACGGCGTTCGCCGTCGCGGCGGTCGCGCGATCCGTTGCGCTCGCCGCCGCGTTCCGCGCGTTCGCCACGCGGCTCGCCCCGGCGCTGGTCGCCCTGCTGGCGTCCGCCCTCGTTGCGGGCTTGCCCCTCGGTACCTGCTTCGGCGCGGTCGCGGCGCGGCTCGCCTTCGCGGCGCGCTTCACTGTCGCGGCGCTGTTCGCCGCCCTGGCCACGGCCTTCGCCGCGGCGTCCATCGCGGCGCTCGCCATCGCGGCCGCGGCCGCCACGGCGGTTGCCGTCGCCCCGCGCGCCGTCGCGCGCGCCTTCGCGCTTGTCCTCGCGCTTCGGCTCGGCGGCCGGAGCGGCCGCGACCGGCGCGGGCGCCGGCGCGGCACCGAAGAGGCTCTTGAGCCAGCCCATGAATCCCTGCTCGGCCGGGACCGGCGCCGGCGCGGGCGCCTGCGCGGGAGCGGGCTTGCGCGCTGCGGCGGGTTCCGCCGCCTTCACGGGTTCGGCGGCCTTCACGGGTTCCGGCTTCGGCGGAACGATCGGTGCGGGTGCGTCCGGCAGCACACCCTTGATTACGGGCTCCTGCTTGTTGGTGCGCTCGTGCGAGCGGCGCGTGACGGCCGTGGGGTCTTCGATTTCCTCAGCCATGTGGTAGCTCGCCTGCAGGTTGTCCAGGCGCGGGTCGTCGTGCTTCAGGCGCTCGAGCCGGTAATTCGGCGTCTCCAGCGTCTTGTTGGGCACCATGATCACGTTCAGGCGCTGCTTGAGCTCGATCTTCGCGATCTCGGCGCGCTTTTCGTTGAGCAGGAAGGATGCGACTTCCACCGGCACCTGCACATGGACGGCGGCCGTGCCGTCCTTCATCGATTCTTCCTGGATGATCCGCAGGATCTGCAGCGCGGAGCTTTCCGTGTCTCGGATGTGGCCGTGGCCGCCGCAGCGCGGGCAGGGGATGGATGCGCCTTCGGACAGGGCGGGGCGCAGGCGCTGGCGGCTCATCTCCATCAGGCCGAACTTGCTGATCGTGCCGAACTGCACGCGGGCGCGGTCCTGGCGCAGCGCGTCGCGCAGGCGGTTTTCCACTTCGCGGCGGTTCTTCGACTCTTCCATGTCGATGAAGTCGATGACGATCAGGCCGCCCAGGTCGCGCAGGCGCATCTGGCGGGCCACTTCGTCGGCGGCTTCGAGGTTGGTGCGCGTCGCGGTTTCCTCGATGTCGCCGCCCTTGATGGCGCGCGCCGAGTTGACGTCGATGGACACCAGCGCTTCGGTGTGGTCGATCACGACCACGCCACCGGACGGCAGCTTCACTTCGCGCGCATAGGCCGATTCGATCTGGTGCTCGATCTGGAAGCGCGAGAAGAGGGGCGCGTCGTCGCGGTAGCGCTTCACGCGCGCCGCGTGCTCGGGCATCACGTGCGCCATGAACTGCTGCGCCTGGTCGTAGATGTCGTCGGTGTCGATCAGGATGTCGCCGATGTCGTGGTTGAAATAATCACGGATGGCGCGGATGACGAGCGACGATTCCTGGTAGATCAGGAAGGCGCCCTTGCCGCCCTTGGACGCGCCGTCGATGGCGCCCCAGAGCTTGAGCAGGTAATTCAGGTCCCACTGGAGTTCGGGCGCGCTGCGGCCGATGCCGGCGGTGCGCGCGATGATGGACATGCCGTTCGGATACTCCAGCTGGTCCATGTTCTCCTTGAGCTCGGCCCGGTCCTCGCCCTCGATGCGGCGCGAGACGCCGCCGCCGCGCGGGTTGTTGGGCATGAGCACCACATAGCGGCCCGCGAGCGACACGAAGGTGGTGAGGGCCGCGCCCTTGTTCCCGCGTTCTTCCTTTTCGACCTGGACCAGCAGTTCCTGGCCCTCGCGGATCACGTCGTTGATGCGGGCCTGGTTGACCGGCACGCCCTGGGCGAAGTAGGTGCGGGAGATTTCCTTGAACGGCAGGAAGCCGTGGCGGTCTTCGCCGTAGTCGACGAAGCAGGCTTCGAGCGAGGGCTCGACGCGCGTGACGACGGCCTTGTAGATGTTGCCCTTGCGCTGTTCGCGCCCTTCGATTTCGATTTCGTAGTCGAGGAGTTTTTGTCCGTCGACGATCGCCAGCCGGCGTTCTTCCGCCTGCGTGGCGTTGATCAGCATCCGCTTCATAGCGTCACCTTCTTTTGCATGTGTCATCACAGACCCGCTCTGGGGTCAACGATGCCGGGCAGGCGCCTTGAAACGAATGGAATTGCCGCGGATGCGCGCGCTTACCGAGACGGGCTCGGTTGGCGTGGCAAGGGCTCGTGGAGCAGGGCGAGAGGGGGGCCGCCGTATCGGCGGTGCCCGGGCGCCGCATGTTTCGCGGCGGGCCGGGGCCCCGTGAGGCGTGCGGACGGCGGTACACGGGCTTCGGCCGGGGCTATGAGCCACCGCCAGCAGGCCAGGAGTATCGCCATCAACACAGGGGTTCTCGCTTTGTCCGTCCGGCAAGCCTGGGCTTGCGGACTGTTATTCCGTATCGGTGTTTCAAAGTGCCGGCTTGACCCCGACCTGGACGGGCCATCGCCAGCGATGGCTGGCAAATCTGCGCGTCCGGAGCAAGGTGGCATCGACCTTCCAGCGCAACCCGGGCCGATGCGTGGACTAAACTCCAAGGCAAATCAACCACTTACAGCGTTACGCTAGTGAAACACATTATAGGGGGCGATCCGCCCCCTGCAAGCGCGCAGGTGAAATTCGTGACGGTCGAGGAGGATTCGGCCGGCCAGCGGCTCGACAACTTCCTCATCCGCGAGCTGAAGGGCGTGCCCAAGACGCATGTATACCGCATCATCCGCAGCGGCGAAGTGCGCGTGAACAAGGGGCGGGCCGGCGCCGATACCCGAGTGGCGGCCGGCGACGTCGTCAGGCTGCCCCCGGTGCGGGTCTCGGACAGGATCGCGGAGAAGCTGGAGCGGCCCGCGCCCGCGCGTGAGTTTCCTGTCCTGCTGGAAGACGAGCACCTGATTGCCATCGACAAACCCGCGGGCGTGGCTGTGCACGGCGGCAGCGGCGTGAGTTTCGGAGTGATCGAGCAGTTGCGGCAGGCCCGGCCCGGCGCGAAGTTCCTGGAGCTCGTCCACCGGCTCGACCGCGAGACTTCGGGCATCCTGCTGGTGGCCAAGAAGCGCTCGGCGCTGACGCGCCTGCAGGACCAGTTCCGCGAGCGCGAAACCGGCAAGACCTACCTCGCGCTCGTCAATGGCGCATGGCCGGCCAGCAAGAAGGTCATCGACCTGCCGCTGCACAAGTACCTGCAGGACGACGGAGAGCGGCGCGTGAAGGTGGTGGCGAAGGACGATCCGGACGGCATGCGCTCGATCACGCTCGTGAAGGTCGCGCGCAAGCTGGAGGGGCTGACGCTGCTGGAAGTGACCATCAAGACGGGACGGACGCACCAGATCCGGGTGCATCTCGCATCCCAGGGCCACCCGATCGCCGGCGACGACAAGTACGGGGATTTCGAGGCGAACCGGCAGTTGCACAAACAGGGGCTCAAACGCATGTTCCTGCATGCGTGGCGGTTACAGTTCGATCATCCCGCCACCTCGGAACGCGTCGAACTGATCGCCCCGCTGCCGGCGGAATTGCAGAAGTTCGCCGACCATGCCCACGCCCCGTCCCCGCCGGTTTGACCTCATCGCCTTCGACTGGGATGGCACCCTGTTCGATTCCACGCAGATCATCGTGCGCTGCATCCAGCAGGCAGTGGTCGACGTGGGCGGGGCGATGCCGACCGACAAGGCTGCGGCTTACGTGATCGGCATGGGGCTCATGCAGGCGCTCGCGCACGCGGCGCCCGACGTGCCGGAATCGAAGTATGCGGAGCTCGGCGCACGCTACCGCCACCACTACCTGGCCCGGCAGAACGACCTCATGCTGTTCGAAGGGGTGCTCGGCCTGCTCGACGACCTGAAGGCACAGCAGCACCTGCTCGCGGTGGCGACGGGCAAATCGCGCCGCGGCCTCGACGACGCGTTGCACAGCGTCCAGCTCAAGGGCGTGTTCGACGGATCGCGCACCGCCGACGAGACCGCGGGCAAGCCCCATCCGCGCATGCTCCATGAGTTGATGCAGGAATTCGGCACCGAGCCGTCGCGCACCCTGATGATCGGCGACACGACCCACGACCTGCAGATGGCCGTCAATGCGGGCTGCCCGTCGGTGGGGGTGAGCTACGGTGCCCACGAACCCGGCGAGTTCGGCGCGCTGAACCCGCTGTTCATCGCGCATTCGGTGGCCGACCTGCGCGCCTGGCTCCTCGCGAACGCGTGAGGCCATGGGCGACGAGCTCATTCCCCTGTGCAACGCCTCGGACCTGGCCGAGGGCGGCGACGCCGTGCCTTTCGACGTCGTGTTCGGCGGGCAGACCTGCCGCGCCTTCGCGATCCGGTTCGAAGGTGCCGTGCACGCCTACCTGAACCGCTGCACGCACGTATCGATGGAGCTCGACTGGCAGCCCAACCGCTTCTTCGACGACACCGGCCGCTGGCTCCTCTGCAGCACGCATGGCGCGGCCTACCGGCCGGACACCGGCGATTGCGCGGGCGGCCCCTGCCGCGGGGGACTCGTGAAGATCGCCCTCACCGAGCGTGATGGCGTGGTCCACTGGCATACTGCCTACAACCTGAAACCCGTCGAGTTCTGAACACATGGACGAAACCCTGCCGCCCGAGCCTCCGGCTCCTTCTTCACGCGCCGCCGCGTACAACGAGTCCGACCGCACCACGGCCCCCGGGCTGTGGGAGCGCACCACGATGGAAAAACTCGTGTTCGAGACGCTGCGGGAGCAGCGGGCCGCGCGCCGCTGGCGCGCCTTCAGGAGCCTCGCCTGGCTCACGTTCTTCGTGTTCCTGGTGTGGGGCTTGACGCACCGCGGCAGCGCAAGCACGGACAAATCCACCCCGCATACCGCGGTGATCGAGATCAAGGGCGAGATTGCCTCGGGCAGCGACGCCAGTGCGGAGGCCGTGACTGCGGCGATGCGCACGGCGTTCGAGGACAACGGCGCCCAGGCGCTGGTGCTGCTCATCAACTCGCCGGGCGGCAGCCCGGTGCAGGCGGGGATCATCAACGACGAGATCAAGCGCCTGCGGGTCAAGTACAAGAAGCCCGTCTACGCCGTCGTCGAGGAATCCTGTGCGTCGGCCGCCTATTACATCGCCGCGGCGACCGACAAGATCTTCGTGGACAAGGCGAGCATCGTCGGCAGCATCGGCGTGCTGATGGACGGGTTCGGCTTCACGGGCCTCATGGACAAGCTGGGTGTCGAGCGCCGCCTCATGACGGCGGGGGAGAACAAGGGATTCCTCGATCCGTTCAGCCCGCAGACCGAAAAGCATCGGGTGTTCGCACAGGCGATGCTGGACACGATCCACAAGCAGTTCATCGACGCGGTGAAAGCCGGGCGCGGCAAGCGGCTCAAGGAGACCCCCGAACTCTTCACCGGCCTGTTCTGGACGGGCCAGCAGGCGGTGGAGATGGGCCTCGCCGACCAGCTGGGCAACCTGGACTTCGTTGCGCGTGAGGTGGTGAAGGCGGAGGAGCTGGTCGATTACACGCGCCGCGACAACGTCGCCGAGCGCCTGGCGAAGAAATTCGGCGCGGCCATGGGCGAGGGCGCCATCCGCGCGCTCAAGGCGATTCCGGCGATCCGCTGAGCGTCAGCGCCCGATGGCGAAGACGGCCGGCGTGTCGTTGGACACCGGCGACGCCTCGTGGCGCCATTGCGCGATGGACAAGCTCCGCACCTGCGCGTCGGGCATGGTGAGCGAGCTGCCCGCCGCGAGCCGCGTGCCAGGCTGCAGCGACTTGACGAGCGCGTCCCAGATCGCGGCGTTGCGGTAGGGGGTTTCGATGAACAGCTGCGTCTGGCCGGTCTTTTGCACCAGGTTCTCCAATTCCCGCAGGCGCTGCGCGCGCTGGATGGAATCCTGCGGCAGGTAACCCACGAAAGCGAAGTTCTGCCCGTTCATGCCGCTCGCGGCGAGCAGCAGCAGAAGCGACACCGGACCCACGAGGGGCGCCACGCGCAGGCCGAGGTCGTGCGCGGCGCGGACCACCGAGGAGCCCGGGTCCGCGATCGCGGGCATCCCCGCCTCGCTCAGCAGCCCGATGTCGTGTCCAGAGAGAGCCGCAGTCAACATCGGGCGGGCGTCGAAAGCCACCGCGTGGTCGCCCTTCTTGTGCACTTCGCGCGGCAGTTCGACGATCTGCTGTTCGCGCAGCGGCAGCGACAGCGGATGCAGTTCCGCGATGCGGTTGAGATAGGCGCGCGCGGACTTGGCGTTCTCGCAAATCCAGTGCGACAACGCCGATGCCTGGAGCAAGGTGGCCTGCGGCATCACATCCGCGAGCGGCGCCTGCACCGCGCAGCCGAAATCGAGCGGCGCGGGCACGAGGTAGAGGGCTCCCTTGCCGGTGTCGTGCATCACGGCACCTTCACGCCGGCGGCGCGGATCATGCGGCAGGTACGGATGAGGGGCAGTCCGATCAACGCGGTGGGGTCGTCGCTCTCGATGGCGTCGACCACCGCGATCCCCAGGCCTTCGCTGCGTGCGCTGCCTGCGCAGTCGTAGGGCTGGTCCAGCCGCAGGTAGTTTTCGATCTCTTCGTCGCTGAGTTCGCGAAACCGAACCTTCACCGGGGCCAGCTCGACCGCCTCGAATCCCGCATCCGTGCAGACCACGGCCACCGCGGTCTGGAACACGACCGCGCGCCCGCGCATTCGCCGAAGCTGGATCACGGCGTTGTCATGCGTTCCGGGCTTGCCCAGGGGCTCGCCGTCGAAATCGCAGACCTGGTCCGAGCCGATCACGATGGCGCCGGGATGCATGGCGGCCACGGCGCGGGCCTTGGCCAATGCCAGGCGCCGGGCGAGTTCGTCGGGGCGCTCGCCGGGGCGGGGCGTTTCATCCACGTCGGGCGCGGCGACATCGAACGGGATCCGCAGCCGCTCCATGAGCTCGCGGCGGTAGCGTGACGTGGAGCCCAGCACGAGCCGGCGGGGTGGGGCAGGGGTGGGAGCCTCGGACATGGCGCGATTCTCTTACACTGGGCCGATGACCAAGGAGTTCCCGCCGCGCCGCCTGGATGTGAAAGCTTTCGCCGAGGCCGGTGCCACGCTGCGCGGCGAGGAGCCGCTTGCCCGCTACGCCAGGCTGGTGGCCGAGACCCAGGACACGGAATCTCCGGCGCCCGTCGTCTGGTCGGCCACGGGGGAGATGCGCAACCCCGGCCATGTGAATCCCGAGATCTGGCTTCACCTCGAGGCCGGGGCGGTGCTCGCTTTGACCTGCCAGCGATGCCTGGGTCCCGTGGACGTGAACGTGACGACGGATCGCCGTTTCCGTTTCGTCGCCGACGAAAACCTCGCGGCCGCGCAGGATGAGGAGGCCGAGGAAGACGTGCTGGCCTTGTCGCGGGAGTTCGACCTGCTGGAGCTGGTCGAGGATGAGCTGCTGATGGAAACCCCTCTCGCCCCCCGCCACGACGTGTGCCCGCAGCAGCTGTCCATGAGCGTGGCGGACGAGGATTTCGACGCGGGGGCGGGCGCGCGGGAAAATCCCTTTGCGGTCCTGGGCAAGCTCAAGGGCGGCTCCACCTAGACACGCGGCGCATTCAGGAGTTGGGCTATAATCATGGGCTTTTCCGCCAGTGCCACCCTCGCTGGCCCCTACCCACCCTTTTCGACCCCGGGCGCTCCCTGCGCGGGGTTCAACGTACCGAGGAGCCCCTCATGGCCGTCCAGCAGAACAAGAAATCGCCGTCCAAGCGCGGCATGCACCGCTCGCACAACGCCCTCGTGGTGCCGGGCATCGCGGTGGAACCCACCACCGGCGAAACCCACCTGCGCCACCACATCAGCCCGACGGGCTTCTATCGTGGCCGCAAGGTGCTCAAGACCAAAGACGAGTCCTGATACCCCCGGCCTGATACGGCTCGCACTGAACCGGATCCCGCCCCCAAAGGCCCGGCTGCGCTCCCGCAGCGCGGGCCTTCATTTTTGGCACCGGCTGCCGGTAGGCCTGCCCGTCCGATTCCCTCTACATTTGAGCCCATGACAACCCTGGCCGTCGATTGCATGGGGGGAGACCACGGCCCCCGAGTCACGCTCGCCGCCTGCCGGCAGTTTCTGCAAGCGCATCCCGACGCTCACTTGTTGCTGGTGGGCGCACAGGACCAGCTGGGTGGGCTCGTGCATGAGCGGGCCCGCGTCGTCCATGCCTCCGAGGTCGTCGCGATGGACGACGCCGTCGAAGTCGCGCTGCGCCGCAAGAAAGATTCGTCGATGCGGATCGCGATCCAGCAGGTCAAGGACGGACACGCGCAGGCCACGGTGTCCGCGGGAAACACCGGCGCTTTGATGGCGCTGGCCAGGTACCTGCTCAAGACGGTCGACGGGATCGACCGTCCCGCTATTGCCTACCCCATGCCCAATGCGAAGGGCGGTGCCACCACGGTGCTCGACCTCGGGGCGAACGTGGACTGCACCGAACATCACCTGCTGCAGTTTGCCGTCATGGGGTCGGCGCTGGTGTCCGCGCTCAACCATGTGGAGGCCCCCTCCGTCGGGCTGCTCAATATCGGGGAGGAAGAGATAAAAGGCAGCGAAGTGATCAAAAAAGCGGGTGAATTGCTTCGATCTGCGGCCAATTCCGGGGACTTGAACTTCTACGGCAACGTCGAGGGCAACGACATTTTCAAGGGGACCACCGACATCGTCGTGTGCGACGGGTTCGTGGGGAACGTCATGCTGAAGACGAGCGAGGGCCTGGCGAGCATGATCGGCGGTTTCCTGAGGGAAGAATTCAACAGGAATATCGTGACCAAATTGGCTGCTATCTTTGCCTATCCCGTCCTATCTGCATTCAAAAGTCGCGTGGATTACCGTCGCTACAACGGCGCAGCCTTGCTGGGCCTGCGGGGGCTGGTCTTCAAGAGCCATGGATCGGCCGACGAGTTCGCTTTCAGCCAGGCCTTGAACCGGGCGTATGATGCGGCGCGAAACAACCTCCTGGAGCGCGTCCAGACGCGCATCGCCCATGCCCGGCCCCTCCTCGTGGGCAGCGAAGGCGAGGCGCGCACCATGGAAACTGCGGCGTCCTGATCCATTTCCCTGATGACCCGATATTCACGCATCACCGGCACCGGAAGCTTCCTGCCCCCGCGCCGAGTCACCAATGCCGACCTTGCCGGCGAGCTCGCGGCCCGGGGCATCGAAACGTCCGACCAGTGGATCATCGAGCGCACCGGCATCCAGGCCCGTCATTTCGCAGCGCCTGAAGTGACGAGCAGCGACCTGGGCGCGCAGGCGGCACGGAACGCGCTGGAGGCCGCGGGCATCGCAGCTTCCGAGATCGACCTGATCATCGTCGCCACCTCCACGCCGGACATGGTGTTCCCGTCCTCCGCGTGCATCCTGCAGAACAAGCTCGGCATCGCCGGATGCGCCGCGTTCGATGTCCAGGCGGTATGCAGCGGCTTCGTATACGCGCTCACGATCGCGGATTCCCTGATCAAGACGGGCGCCGCCAGCAAGGCACTGGTGATCGGTGCCGAAGTGTTCTCGCGCATCCTCGATTTTTCCGACCGCACCACCTGCGTCCTTTTCGGCGACGGCGCGGGAGCCGTGGTGCTGGAAGCGTCCGACACGCCCGGCATCCTGGCGAGCGACCTGCATGCCGACGGCAAACACGTCGGCATCCTGTGCGTGCCGGGAAACGTTTCCGGCGGCAAGGTGCTGGGCGACCCCCTTCTGAAAATGGACGGGCAGGCGGTTTTCAAGCTCGCGATCGGCGTGCTCGAGGATGCGGCTAGGGCGACGCTCTCCAAGGCAGGCCGCACCGAGGCCGACATCGACTGGCTGATCCCCCACCAGGCCAACATCCGCATCATGCAAGGCACCGCGAAGAAGCTGAAGTTGCCGCTGGACAAGCTCGTGGTGACGGTGGACCAGCACGGCAACACGTCCGCCGCATCCATTCCCCTCGCGCTCGATGCTTCGGTGCGAAGCGGCAAGGTGAAAAAGGGCGACACGCTCATGCTCGAAGGCGTGGGCGGCGGCTTCACCTGGGGCGCCGTGCTGCTGGACTTCTAGTGAACCGACCATGAAACCATTTGCTGCCGTCTTCCCCGGCCAGGGGTCCCAGTCCGTGGGCATGCTGGACGCCTGGGGCGACCACCCTGCAGTCGCCGACACGCTGCGCGAAGCGTCCGATGCGCTGGGCGAGGACATCGCTCGGCTGATCCAGGAAGGGCCGAAGGAAACGCTCGCGCTCACCACGAACACCCAGCCCGTGATGCTCGTGGCAGGTGTCGCGGCCTACCGCGCCTGGCTGGCGGAGGGCGGCGACGCGCCGGCCGTTGTCGCCGGCCACTCACTGGGCGAGTATTCGGCACTCGTCGCGTCGGGTGTGCTGACGCTCGCGCAGGCCGCCCCGCTGGTGCGCTTTCGCGCGCAAGCCATGCAGGAAGCCGTGCCGGTGGGCACGGGCGCGATGGCCGCCATCATGGGCATGGGCGCGCAGAAGGTGATCGAGTGCTGCGCGGAAGCGATGCGCAGCTTCGGGACCAACTCCGGCGAGGTGGTCGAAGCCGTGAACTTCAACGACCCGACGCAGACCGTCATTGCCGGCAGCAAGGCGGCCGTCGACAAGGCGTGCGAAGTGGTGAAGGCCCAGGGCGCCAAGCGCGCGCTACTGCTGCCGGTCTCCGCGCCCTTCCACTCCAGCCTGATGAAGCCGGCCGCCGAGAATCTCAAGGCAAAACTGGCCGCGACTTCGTTCGCCGCTCCGCGCATTCCCGTGGTCAACAACATCGAAGCGAAGGTGGAGACCGACCCCGATCGCATTCGCGCCGCTCTCTACGAACAGGCCTTCGGTCCGGTGCGTTGGGTCGAGTGCGTGCAGGCGATCAAGGCGCGCGGAATTTCGACGATCGTCGAGTGCGGGCCCGGCAAGGTCCTCACGGGCCTGTGCAAGCGCATCGATGCGGAATTGACGGGCCTTGCGGTATTCGACCCGGCCACGCTGGCAGAAGCCAAGGGAGCACTCGCATGACGACCTCATTCGCGGGGCAGGTGGCCCTGGTCACGGGTGCATCCCGGGGGATCGGCGCGGCCATCGCGCTGGAACTGGCACAGGCGGGCCTCAAGGTGATCGGCACGGCCACCACCGACGACGGCGCGGCGCGCATCGGCCATGCGCTCGGCGCGCATGCCGGGTGCAAGGGGGCGACGCTGGACGTCAACGATGGCAAGGCCTCCGAGGCCCTGATCGATTCCATCGTCAAGGAGCACGGCGGATTGCAGGTGCTCGTGAACAACGCCGGCATCACGCGCGACATGCTGGCAATGCGGCTGAAGGACGAGGATTGGGATGCCGTCCTGGACACCAACCTCAAGGCCGTCTTCCGCATGAGCCGGGGGGTGATGCGCACCATGATGAAGCAACGCTACGGGCGGATCATCAGCATCACCTCGGTGGTGGGCGCGTCGGGAAACCCGGGACAGGCCAACTATGCGGCGGCGAAGGCCGGGGTCGCAGGCATGACGCGGGCACTCGCGCGTGAGCTCGGCAGCCGCGGTATCACGGTCAATTGCGTCGCCCCCGGATTCATCGAAACCGACATGACCGCGGCCCTTCCGGAAGAGCAGCAAAAGGCGCTGCTGGGCCAGATTCCGCTCGGGCACCTGGGCAAGCCGTCGGACATTGCGCATGCCGTCGCCTGGCTCGCCTCCCCGCTCGCCGGCTACGTCACCGGGCAGGAAATCCACGTCAACGGCGGCATGTTCATGTCCTGAAGGCGCCGACCTTTCACTCACCCCGGTTGATCCGCCCGGTGGCCGCCTACAGGGAACAGCACCCGTCGGCGGCTAAAATCGCGGATTCATTTACAACCCTTTGAGGGAACCATGAGCGATATCGAAGCACGAGTCAAAAAAATCATCGCCGAGCAACTCGGCGTGGAAGAGTCCCAGGTCACCAGCGAAAAAGCCTTTGTGGCCGACCTCGGCGCTGACTCGCTGGACACGGTGGAACTGGTGATGGCCCTCGAAGACGAGTTCGGCATCGAGATCCCCGACGAGGACGCCGAAAAGATCACGACGGTGCAGAACGCCGTCGACTACGCCAACGCCCACCAGAAGGCCTGACACCCAGCATGAGACGCCGCGTCGTCGTCACCGGCCTGGGCTGCATCAGCCCCGTGGGAAACACGGCGGCCGAATCCTGGGCGAATCTCCTTGCCGGCAAGTCCGGCATCGATACCGTCACCAAGTTCGACACCAGCGCGCTCGCCTGCAAATTCGCGGGCGAGGTCAAGGGCTTCAACATCGGGGACTACGTT
Organism: Caenimonas aquaedulcis; assembly: GCF_015831345.1. Lineage (NCBI taxonomy): Bacteria > Pseudomonadati > Pseudomonadota > Betaproteobacteria > Burkholderiales > Comamonadaceae > Caenimonas > Caenimonas aquaedulcis. Next base: position 1,582,273 of record NZ_JADWYS010000001.1, on the reverse strand, counting down.
CCCGAGAAGGAAGCCCGGCACATGGATCGCTTCATCCACCTCGGGCTGGCGGCTGCCTGCCAGGCCATCGCCGATTCGGGCCTGCCGACAGGCGATGCGGTGGGCGAAGAACTCGCGACGCGCATCGGCTGCAACATCGGCTCGGGCATCGGCGGGCTGCCGATGATCGAGGAGACACATAGCGAACTGATCAATCGCGGGCCGCGGCGCGTGTCGCCGTTCTTTGTGCCGGCCTCGATCATCAACATGATCTCCGGCCACGTGTCGATCAAGTTCGGCTACAAGGGTCCCAATATCGCAGTGGTCACGGCCTGCACCACGGGCCTGCATGCGATCGGCCTCTCCGCGCGCCTGATCGAGGCGGGCGATGCGGACGTGATGGTGTCCGGCGGTGCCGAATCCTGCGTGTCCCTCCTCGGGATCGGCGGGTTCGCCGCGGCGCGCGCCCTTTCCACGCGCAACGACGACCCCAAGACGGCCTCGCGGCCCTGGGACAAGGACCGGGACGGCTTCGTCCTCGGCGAGGGAGGTGGCGTGCTGGTGCTCGAGGAGTACGAACACGCGAAGGCGCGCGGCGCGAAGATCTACGCGGAGCTCGCCGGTTTCGGCATGAGCGGCGACGCGTACCACATGACGGCGCCGGACATCGACGGCCCACGCCGGTCGATGCTCAACGCCTTGCGCAACGCCGGTGTCAACGTGGACGAGGTGAACTACCTCAATGCACACGGGACGTCGACGCCTCTCGGCGACCTGAACGAGACGAACGCGATCAAGGCGGCATTCGGCGACGCCGCGAAGAAGCTCGTCGTCAATTCGACCAAGTCGATGACCGGTCACCTCCTCGGCGGCGCGGGGGGCATCGAGTCGGTGTTCTCCGTGCTGGCGCTGCACGAGCAGAAGAGCCCGCCCACCATCAACATTTTCCATCAGGATCCCGAGTGCGACCTGGACTACTGCGCCAACACGGCGCGGGACATGAAGATCGACGTGGCCGTGAAGAACAATTTTGGCTTCGGCGGCACCAACGGGACGTTGGTGTTCAAGCGGCTCACCTGAACGCGGGCACTGCGATCCAAGTCATCCGCCGCGATACCCACCCATGCACAGCGCCCCATCGGTGAGCTATCCGGTGGGGCGTTCGCTCTTTGCCGCCGCGCTGATGAGTTGCGTGTGGCTGGCCGCCGCCGGCGTGGGCATGCTATGGATCTGGCAGATGCCGATCCCAGGCTGGCGCGCAGGCGCCATGGCGGCTGCGCTGGTGGGTTCCGGGGGTTTCGCCGCCTGGTCGTGGCTGCAGGCGCCGGCAGGTGAGCTGTCCTGGGACGGCCGTGACTGGGCCTGGCAAGCAGGCGCGAACGCCGTCACAGGCAGGGTGGCCGCGATACTCGACCTTCAAGGCGTCATGCTCCTGCACTGGCGCGCTCCCACCGGGCCCGAATGGCTCTGGGTCGAAAGCCGCCGCCGCGAATCCGCATGGCGGGACCTGCGCCGTGCTGTATATTCGCGCGCCAGACCCGAAGCCTCCCCGCATCCGCGCCCGGCGGCGCCCACTCCATGACGAAGACGCCGCCCGCTGCATCGCCGACACCCGCCGAGACAGACCTCATGCTGGTCGAGCGTACGGTCGCGGGCGACCAGAAAGCCTTCGAGCTG